>NZ_JBBDNQ010000045.1:0-184811 GCF_040877505.1 Pseudohongiella sp.
TGGTTGCCGTTTACGGAACCCTCAAACGGGGGCTCAGTAATTACCATTTGCTGGAAGATGCAGAGTTCATGGGCAATGATATATTGCGTGAAATTACACTCTACGATCTTGGACCTTATCCGGGCGCAAAAGCAGAGTTTTCCCAGGGCATTGAGGTTGACGTTTTTTCGGTTACCACGCTGCAATTACGCCAACTGGATTTGCTGGAGGATTATCTGGCGGAGTCGCCCGACAACGGACTTTATGATCGCCGCATGTTCCAGACGCGCTACGGTCCCGCCTGGGTGTATTTGTATAATCCGCCGGTATCCGGCCTGGCACCGATAGCAACGGGTGGCTGGCAACCCCGGGCCACGGATTCACAATAAGGCACAGGTTTTGCAGGCAGCAAATATAGAGTGACGACAGTCATGCGTTAGAAGATATAAATACGAAATCCCCGATCCATTTTCCGGAGGTAAAGCTTGTGTCTGAGAATCTCAATGATCCAACCCGTGTTATCCGCAGTTTCCGCTCTCGTTGGGCGCTGGCGGTAACGTTTGCATCATCACTGTTGCTGGCCGCCTGCGGGCCTTCGGAAACCCCGGCCACATCTGCGCCAGCCCCGGCTGCCGCAGCAGCGCCGGAAACCAGCACGCCGGCGGCAGAAAGCGAAGAGGCGCTGATCGAACGCGCCCGTGGTATTCACGAACGGGTCATCGTGATGGACACACACGTCGATATCAACACCGCCAATTTCGCGCCCGACACCAACTACGTTCAGGATCTCGATACGCAGGTCAATCTGCCCAAAATGGAAGCCGGTGACATGGATGTGGCCTGGTTTGTGGTGTACACCGGGCAGGGGCCGCTGACCGAGGAAGGCTTCGCCGCTGCCGAGGCCAATGCGCTGGACAAATTCAGTGCAATTCAGCGCCTGGCGACCGAAATCGCACCAGATCAGATCGAACTGGCCTATACCTCAGACGATGTCCGCCGTATTGTCGCCAGCGGTAAAAAGGTCGCCATGATCGGAGTCGAAAATGCTTACCCGATGGGCATGGATATTGGAAACGTTCGTCGTTACTACGAATTGGGTGCGCGTTATGCATCCCTGTCTCACAACGGCCACAGCCAGTTTGCTGATTCCAATACCGGTGAGAATGACGATATCTGGTTGCACAACGGTCTCAGTGATCTGGGGCGCGAAGCCATTGCCGAGATGAACAAATGGGGCATCATCATTGATGTTTCGCATCCGTCCTATGAGTCCAACAAGGAGACCATTGAGTTGTCCCGTGCACCGGTGATGGCGTCACACTCCTCGGCCCGGGCTCTGGATCCGAGCGTCAGCCGCAATCTGTACGACGACGAGCTGCTGGCCATTCGTGATAACGGGGGGGTAGTGCAGGCCGTTGCCTTCCGCAGTTATGTCGACTCCGAAAAACAGAGCGCCTACACCCAGGCATTGCGGACGCTGCAGGCGGACATAGCCGATGACCTGGGCTACACCCTGCTGACGCCAGCCGAAGCCCGGGCGCTGGATGCTGACGCCCGCACCGCCTATCTGGCGCAACTGTCGGAAATCAACGAGCTGGCTGCGCCACGTATCGCTGCTGAGGTAGACGTTGTGGCGCCACCGGTGGATGTCAGCGACTTTGTTGACCACATCGACTACATGGTTGAGCTGATCGGCGTTGATCACGTTGGCATCAGCGGTGACTTTGATGGCGGTGGTGGCGTCACCGGTTGGGCCGATGCGTCGGAAACATTTAATGTGACCCTGGAGCTGGTGCGACGCGGCTACAGCGAAGAAGAAATAGCCAAAATCTGGGGCGAGAATGTACTTCGAGTGCTGGATGAAGTGCAACGCATTGCTGAGGAGATTCAGGCGTCTGAGGGCGTCTGATTCCCGTTGATACGTTGGTTATGCGTTAGGGCTCATGAGTTAATTAACGCTGCTGTTGATCGTATGCAGCAGGCCACTGGCTCTGAATACCGTGCTGGCGACGGCCCGGGGCAGTATGCTGGCATTGCCATCAATCAGTGTGAACTGTTTTGCAGCGCGGGTAATGCCGGTGTAAATCAGTTCACGTGTCAGCACCGGGTTGTCATGTTGCGGCAGGATCAGCGCAGTGTGGTTGAATTCCGAGCCCTGCGATTTGTGAACGGTCATGGCAAATACGGTTTCTACTGATTGTAAACGGCTGGGCAGTATCCAGCGCACGGGCTTGAGTTTGTCCGCTGTGGGAAAAGCCACCCGCAACATCAATTCAGTGCCACCTGGCGCTGAAACCGGACAGGGCAGGGTAATGCCGATGTCTCCGTTCATCAGATCCAGATGATAGTCATTTCGCGTCACCATCACCGGGCGCCCCGGGTACCAGGTGGCATGCTCGCGCTCGTGCCCGACAACCAGCAAACCTGTATTAAGCAGTATCTGTTCGATGCGTCTGTTCAAGCTCTCAACACCGAACTCACCTTTGCGCAGGGCGGCCAGTAGCTGAAAGTGGCCATGTGCCTTGAGCACGGTCAGCGCCCAGTCATCCCAGGCATGACTGTTGGCCTCTGTTGCTGGCATCTTGTCTACCTGCGTCAGATAGTGACCGTACCCGCTATCAACATCGCTGATCAGGTGCTCGAATGCCTTGTCCTGCGTGCTGCGTATTTTGATGCGCCTGAGTTCATTGAACCGTCCGTCAAAATACGCATTCAGCGTGTCCGCGTCAGCACTGGTGTTGACTGCCTGCGCCAGTTCGCCGATGCCGGGAATGGCACCGAAGCGGTGGCTGTAGCGCAGCATGGTGATGGCCTGGTCCAGTTCAGTGCCGTTGCTGTCAGTCAACTCTGCAGGCACCTTCTGCCCACTCACCGATCTTGTCCAGTCTGCGGTTTCCTGCGTGTAGTGTGCCAGCCCGGCGCGCTGGCACAGACTGCCGAGCACTGCGCCGGCTTCCACGGATGCCAGTTGGTCTTTGTCGCCGAGTAATACCAGCCGTGCTTGCGCGGGCAGAGCATCCAGCAATAACGCCATCAGTTCGACATCCACCATGGACGCTTCGTCAATGACGACAACATCGACCGGCAGCGGATGACCGGCATTGTGCCGGAAGAACCGACTGTTTCGTATGGGACCAAGCAGACGATGGACCGTGCTGACTTCACCCGGGATGCCCTGCAGGTCATGCGCTGCCAGTTGCGAGGTGATGGAGGCGCTTAGGCGCGCGGCGGCTTTGCCGGTCGGGGCAGCCAGGCGAATACGCAGTGGCGGATGGCCGGTGTCGTTCTGCATCTGTTGAAGCACGGCGAGCAGCTTGACCACAGTGGTGGTTTTGCCGGTTCCGGGGCCACCGGTAACGACGGCAAATCGATTGCGTGCGGCCAGCGCGCAGGCAATTTTCTGCCAGTCACAGTGCCTGGATGAGTGGTTGGATGAATGGTTTGGTGATTCCCCTGCTTGAGGCGTGTTATGAGATAGCTGGTCGAAAACAGATTCGATGCTTGCTGTCAGCAAGCTGTCATTGATGTCGGGCGGTGATAGCAGCCGTTGCCGGATACTGTGCGCCAGGGTCTGTTCGTAGTGCCAGAAGCGTCGCAAATACAACAGCGGGCGACCGCTGCTGCGGTCAAGCACCAGCGGTTGATTGCCGTTTGCCAGCATGTCTGCAGCCATAGCTTCGTCTATCAGTTGCGGGCATTGCAGGGCGTTCAACCACTGATCGAGCCCGATGCGGGACAGCAGTTGCTGCGGTGTTACGTCAGGTTGATGTGCAGATGATTCCGGTGGCAGGGACAAGGCCTTGCCGGGTTCGGACAGGCAGTATTCGACATCCAGGCAAACGTGGCCGTGGCCGTTCTGGTGACTGGTTAACGCGGCTGCCAGTAACAGGGGAACCGGGGCATCCGGGACCTGACGGTGCAGAAAAACCGCGAACTCGGTATCCAGCCAGCGTATCCAGCCGGCTCGCGCCCAATCGTCCAAAACCGCTAAAAACCGGGTAGTGTCGCTCAGCATAGCGTCAAAATCGGTGGTTTCACGCCTTGTTTCCGGGTTCGCTAAGTCAGCCATCAGAACAAAACCTCCTGTTTTCCCTGGCTCGAAGTGAGAATGGACCGACCGGTCTGGAACAATGTGTCCATGGCTTCAATAAACGCCAGCGGTGGCTTGTCTGCCACCAGGCCCTGTGTCTCGGCGGCATGACCGCGCAGAAAGAAATACAACGCACCGCCAACATGGCTGTCGTAGTCATAGGTCGGCAATCGGCTGCGCAGAAGGCGATGCAGGGCCAGCAGGTAGATGGCGTACTGAACGTCATACCGGTTGTGCAGGATCTCTTGCGCAAGTGTCTGCTGTGTGTAACTGCTCTCGGTGGGTCCGAGGTGGTTCGATTTCCAGTCGGCGACATAGAAACAGCCCTGGTGTTCAAACACCAGGTCTATAAAGCCTTTCATCATGCCATTGAGTTGCCTGGGCAGCAGCGCCGGACGCGTTGTGCCGGGCTGTATGAACTGTTGGCACAGTCTGTCCAGTTCCCGGGCGTCCACCCGACAGCTGGCGAACATAAATTCCATCTCCGCTTGCTGCGATGTCAGCTGAGTCAGCTGCAGGGAAGAATGGTCGGGTAGCACGAAGCGGGTCTGCAAAAACGCCTTCAGCCAGGTATCCAGGCGTTCAACATCGTCCTGCCAGTCACGCGGCAGGCAGCGCTGCGCGATCATTTGCCGACGTGATTCATCGTTGCTTGCTGCGTTGGCAAAACCCTCGGCCTCGGCCCATTCCAGCAAGCCATGCAGAAAGGTGCCCGGTTTCGGGCCGCGATGAAATCCATGCAGTCCCGGCGCACTGCGGCTGAAGTCATGGCGTTGTTGCTGTTCGATGGCGCGTGAATCTTCGGCCGCTGTTGACTGCTCTTCCAGAACCTGGTCATCCTGCGGTGCTTCAGGTTCCGGGGACTCGATGGCGCCTGCTCTGTCATTGATCGCGCCGGTTTTTAATGCCGAGTAGCTGGCAATCCACCAGTTTTCTGCCGGGCTGCGCGGTGACACCCGTGCCGGTTTCAGAGCGAAGGCAGGCGGTGTAGACGCTGGATTATCAAACGCGTCCGGATCACGAATGGCGGGTGCCGGTTTCAATTTGATCGTGTTGCCGCTGTCATCATTGCCGTCTTCGTGCCAGCGCTGCAGGGCCTCGGCAACGTTGATGGCGTCCATGGGTTCGCCACCACTCATCAGGTAGCCCAGCGCGCCTTTGTGGTTGATGGTTTTGGCGCTGTTGCCGGAACTGACGGCGGCCACCCCCAGCCAGAGGCCGTGGCGGGCACGTGTCAGGGCCACATACAACAGTCGCATGTCTTCAGACAAACGTTCATGGTCGGCCTGTTGCCAGGCGTCGGCATCGGTTTTATTGCCGGAAATTTCCAGGCGGCGCATACCAGCCTGATCGTTGTTTATGATCATGACCTGTTTCACCCGGCCATCAACTTCTTTCAGGGCCGGCGCAAACGGCAGACACACGAGCGGGTATTCCAGACCTTTGGCTTTGTGAATGGTCACCACACGTATCAGGTCGCTGTCACTTTCCAGGCGCAGAATCTCTTCATCACCGGGGTCCTGCATCTGCTCCGCCAGGTGTCGGATCAAGGCCTGCTCCCCCTCGTGTTGCGCGCTGGCCTTCTGCAGGTATTCCGCCAGGTGCAACAGATTGGTCAGGCTGCGTTCACCGTCAGGTTGATTGATCAGGCGCTGCGGCAAGTCATGAAACTGCATCAGTTGGCGCAGCATGGGCAGTACCCCCTGGGTCTGCCATAGCCGGTGCAGCTGACGAAACAACTCGGTCTCTGTTTCCCAGGCGAGTTCGTCTCGATTCAATTGTTCCAGACGCGACAGTGGCAGGTCCAGTGAGGCGGTTGCCAGCGCTGCCCGCAACTTGCGTTCGTCGCCCGGCTCGGCGCAGGCGCGCAGCCAGCGTAATACGTCGTGGGCCTCGGCGCTGGCAAAGACCGATTCGCGGTCAGACAGATAGACACTGGCCAGCCCGTAGGCATGCAAGGCGGCGCGGATTTCGTTAGCCTCGCTGCGGCCGCGCACGAGAATGGCGATGTCTTTCGGGCGCAGGCGGGTAAAACCGGTCCCCGATTCAAAACCCGTCTTTTCATCATGCAGCCAGCTGGCAATTTCGCTGGCGCAGCGCAAGGCGATATTTTTGCGGAATTGCGTGATGGCTATCGTTTCGACACGGTCTTCATACTCGTCATCGTCACTGACGGAGCCCAGATGCCAGAATGTGATAGCTGGCGCTTCTATGCTGTTGATGATCAAAGTCTGGTCACGGCCTTTGGCGGCCACGGGCAGAAAAGGCAACGGGTTATGTTCCCCTTGCCGGAATCGAAAGGCACCGGCAGTAAACGTCTCTGCCTGTGCAAACAGATAGTTGATGCCGTCAACAATGCCCTGCGTTGACCGGTAATTGGTGCCCAGATTGTAGTGCCGCCCGGCTGTCGCCTGGCGTGCTGCCAGGTAGGTGTGGATGTCGGCATTGCGGAAAGAATAGATTGCCTGCTTGGGGTCGCCAATCATGATCAGGGCGCTGTCCGCGTGATTGCGGCTGAGCTGGTAGATCTTGTCGAATATCCGGTATTGCAGCGGATCGGTGTCCTGGAATTCATCAATCATGGCGACCGGGTAATCACGCCTGATCTGTGCCGCCAGTTTGTCACCCAGTGGACCTTGCAGGGCGCGATCGAGCTGCAGCAACAGGTCGTCAAAACCCAGTTCGGCTTTTTCTTGCAGGCGTTTGTGCAGAGCGGTTTCCAGCCAGCGGCGCGCATGACTGAGCACCAGTGCGCGGACATTGGGACCGGTGCTGTTGTCAGCGGCTTCGCTCTCGGCCAGCCAGTCAGCAATCGCCGCCAGTGCCGGGTGTTGCGGTTGCGCGGGCGCCTTTTTGCCTCCGCTGAGCTTCCATTGATCCTGTGCAAAACGCACCATGCGCGCGGGCGCGTCCCCACCCTGTGCCCAGTCGGCGAGACTCTGTTTCAGGGCTGCAAAGCCGTCCGGGGTTTTTGCTTCGGCATAGGAATTCTTGTTCAGCGCTGCCTGCAGTTCATCAAGCAGGTCTTCAAGCTCGGCCCGGGACGCTGCCCAGGCACTGCGGGCCGCCTCTTCCAGGCGGGCGATTTCCCGTGCCTGCTTGGCAAAACCCGCCAGTGTTTGCGTCAGGTCGCTGATCTCAGGCAGGGTTTCACCGGCGAAGGTCAGCGTGGTATTGGTTTTGTGTATTAACGGTCGCACCGCCTGTAACAGCGTTTCCGGGTTGCCAAATTCCCGGTTGATGATACGCGCGGTGGTCTCGGGCAGGGCATAAAAATGCTGGCGCCAGTAGTCACGTATCAGGTCGGCAAACATGTCCTGCTGGTTGGTGATCAGGGTCTGCTGGAACAGGCTGCCACTGTCAAAGGCGTGCTCGCGTAACATGCGATAGCACCAGCCGTGTATGGTCGACACGGCCGCCTGGTCCATGCTCTGTGCGGCCATGCTGAGCAAGCGCCCACATTGTGGCCACAGGGCGGCGTCATAGTCGTCACGCAGCAGGCGCAGGACATCGTCGCACTCAGTGTCCGGTTTGATAAAACAACGTGCGGCGTCGGACAGCCGGGCTCGAATGCGGTCTTTCAATTCCTGGGTGGCCGCATCGGTAAAGGTGACCACCAGTATGTCTTCCGGTGTTAACGCGCGAGGGAAGGCAGCGTCACCGCCATGTTGCAGAATCAGACGGGCGTAGAGCAGGGCAATGGTGAAGGTTTTGCCGGTGCCGGCGCTGGCTTCGATCAATTGGCTGCCGCGCAGGGGGAAACTGCGGATATCCAGGGGTTGGCTGTCGCTGCGAACCGGGTTTCCACTGCTCATTCGGCGTCCTCCCCGTCGGTGTTGTTACGTTGACGATGCCGGGTCCAATGCTCGACCATGGCGTGGTACAGATCAGTACTGCTGCTGACAAACGCCGGGTGATCAGCATCAGACACAAGCTCCGTTGTCTGCTCCGGCAACTGACCTTGCATTAGCGTGTCAAAGTCGGGCCACAAACGGGACAACGCCTCACTGCTTTGCATCGCGCCGGACACAGTGTAAGTTCCTTCGTATACCGAGCGGGCGGCGTCCAGGGGTGATTTTTCCGGATCAGTTGTCAGGTAAGCGCAACTGGTTTTGACTTCCGCCGCCAGCGGATGCGTGAGGTTTTGCTGGTACAGGCTCAGCAGGGTCTGCAAGACATGCTGTGCTGTGTCGAGGTCCAGCGGCGCCAGGATTTCATCAGTATCGGGTCCCAGCACGTGCGTTTTAACCGGGCCATGCAGTTGCGCCGCCACATGCGCGGGCCAGTGCCGTGCCAGGTAATGCCATTTGATCGTGCTGGCAGCTTTATGTCCGCCCGGCGTTTTACCAGACCAGATCTGACTGCTCAACATCACACAGCGGATATACGCACCATCGTCGTTTTGCCGCAGGTCGTTAAGGGTGTCTTCCAGCATCAAACTGCCATCGGCGGCGGTGGCCTGAACCAGCCGTGTTCCGGTTTCTGCGCTGTGGCGCATCAGGTCGTGATAGCGCTGTAAGGGTTTGATCAATGCCCGGGTCAGCGGGTCACGGTACAGATCGGCAAACGGTGGCAGCGGCAGTACACCCTGGCGCTGTTGTTTGTTGATCAGTTGATCCAGTATGCCGGGCATGTCGACTGATGTGTTATCAACCTGTGTGCGCAATAGCCGCTGGGCATCGCGTATCAGCTGATCCTGAATCTGCCATTTGTGCAGACCGTCGACGGCAAACGCTTCATGGTCATCGCCGGTTAATTCTTCGTTGTTGAATACCACGCCCAGATGTTTGTCAAAAAAAACGGCGGCCGGATTGCGCAGCAGGGCGACCAGATCACTGAGGCTGACGGTACTCTCAGTGGGGTTTACTGCACTTATGGTTTGATCGTCGGAAATAGTCTGTCCGGGTTGTGGTGCCCATTCTGCCGCATAGGTGGTCATTGCCGAGTTGGCGCTGAAGTACGCCGCGCTGAAGGGCTGCAGGGGATACTCGTGGGTGATGCGTTGCAGTAGCGGTTCGTTACTGTCCTGCTTTTCAACGGTGTCCTCAATATAGTCGCGCAACTGCGCCACCAGCACCGAGGGTGGTCGTTCACTGTTATCGCGAATGCTGCGTCCGGTCCAGCTTATATACAGGGACTCGCGCGCAGACAGCAGTGCCTCCAGAAACAGGTATCGGTCGTCTTCGCGGCGGGACCGGTCCCCGGGCCGGTAGTCCTGTCGCATCAGGTCAAAATCCACAGAGGTGACCTGGCGCGGGTAGTCCCCGTCGTTCATGCCCAGCAGGCAGATATGTCTGAACGGTATTGCCCGCATGGGCATCAGGGTAGCAAAATTTACCGCACCGGCCAGGAAGCGCTGGCTCAGGTCCAGTTCATCCAGTGATTCCAGAAAATATTCGCTGACCACTTCAATCGGCAACTCTTCGTGGAAATCCGCCTGCGCGCAGGCGTCCGTCCAGCTCTGCAAGCGCTGTTCGGCGCGATTGATCAGCAGGGTGTCGCGATCATCACTGGCCACAAAACACTGGTTAAGCAGCGTGCTGATCCTGGCGCTCCAGGTCTCTGCATCCGCAGGCTGCTGGAACACCTGCCAGTAATGTTCCAGCACGCGCAACAGGTGAGTGAGTTTGCCGGTCACCGCCGCGCTTAGACCACCGACTTCGGCAAAGGGCTCGATGCCCTGCCAGGCGTCGCCCTGACCTACGGCGTAGCCCAGCAGCATGCGGCGCAGGCCAAAGTGCCAGGTGTTCTGTTCCAGGGCATCCTTGTTCAATGCAGCAGGCATGCCCTGGGCGGTGCGCTGTGCCGCGTTGAGTCCCCAGCGGATGCCGGCACCTTCTACCCAGCGGTGCAGCAGAGACTTGTCGGCAGCGTCCAGGTCAAAGGCGTTTTGCACGGCGGGTACATCCAGCAGGTCCAGCAATTCGCTGACCCCGAACCGCGACGACGGCAGGTTCATCAACATGGCCAATGCCAGGTAAATCGGTGCCTGATGGCGTCTGCCCTGGTCGGAAATGGTAAACGGAATGAACCGTGTATCATCACGCTGAATGCGCCCGAACACGGCCTGGATATGCGGCGCAAATTGATTGATGTCGGGCACCATCACCAGAATGTCGCGCGGACGCAGCGTCGGGTCGTTGGCAAACAGGTCCAGCAAATGATCCTGCAGAATTTCCACTTCGCGTTGTGCGCTGTGTGCGATATGAAAACTCAGCCCGGCGTCGGGGTTCAAGTCAGTCCCCGCCGCCCGGGCTTCGTCGGTACTGCGCAGATGGAAGATGTCGCCCTGAATGCGGCCCAGCAGATCACTCTCCTGCGGCTCTTCAAACAGATCAATATTGAGTTTGTTGTCCTGGAATAACTGTTCGTATGCCGCGCGCTCGTCATGCTCGTCGAGCAGCCGGATATAGTCGCGCCCCTGTTTGCCCCAGGCCGCCAGCAGGGGGTTGCCGCGCAGGAACAACTCATCAACGACACCGATATCGCTGTCAGTATCTGTGATCCGGGGCATGTCTGCGCGTGGCGGTTGGCGCTTGTAAGGCCGCGAAAACAGTCGCTGTGCCATGTGCGGTTCGATGATGTCGCCCCAGTAATGCGCGCAGGGGTTATGGACACACAGCAATACCTGGGTGCAGCGTGCTATCGCCGCCAGCACCTCCAGGCTTTGCCGGGGCAACGAGGAGATGCCAAATACCACCACACGTCGGGGCAGACCGGCTGGCCGGGTTTCCGGTGTCAGTTTCAGGCAGGCGTCCAGAAACTGCTGATGTACCTGGGCCCGGCCGCTGTCGCGTGCCTGCGGCGCGATGTCGTTGAGCAGGCGTCGCCAGAGCTCGGCCTGCCAGCCTTGTTCATCAGGCAGCGGCGCATGCTCATTGTGGCGGGTAATCTGGTTTACTCCCTGAGCCCAGTCCTGCAACCAGTCGGCGCGATAGATCTGATACTGATCCAGCAGATCGGCCAGTCGCTGGGCCAGTTGAAACTGCTTGCGCTGGCCGCTGTCATCGCTCAGAAAATGCCGAAGGGCACCAAACTCGGGTTCTGCCAGCAAGGTGGGGAGCAGGCGCAGCAATCGCCAGCTCAGCAGGTTCTTATCGTAGGGTGAGGTTTCCGGGAGCTGACCCAGCACGGCGCGGTAGGCCTGCCAGTGAAAACGGCCGGGCAGGCTGATGTTCATGGCGGCTGCGATGCCACAGCCGGGTTCTTCGGCATCGGTATCGGCGGCCAGTGCCAGTTTCAGCCACTGTGCAATACCGTTGCTTTGCACCAGCAAGACTTCGTTTTCCAGCGGTGTCAGCGGATTGCGGCTCAGCCAGGATACGGTCACCTGCCGCAACTGCTCCAGCCGGTTGCTCTGCAGTACCATAAAACCCGGTTGTATGGGCATGGCTACCGCGAGGTGTGTTGTTCCTGCTGAACTCATTAGCTCGTCCGTGGGTCTGCATTTTTTGCCGGTTGCCAGTATAAGCGTTTTGGGGCTGATTGGTATGGTGTGTTATGCCTCACTCTGGTGTACCCTGCGCGCATTTTAATTCAGCTACTCAACGCGCAAGAGCCTGTCAGCATGCCCGCTACTGTCAAAAGCAACGACGGAAACCTGTACACCGATCTGGCGGACTATTACGATCAGTTTTGTGCGGAAGTGGATTATGCGGGGCAATGCGCGTTCGCAGTGCGGGTGTTTGATGCTTTTGCTCAGTCGGGCGGGCGCGATTACCTGGATCTCGCCTGTGGCACCGGGCCCCATTTGCAGGAAATGACGCGTCTGGGTTTTGTGCCCACCGGGCTGGACAACAGCGCCGCCATGCTGGCACAGGCGCAGGTCCGCTGTCCGCAGGCGAACCTGTTGCTGTGTGACCTGGCAGCGTTCGAGCAGGTGTACAGGTTTGATCTGATCAGCTGTTTTTTATATTCGATTCACTACAGCCACCCGCTGAACAACTTTGCCGAAACCCTCAGGCGTGCTTTTTGTGCGCTGAAACCCGGTGGCGTACTGGTGTTCAATACGGTGGATGCCAATGGCGCGCGCCAGCAGCGCAAGGTGGTGACGCAGGTGCAGCAGGCAGACGCCTTGCTGCGTTTCGAATCAGGCTGGTACTACCGGGGGCAGGGCGAAGTGCTGGATTTGCGCTTGTCCATTACCCGCGAATCGGCCGATAACACACAAACCTGGCATGATCATCACACCATGACAGCAACAACCCTGCCGCAGGTAAGGGACCTGCTGCTGGCGACCGGCTTTGAGGTCACCATGCTGGAGCACGACTATGATCGCCTGGCGCCATGGACCGGGGACAGTTATAACGCCATTGCAGTTGCCTGCAAGCCCACTGCAGCTCACCAACAGCTGTACTGAAACTGATCAGTTCAACGCTGACAACCCGCTCCGGCACATTTAACTCACCCCGCTACTGACTGGCAGCCTCGGCTTCAGCGCGACGGGCACCGGCCAGCACGCCGGGCAGTGCATAGTTGCCTTCGTGGCAGGCGTATTCGTACATGGGTTCGTCAGCGGACTTGGCATTGAACATCAGCTCACCTGTCCACGGCTGGCTGAAGACTGTAGGGTCTTCAACGGTGAAGCTGTAAACAATTTCTGATGACGAAACGCGCTCGAAACGTTCGGTAACCGTCAGATTCTCTGACGCGCCGAACACCGTGTGCTGCGGGTGATAACCGGTGGTGGTGACGACCAGGGTGTCATCTTCCCAGCGCCCCACCGAGTCACCCATCCACTTTTGCATGTGCGGCATGGGTTCATCATCAATGCGAATGATGCGGGCATCGTGAATCATTTCCGCCAGGATCATGACATAGTCTTCGGTCTGCACAATCTGGTAGTTGTTGTTGTACATCACCGGCAGCATGGGCGGACCGGAATGGGTGCCAAAGGAGATCAGGCAGCGCTCGGACAGCGGGCGTCCTTCCGGACCATCATTGGGATCAGGTGCCCCGGGCGCGCGGGCAAAGCGCGCTCGCGGGTCACCGGCGAAGGGGATCTGGCCGTTGGGCGGGTCGATGATAATGGAGGAGCGCGGTTCACCGTTGATGACCTGAATGCGGTCGCCGACTTCTTTCCAGAACTCGTTATAACCGTCATTGGTATCGCCGTCATCGCCGCCCTGAGCGCCTGCACCAGGCTCCCGGTCGGGATCACTGGCGGCATACTCCGCTTCCAGGAATTCCTGATGACCACCTTCCATGGCACGCACCTGGTCGGCATTCAGCACCAGGGTCTCGCCCAGCTCGCGATCGCGGGTCAGCGGAGTCAGGGTGGCATTGCTCCACACGCCCTGCAGGTCGGGTTTGCCATTGGGGGTGCGCGGCAGATCGTCCTGGGCCATTGCCTGCCCGCAGGCCATTGTCAGGGCCAGTGTCAGGGTGGCATTTACCAGGTTTTGTCGGGTTGTCATTGTTGTTCTCCCTCGTAAAAACTGTGGTTTCAGCCTGATTATTGATCAATAGCCCTTGTCTGACAAGTCATGGGAATGACGTGAGCGGCCAGTCTCTTGCTTACAATCTGTCAAACTTTGCTGCAAAACATTGATGCCATCACATTTTGTTGCCGTTATACTCCCGCGGTTACATGTTTGTCACCCAAACAAATTCAACTAATAATTCCAACTACAGGTATGTCGTTTTGAACTCCTTGCTCCGACTCTCGCTTGTGGGACTGTCGTCCCTGTGTCTTTATACTGCTGCTCAGGCCCAGCCTGGCATTGACGGCATCAACCCCGCCCCCCTTGGCGTGCAGGCACGCTTTGGCCGTGAAATGGTTATCCCGCTGCAACGCTATCCTGACAACGTTGAAATTGCCCTGGATGGCCGGTTGAATGACGCGGTCTGGGCGCAAGTACCGGCACAAAACGGCATGTGGGTGGTGGAGCCGGAAACGCTGGCGCGGGCCCCTTACGATACGGAAATGAAGGTGTTTTACACCGATGACGGTATCTACATAGCGGTCGACATGGAGCAACCTGCCGATACGCTGGTGCGCCGAATTACCGCTCGCGACAACCGTGACGTTAACCGTGATCGGGTCTCCATCACACTGGATACGTCGGGTGAAGGGCAATTTGGCTATTGGGTCAGCCTGGCATTGGGCGACAACCAGCTGGATGGCACCATATTGCCAGAGCGCCAATACAACAGTCAGTGGGACGGCGCCTGGTACGGTGCAACGGCAGAAAATGATAACGGTTGGTCAGCCGAGTTCTACATCCCCTGGGGTCAACTGGCGATGCCCGGGCGTGAAGGCAGACGACAGATCGGGTTCTACGGTGAACGCATTGTGGCCCACCTGAACCAGAACTGGGCTTGGCCGCCGATTGCCAAGTCAGATCCGATTTTCCTGAGCAACTTCCCGCTGCTGGAAATGGAGGGTGTCAACCCGCAGCAGCAATGGAGCCTGTTTCCGTCGTTTGCGTCGACCTACGATGAAATTGATGCCGACTGGGAGCATCGTGCGGGCGTCGATGTGTTCTGGCGTCCGTCCAGCAACTTCCAGATGACAGCGACGTTGAATCCGGATTTTGGTTCGGCGGAGGCCGACGATGTGGTGGTAAACCTGACTGCCAGCGAAACGTTTTTTCCGGAAAAGCGCCTGTTTTTCCAGGAAGGCCAGGAAATCTTTAACACCACCTCGCGCTCCAATGGCAGCATCGGCAAACGTTTCACAATTTTGAATACACGCCGTATCGGCGGCCGTCCGCGCTCACCGGACCTGCCTGATGGTGTTGCCTTGCCCCCACGCGAGCGGATCCAGAACGCTGATCTACTGGGTGCAGCCAAGGCAACCGGCCAGGCCGGCAACTTCCGGTACGGGATACTGGCGGCGTCAGAAGACGAAACCCTGTATCGAGTCGGTGGGCAACGCATCGAACAACAAGGGCGGGATTTTACCGCTTTCCGCGTGCTCTACGAAGATCAGGGTGGCGACACCACGGCTGCCTATCGGGGTATCGGGTACATCGGTACCATGGTTGCGCATCCGGAATCGGACGCCCAGGTGCACGCAATCGATTTTCGCTACCTGACGCAGGGCGGCATCTGGAGTTTTGACGGGCAGGTGGTGACCTCGGATGTGGATGATGGCGACCAGGGGTTTGGTGCCTTCACTGATATCGTGTACTCGCCACAGCAAGGGTTTACCCACACATTGCACCTGACCTACTTTGATGAAGATCTTGACGTCAATGATTTTGGCTACCAGGATCGTAACAACGCCAAGGAAGCCTGGTACCGGTTTGAATGGGTCAAGACCGGTCTGACCCGCGTTCGAGACCTGCGGGTATCCTCGTTCCTGCGCTACGAGGAAAATCTGCAGGGTGATAGGACCAATAACGCCATACCGGTGATCAGCACGGCGATTACCCTTAACAACCTTGATCGGGTCAACATCAACCTGCAGCATTTCCCGAAGCGCTATGACGACCTCAACAGTTTTGGCAATGGTACCTTTTCGACCCGTGAACGCACCAACTACAGTGCCAGTTACACCACAAACACGGCGCGCCAGCTTAGCCTGAATGCCCAGGTGGGTCGGTCGATCGAGTTTGCCGGTGGCTACAGTGAGTCTTACGAAGTCGGTGCCACCTGGCGCCCGGCTGCCAATATCAGCGTGTCGGGTGACGTGCAGTATCAGGACAGGGACGGTTGGCTGCTGCACCAGGGCGGGCAGAACTTCACCGCGTTTGAAACCAGTCAGTGGGAAACAGGATTCCGTCTGGAGTATTACCTGACCGCCAAACAGCAGTTGAGTGCGGGTCTGCAGTGGGTCGGCATCAAGGCCGCCGGTGATCGCTACTTCAATCTGCCGGCCGATGCGCCAACCCGCAACCGTGATCTGGTAGAAATTGATCAGCATTCGGGCACGCCGGGTGATTTCTCTATCTCGCAGATGAACTTCCAGCTGCGTTATCGTCTCGAGCTGGCACCGTTGTCCGATCTGTTTATTGTTTACAACCGCAACGGCAACAAGCGCGATAACCTGATCAACTTCAATGAGCAGTTTGACAACGCGTGGAATGACCCACTGGCCAGTCAGCTGGTGATCAAGTTGCGTTATCGTTTGGGGACATGAGTCAAGGACGCATCTATAGCAGGCGGGAGAGGGCAATCAGCGCTCTTTCCAGCCTCGCATCCCAGCGTACTGCACAATTCAGGCGCATACAGTTGGAGAATTTGCCCGAGGCGGAAAACAGTTCGCCCGGCGCAAAGCTCACGCCTACATCCAGCGCCTGTTCCATCAGCGACAGGGTATTGACCGCTTCCGGCAGTTCGACCCACAACACAAAACCACCGGCGGGTCGGCTGACCCGGGTGTCGGCCGGAAACAGCTGGGTGACGCGATCAATCATCCGTGCCACTGCGCGGGCATAATCACTGGCGGACTGACGCAGGCAGCGCTCGTAATGGCCGTGTTGCAGAAAATGCGCCAGGGCCAGTTGTGCCGGCGTGTTGACGGATACCGTGCTGACGAACTGCAGGTGCCGCGCCTTCTCGTGCTGGGCGCCAGGTATCAGCCAGCCTGTGCGCATACCGGCAGACAGGGTTTTGGAGACCGATGAACAGTAATACACCAGCCCCTGCGTATCCCAGCGTTTCACCGGTGATGGCCGGCGGCCGTTAAAGGGGAGATCGCCATAAATGTCGTCCTCTACCAGCGGCACCTGGTACTTGTACAGACACTTCAACAAGGCTTGTTTGCGTTGATCTGTCATACACACGCCCAGGGGGTTCGAAAAATTGGTCACCAGCACGCAGGCCGCGACCGGCCAGCGCTCCAGCGCCAATTCCAGGGCCTCGATGGAAACGCCGTGCACCGGATCGGTTGGGATTTCCAATGCCTTCAGCCCCAGCGACTCAACTACCTGCAGTAGACCATAATAAGTCGGTGATTCCAGCGCGACGGTGTCACCGGGTTGGGTGAGCAGCTTCAAAGCGATTGCGATCGCTTCCTGACAGCTGTTGGTTACCAGCACCTCATCGGCGGTGACTTTGCATTGATAACCGGCCATGCGTCGCGCAATCTGCTGACGCAGTTCCGGGGCGCCGGGCGGAAACTCATAACCCATGCAGCGGCGCCGCTGGGTTCGCAACACATGACGGTAGGCGCGCTCCACGATGGCCACCGGCAGATAGTCGGCATTCGGGACGGCTGCGCCGAGGTTGACGACATCGGGATTATTGACCGCCTGCACCAGTGTCAGCACCCGGCTCTGGCCGGTAATCACTCGTGGTTTCTGGCTGGCTGTGCCGGGCCTGGGGGCATCGCGAAGGGCCGGTGGCTGACGCACAAAGTAACCGGCGCGGGGGCGGGCTTCAAGCAATCCGCGTTGCTCCAGTTCGCGACAGGCACTGACCGCAGTGGAAACGCTGACCTCATGTTGCTGGCTGAGCTGACGGACGCCGGGCAGGCGCGATCCTACCTCGTATACTTTTTCATGGATCAGACTCTGCAGGCGGTCAGCCAGATTTTGATACAACATGTCAGACTCCTGTTACCTGAAGCAGCTTAACAATGCTTGCCGGGGTTGTATCAGCACAGATGCGCAGAATGCCAACGGTACAGAACCATCAATTTCGCATCTGTACCGGTTCAAAAATCATATTTTATATCTGTATTGATTGCGCTTGTCTATCTACACTGCCATTCTGAAAATGCATTCAGCCGGCGCGCAGCGCCGGCAAAAAGGAGAAAGCAATGCCGCTGGAGCAATTATTGGCACTGATCGGTTTTGTGGTGGTAATGACCGGCACACCAGGGCCCAACAATATGATGTTGCTGGCATCGGGCGCGAATTTCGGATTCCGCCGCTCCATGCCACATATCGCAGGCATTACCGTCGGCTGTCAGGTGTTATTGATAGCGGTGGCGCTGGGCATTGGACAATTGCTGATACGATATCCCTTGCTGGGTCTGGTATTGAAGATTATGTGCGGTTTTGCACTGATTTATCTGGCCTGGACCCTGGTGCGTCCGACCAAAGTGCTGCCGGCGTCAGGTGAGGTCAAGGTGCCGAAGCCTCTGACCTTCTGGCAGGCAGCCATGTTTCAATGGGTCAACCCCAAGGCGTGGCTGATGATGATTACGGCGATCGCGACTTATACCCAGCCAGCGGCGATGATCAGTAGTCTTGCGGTAATAGCTTTGTTGTTTGTTGTGGTTGGCATGCCCTGCATCAGTGTGTGGAATCTGTTTGGTGCGTCGCTACGAACGTTTTTACAGGATGCGCGCCGTGCTCGTATCTTCAATATCAGTATGGCAGTGTTGTTGCTGGGCTCGATGTACCCGCTGCTACAATAGGACTGGCTACAGCCAGACCCGGGAGTCAATCATGAGCAATCAAAATGACAGTTGGCTGGTGTACGCCAAAACCATGGCAAACTATAACCAGCAGATGAACACACGGTTATACGATGTCTGCACGATGCTGCCAGATGCCCGGCTCAAGGAAGACAGAGGCGCATTCTTTAAATCGATTCATGGCACGCTCAATCATATTCTGCTGGCGGACAAGGTATGGCTCGGCCGCTTCACCAACGATCCGTTTGCGGTGTCATCGCTGGCGCAGGAACTGCACGCTGATTTCGTCGGGCTCAGGCAGGAGCGAGAGCAGCAGGATCAGCGTATTGTCGACTGGGTAGCGGATTTGCGGGCAGATATTTTTGGTGAGGACCTGACGTACGGGCCTGTTACCAGCCCGACACCCAAGACTTTGCCGATGTGGCTGGCCGTGACCCATTTTTTTAATCACCAGACCCATCACCGGGGACAAGTGACGACGCTGCTGTCCCAGATGGGCATAGATCCGGGTGTCACTGATCTGCCGTTCGTGTGACTTCCTGGCAGCCCGGCCCGCTGATCGAGCTTCGCCCGCCGGCCAGCGGGCTTACCCTGATCTGGGTGCCGATGCGTTCCTTCAGGGCAGAGACATGAGAAATCACACCAATCAGTTTGCCTTCCTGCTGCAGGCTGCTCAGCGTTTCCAGTGCTGTATCCAGAGCGTCTTCATCCAGCGTGCCAAAACCTTCATCCAGGAACAGCGAATCGACGCGTACATTGCGACTCGCCATGCGCGACAGACCCAGTGCGAGTGCCAGCGATACAATAAAACTTTCCCCGCCGGACAGATTTTTGGTTGAACGCACCTCGCCCGCCTGATAATTGTCGATGACATTCAGGTCCAGTGGTTGTTCCTGATCGCGCTGCAACAGGTAGCGGTCGGTCATTTTCTGTAATTGGACATTGGCGTGCTGAATCATCAATTCAAAGGTCAGGCCCTGGGCGAAATTTCGAAACTTCTTGCCGTCATTGGAGCCGATCAGTACATGCAGGCGTCGCCAGCGTTCAACTTCAATTTTCTGTTGGTCAATTTTTTCGGCAAGCGTCTGTTGCTGGTGGCGGGTATCGTCATTGTCTTTCAGGCGCTGCCGTAGTGCGCCCAGCTTCTCGCGCAAGGCACTGACGACCGCTTCCTGGGACTGCCATTGTTGGTGTATCTCGTCGAGTGGGCGGTTGGTCAGAGCTCTGGTCAGAACCTCATCCAGTTCCTCCCGGTTGCGTGCCAGTGCGCTGCGCAGCTCAATACCTTTTTGTAGCAATGCCTGCGACCTGGCTTCCAGCGCTTTACGTTCGGGCTCGGGGAGCAGGGCGCTGACGTACGCCTGTTCACTGTCGAAATGATGTTGTTGCAGTGCCCCGATAAATTCGCGCTCCGTCTGTTGCAGTTTTTCCGCACGTGCCTGGATATTTTTTTCATGCGTCTGAGTTTGTTGTTGCAGATGCTGATGCTGGTCCCGGGATTTCTGGAGTTGCTGCTGTGCTGAAGTCAGCGACCTTTGCGCCTCGTCGACGCACGCCTGCAAACGTTCTTCTTCCTGATTCGGGTCCTTGTCCTGCAACAGGTCATGTCGCTCGGTTTGCAATGTCTGCAATTTCTTTTGTTGTTGTTGCAGGTCATCGCGCACCTCAACTGCCTCCCTGATCAAGGTAGCCAGGTTCAGGTCGCGCTGACAGGTTTTGAGCGCTGCGTCCAGGTCGTCGATTTCCTGCAGTGTTCTGGTGATCTCGTGTTTGCGTTTTTGCAACACCTGCAGACGCTCTGTAACTGCCTCTGCGCTGTTGTCAACGTTAAGCCGCTGACAAGCATCCTGAATCTCCTGCGCGAGAGACGCCAGGATTTGGTCAATCTGCCTGCACTGAATGTCAAGATTGCTGATGGTTGTGCTTTGCTGGATCTTTATGGCGTGTGCCGTGTTGCGAGCCGCCTCGCTGGCATTTACCTGTTTTTCCAACGCCCGGATTTGTTGTGACAGGCCGTCGATATCCATGTTCGGTGCATGATCGGCAAAGGGGTGGTCACTGGCACCACACAATGGGCAGGGTTCGCCGACTTCAAGTTCAGTGCGCATGGCTTCCAGGTTGATAATGCGTTGCTGCAGGTCACGCTGATTCTGCAGAGACCTGAGTGTGGTCTTGTGAGCAGTCAGTACCTCCTCTGCCTGCGCCAACGTATTGGCGCTGCGAACCAGCTCGGCCTGGTTTTGTTGAATATCCTTTACCAGTTGTTGATGTCGCTGCACCTGTTGTGTCTGTTCTGCCATGCGCTGGCGCAAGGTGTCAGTGTGGGTGATCTGGTCGCCCAAGGCATCAAGCTGTTCTCGCCATTGAGCGGGTCTGCTGCCTTGTGTGATGTTGTCGAGTTGCTGTTGTGCCTGAGCCGCTGCTTTTAGCGCATGTTGGTAGTGTTGTTCAGCCTGCTTGTCATCGGCAAATGTTGCCAGATCAAAGTTCGCTTTGTGTTGGCGCACGGCGAACAGCTTCTCGTCCAAAGTTTTCTGTCGAGTCTGCAGGCCAACTTGACCATCCGCCAGGCGACTGTCCAGCACATGCACTTTTTTCAAAAGCGGCCGCGCCGATTCCAATTGCTGTTCGGCGACTGTCAAGGCTTTGCCAAGTTGTTCGACCTGGCCTCGTCGGGTTTCCAGCAACGCGGTCAGCCCCGGCAGTTTTGCCTGGTCCAGCGCCATGGCTTGCTGTTCTTGCTGTTGATCCTCGCGCAAATTGATCAGGGTGGCATAAGTTGCGCTCAATTCGAGCGCGCGCGTAGCGTCTGCCAGCCGTTCGCGCTGATCTTTGAAGGCATTGTCCTGTTGCTGCCAGGTTTCCAGCGTCTGCGCCAGTTCCGCTCGCTGCTGCTCCAACTGCAGACAGCGCTGTTTCCACTGATGCTGCTGCCTTAGCGTATCCGCCTTGTTTGCTTCTACGCTGAGTTGTTGGGTGAGTGCGGACTCGTCTTTGCGTATTTCGGCTTCTGCTTCAGGCGAAAGCAGGCGCATGCCATCCTGCTTTGCCATTAGCATATTTAACTGTTGATCCTCCCGGCCCCGACATTCATGCACGGTCATGGAAATGACGCTGTAAATGGCGGTGCCGGTTATCTTTTCCAGGATGGGTGCGCGGTCATCAGCACCGGCGCGCAGGAAGGCATCAAAGCCACCCTGTGCCAGCAGCATGGATTGGGTGAAACGCCCGAAGTCCATGCCGGTGATCTCTTCGATACGTTTAGCAACGGTGCCAAACTTACTGTCAATGATTTTCCCGGATTCCGCATCGGCGATTTCATGTTTCGCCGCCTGCAGCTTACCGTCGGCCTGTTTGCGCGCCTTGTGCTGCGACCAGTGGGCGCGATAACTTCCATTTTGCGTGCTGAAAGTCACTTCGGCAAAACAATCGCCGGTTTGTCGGGTCATGATTTCATTGCTGTTGGCGGTGATGTCGCCCAAGCGTGGGGTTTGCCTGTACAGGGCCAGGCACATGGCATCAAGCAAGGTGGTTTTGCCGGCGCCGGTAGGGCCGGTGATAGCAAAAATACCATCGCTGGTGTAGGCCGGATCGGTGAAATCTACCTCCCATTCGCCCGCCAGGGAATTCAGGTTCCTGAACCGGATTGCCAGTATCCGCATTGGTGTGTAGAGCTCCTATCGCCTGTTTTGCCAATGCTGCCAAAGTAGCACGCCCCATAGCAGAATGGCACCGCCCAGATGCCACGGCAGGGGCAGCGGTGCCCACATCAGCAACCAGGCGGCAGTTGTCAGCATCACGGCCTGTACCGGATTGAGTGCGCGGGATGCCCGCCATTGCAGGAGCGCGCACAGAGCGTAGAGGCCCATGGTCGCCCAGATAAATATCTCAATCCGTTCAAGCCAGCTGCCGGTAATCAACGGCGAGTAGGCGAACAGCAACGGCACCAGGTACAGACCTTTGGCGAGCTTCCAGGAAGTCATCGACGTTGCCATCGGTCTGGAGCCGGCAATGGCTGCGGCGGCAAAGGATGCCAGCGCGATTGGAGGCGTGACGTTACTGTCCTGCGACAACCAGAAAATTATCAGGTGTGCGCTGAGCAACATGCCAGTCAACAGCTCCGGGCTTAACAGCTCAGCGCGCAATAGCTGCCGCATTTCCAGTGGCATTTCACGCAGGGCAACCATGGCGTCGCCACCAAACAGATTCAGTGTGGCCGTGACACTGGCTGGCAGGTCGGGGGCCATCAGGGCCTGCAACAGTTGCTCCTGCGCAATCAGGTCAAACAGGATGGGCGCGGACAGTGTCGCCAGTACAATATACGAGGCGGTTACCGGTAATCC
This sequence comes from Pseudohongiella sp., assembly GCF_040877505.1. Taxonomy (NCBI): domain Bacteria; kingdom Pseudomonadati; phylum Pseudomonadota; class Gammaproteobacteria; order Pseudomonadales; family Pseudohongiellaceae; genus Pseudohongiella; species Pseudohongiella sp. Next base: position 22,724 of record NZ_JBBDNQ010000045.1, read on the forward strand.
GAGACCCAGCACCAGCGATGCCAGAGCGATCAACACCAGGGTAATCAGCAGGCTGCCATCGGCCCAGGCCACAATCATCAGCGAAAATGCATTGCCTACGCCGGTTGTCACCACAACATTGACCAGAATACCCACCGCGACCAACAGCAGCGCCGTCGACAAAGCCGTTCTGACCGCGTCTACTGTCGCTTCAAAAATATCATTCCATTTCATGGGTGTGGCCGACAGCCATGACGAAACAATCACAGCTGCGATGGACACGGCTGCGGCACGAATCGGCGTGTAACCAATGACCAGCAGTGTGATCAGGATGCCCAGGGGGATCAGAAAATGCCATCCCTGTTTCACAAGTTGCCAGATACTTTCATGATCGCCTTTCTGATCGACTTTCAACCCCAGGCGCTTGGCTTCAATACGCACAAAATAAAACACTGTCAGGTAGTAGAGCATTGCCGGCAGCAGCGATACGGCAATGATGGTCTGGTAGGGAATCTGTGTGTAACCCGCCATAACAAATGCACCGGCCCCCATAATCGGGGGCATCAGTGCGCCACCGGTGGAGGCGGCGGCTTCGACACCTGCGGAAAATTGCGGGCTGAAGCCGGAACGTTTCATCATCGGTATGGTGATACAGCCGGTAGACACGGTATTGGCAACCGCAGAGCCGGACACCGAACCCATCAAACCGGAGCCAATGACCGCCACGATGCCAGCGCCACCGGTAAAACGTCCCGCCAGGCAGCGGGCAAAATTGACGATAAAATCGCCCGCACCGGAGCGCAACAGAAAGGCACCGAACAGAATGAACATAAAAACAAAGGTGGCAGAGATATTGGCCGTGGTGCCGAACATGCCTTCTTCACCGAAGTAACTGCGATACAACACGGTCTCCAGGCTCAAGCCGGGGAACGCAAACACACCTGAGATGTAGCGGCCCATGAACAATATATAGCTGAGTGCAACGGCAATCAGTATCGGCATGAACCAGCCTGTTGTGCGACGGGTAAACTCGGCAGCCAACAAAACCGCAATGCCGGTAACCAGATAGTCTGACCAGATAAACTCTGCCTCGCGTGCATACAAGGCATCTTCAAACAGCATCAAATAAGCCGGGACCAGCACCGCCAGAATTGCCAGTGCTACATTAACAAGCTTCATCACCAGGCCTGGACTGGCTCTGTCCACACTGGCTTCATTGGCGGACAAGGCGCACAGTGCTGCGAACCCGCCAAAGTGAATGGCAGAGAACCACAGTTCCGGGATGGCGGAGAAAACGTTGACGTAGACGTGAAAGAGGGCAAAAAGAAAAGCAGCCCATTTGAGCAGTGGGTGTTTCATGAATAGATTCTGATGTTTGTCCAGCTGCAGTTGCAGCGCCGCTACTCCGAGCCAATGCGGCCAAAAGTGCTATATCCTCCACCACTCTTGCACCCTTATCAAGAGATATTTAGCTGGCTGAAGGCGCTGCTCTGGACACGCATGATTGACTGGTTCATTGGGCATTTCAGGATGTGTAAAGCTCGTGTCGCCCGGTTACCTAGTCCGCGCGCCCATCGGACTCCTGCACTCGTGTCAGCACATCCTGATAAAGATGCAGTAGTTCCGGGCGCTGCTCATCGGGTACCTCATGGGCATCCAGACAGCGCTGGAACACATCCTGCGGGCTCAGATCATCCAGCGTCTGCTCAGTGTCCTGAGCCTGCAGAGTTTGTGCGGTGATTCGCTGATTTTTAACCCGCAACAGGGTAATCAGTCCCTCCTTGTCTTCGGTCAGGGCTTCCAGCAGTTTTTCGCGCAAATCCGGCACAATGTCCTGGCCGGTATAAACGATTTCTACCCAGGTGGATTCGCCTTCCCTCAGCAAGGCCTGCAATTCAGTCTGCAGTGTGGCAAGACTGCCGCTGAGCTGGCGTAGACGCTGAAAACACGGGATATCGACCTGCTCGATGGTCGCCTTGCCATCATCAAAGGCAATCACACACACTGACTTTTGCTGCCGGGCTTCGCCAAAGCCCATCGGCAGCGGGGAGCCGCTGTAGCGGATATGATGTTTGCCGCCGACCGGCTGCGGCACATGCAGGTGACCCAGCGCCACATAATCCAGTGACGCCGGGAAGATATCGGTGCCGACATGGGCCAGTGACCCCACGTACAGGTCGCGAACGCCATCGCCCTCTACTTTCACTGCGCCGGCCGTCCACAGGTGGCCCATGCCAACCATGGGGATCCTGCTTTTATGCTGTGTTTCAAGCCGCGCACGCTGGGCTTCAGCCGCCCCGGTCACTGCCTGGTAGTGGTCACGAATCCCTTCGAGCAGCTTTTGCTCTTTGTCATCTATTGTCTCGCCCGCTTCGGCCGTGCGCACATCGCGGTCGCGCAGATAGGGCACCGCACAGACCATCAGTGACGGCTGGCCGTTGGTGTCGTCCAGGCACAACACTTCCTCTGCCGGGTCGTCGGTTTTGGCGCCGACCACGTGCACATTGAGCACCTTGAGGAGCTCACGCGGCGCATTCAGGAAGGTGGGTGAGTCATGATTGCCGCCAATGATGACAATATGGCGGCACTGGGTGTCAGCCGTCCGGCGCAGAAAATCGTAGTACTGCTGCATGGCACGGTTGCTGGGCGCGGTGGTGTCAAAAATGTCACCGGCAATGAGCAGCACGTCGATCTGTTGCTCGCGCAGCGTGGTCAACATCCAGTCGAGAAAGGCGTCGAACTCTTCGTAACGCCGCTGGCCGTAAAGGCTGCGGCCCAGGTGCCAGTCGGAGGTGTGTAATACGTTCAGTGTCATGGGTGGTCCGTGAATTGTCTACAACCGCATGATAGCAGCTTGATAACCGACCTGTACCCATCAGCCTCTCCAGTGCGAACGTGACACGAGTCAGGAACGAACCCTCAGAACGTTACCTGCAGAACTTCTGGCCCGGGGAAATGCATGTCCCGTCATAGGGTTTCACCTTATGGGCAGTTCACTTCTTGATGCCTACCATCAGAATTGTCCCTCGTTTTAACAAAGGAATTCCTCCATGGCGATTTTGGGCGGAAAAGTCGGCTACAACATATTGAGAGCTTACGCAGGCAATGGCGTAAAAGTTGGGCTTGCGACGGCGACCGCCTACGAGAACAAAAGCAAGTTGCAGACTCTCATGGGAAAAGACTTTCTCTCTGATATCAAAGGCAAAGTCGTCATTGATTTCGGATGCGGAACCGGACTAGAAGCGATAGAAATGGCGGAAAACAACGCTCTCAAGGTTATCGGGGTAGATATCCAGGAGAGGTATCTCGAAATTGGCCGAGCAAGAGCGGTTGAAAAAAAATTGACTGACCGATGCCATTTTACAGTCAGCCCGGAACAGCCAGCCGATATTATTGTTGCTTTGGATTCATTCGAACATTTTGACGATCCGGCACAAATTCTTCGCACCATGCACGAGATGCTTAAGCCCGGTGGGCGAGTCCTGGCGTCGTTCGGACCGACATGGTACCACCCCTATGGCGGGCACCTGTTCTCAGTATTTCCGTGGGCTCACCTGATATTCTCGGAAAAGGTTCTGATCAAGTGGAGGTCCGGCTTTAAAACAGACGGCGCCACGCGATTTGAAGAGGTCGAAGGTGGGTTGAATCAAATGACGATACGTCGATTCGAACGCCTGATAGTTGACAGTCCCTTCGAGATTGAAGAACTGGCGTGTGTCCCGATCAGGAGTATAAGAAGGTTCGCGAATCCGCTTACCAGAGAATTCACGACCTCGATTGTGCGGTGTAAACTTAGGGCAAAACAGACTACTGTAGCTCGCATGTTTTCCAGTCCGATCGACGAATAGGTCATTGCCCATTAACTAAACAATTTAGAAATGGGCTCTGATCCGTATCCAGCATCCGCTCTGAACAGGCGTCGAACACTTCGTCACAACGCTGGCCGTAGAGGCTGCGGCCAGGGTGCTGTCAAAGGTGTCGCCTTCAAGGTCTTGCCTCAAGCCAGCTTCAGCGGCAGCCGCGTCAGCCTTTGCCCGGTCGCATCGGCCAGGGCATTGGCAACGGCTGGCGCGATCGGCGGCGTCCCGGGTTCGCCGACGCCGCTGGGCGCGTTGGTCGATGGCAGGATATGAGTTTCTATCACCGGCATCGCGTTCATGCGCAGCACTTGGTAATTATGGAAGTTGCTCTGGTCGACAATGCCATCGGTCAATGTCAGCTCGTCCTGCAGGGCCGCCGACAAACCGTAGGCAATGGCGCCTTCAACCTGCGCCCTGACAATACTTGGGTTAACGGCGATACCACAATCAATCGCAGCGACCACACGCTCCACTTTGAAGCTGTTGCCCTGCACCGAAACTTCGGCGACTTCTGCCACCGTCGATCCAAACGAGGTATGCACGGCCACGCCGCGGCCCCAGCCTGCCGGTAGCTCTTTTGTGCCCCAACCGGCTTTTTCTGCCGCCAGCTTCAGTACCGCGGTTTCACGCGGGTTGTTGGCGAGCAGGGACAGGCGGTACTCCACCGGATCAATTCCAGCGTTGCGCGCCAATGCGTCAATAAATACTTCTTTGCTGAAGGCGGTATGCGTATTGCCTACCGAGCGCCACCATTGCACCGGTATGCCGACTTCTGTGGTATGCAGTTCGACCCGGCGCTCCGGTATATCGTAGCTGAACTCGGTAAGCCCTTCGACTGACGTATTGTCGATACCATTGGACACCATCATGGCCGCCATCGACGTGCCTGCCATGATCGACTGACCGGCTATGCGCGCCTGAAAGGCCGTGGGTTTGCCCTGACTGTTTAATGCGGCAGAAAGTTTGTGCGCATACGCTGGTCGATAGAAACCACCCTGCATATCATCTTCGCGCGACCATACCAGCTTCACCGGCGTATCCGGCAACTGTCGGGCGATGCGAACTGCCTCCAGTACATAGTCTGCCATCGGATTGGCGCGACGGCCAAAACCCCCGCCGGCAAAGACGGTATTGATTTTCACATCCTGCGGCTGCACGCCCAACAATTGTGCCACTGCCATTTGATCGCCGGTGGCGCTCTGGCAGCCATACCATAACTCCGCGCTATTGCCCTTGACCTGCGCAACGCAGTTCACCGGTTCCATTTGTGCGTGCGCCAGGTACGGAAATTCAAAAACCAGTTCGACTTTGTCACTGGCATCGGCCAGAGTCGCGGTTGCGTTGCCATGTTGCTCGGCAATGGCCCCCTCAGTATCCAGCAAGTCGCGGTATTGTTGCAGCAGGGTGTTGCTGCTTCGGGTTTCGGCACGGGATTCATCCCATTCGATTTGCAACAGCTCTCTGCCTTTGGTGGCTGACCAGTAGTCGTCTGCAACCACGGCAATGCCGGTGTCAATTTCAAATACCTGGCGCACGCCTTTGCGTGCCAGTGCCGCTGAGGCATCAAAGGATCTGACGCGGGCGCCGAAACGCGGCGCGTGTGCCACTACCGCAGTCAGCATGCCGGGCAGTTGCACATCCTGGGTGTAGATGGCAGTGCCATCGTGTTTGCCGACATCTTTGCGCAGCGTTGATTCACTGCCGATCAGCCGGAACTGGTCGGGTGTCTTTAATACCAGGGAGTCGTTGGCCGGCGGTGTCTGCTGGGCGGCATCCATTGCCAGTTCGCCAAACGTGGTGCTGTGCGAACCATGAGACACAACGCCATCGCGGACGCTGATTTCGTCGGCAGATACCTGCCAGCGTTGGGCTGCAGCGGATACCAGCATGGCTTTGGCGGCGGCGCCAGCGCGGCGCAGTTGCATAAAGCTGTTGGCCATGGCGGTGCTGCCGCCGGTGCCTTGTTGGCCCATCAGCAAGTTGGCGTATTTGGCGGTGTCTACCGGCGCATGTTCGCAGACAATCTGTGCCCAGTCGGCATCCAGCTCTTCTGCGACACAGGTGGCCAGACCGGTGTAAACACCCTGGCCCATTTCCAGATGTTTGATATAGATGCGCACGGTGTTGTCGGGGGTGATGCTGACGAAGGCATTGTATTCCAGTGCCGTGTCGGCAACTGAAGCAGCCGTGGCCTGTGCCTGCGCGCCTGCGCTGAGGCTGATACCAAGGGTAAGCCCGGCTGAGCCTGCGGTTGCAACTTTCAGGAAGGTTCTGCGACCGGTGTCAACGTTGGCGTTCGCTGTGTTGGCGAAAAATCGATTGATGTTCATCAGGCGGCTCCTCCGGCATTTTTCATCTGGCTGGCGGCCATCTTGATGCCAGCCTTGATGCGTGGATAGGTACCGCAGCGGCATATGTTGCCGGACATGGCGGCATCAATATCGGCGTCGCTCGGCGCATTGTTCTGCTCCAGCAGCGCGGTGGCCGACATCACCTGACCGGACTGGCAGTAGCCACATTGTGGCACCTGCAACTCAACCCAGGCGCTTTGTACCGCCTGGGCGGCCGGTGAGGCCAGGCCCTCGATGGTGGTGATGTTTTTATCAACGGCGTCTGCTACCGGCAGTACGCAGCTGCGGGTGGCCACGCCGTCAATATGCAGGGTACAGGCGCCGCACTGGGCCATGCCGCAGCCGAACTTGGTACCGGTGAATTTCAGGTGGTCGCGCACGGCCCAGAGCAGCGGCATGTCGCCGTCTACGTCCAGTTCGTGCTGTTGTCCGTTGATCGTGAGAGTGTAGGGCATGAAGCCTCCTGCGGCTGGCGCATGGTCGCGGTGAAGTTGTTTAAGGCAATGATACCGTGAATGGACCTGATGCCGATAGCATGACGGCCGTATCGTCGCTCCGGGGGCGCCATAGCCTGGCCGGAGCGCGATGAAAAGAACGCGGACGGGTCAGAGCGCGTCCAGCAAGGCCTCCCCAACCGGCGTCTGTGTCATCAGAACAGACAACTGGTCGTACTCCAGGCCACCGGAATTGTCGTAGTCCAGCATGGTGAAGGTCTCCGCCAATTGTGGACGCATGCCCTCAGGCATTTCGCTCAGCGACACTTTGCCATCGAGATTGGTGTCCATAAAGCCAAGTGCCAGACTTGTCATGAAGTGAGCTTCGGGATCCACGTCGGGGTCGGACTTAAAGTCTGACTCTTTGCGTTCAGTGTAGCGATAGGAAATGCCGCCGTACAACATTTCTTCAGAGGTTTGTTCACCCCAGCTCACATCCCGCTCAGGGTCCGGGTTGCTGAGATTGTTTGCCGAATTATCATAGACTGTACGATGGATGATCATGGTGCCAGCTGGCACGTTTTTGGGTTCCTCGAACTTAAAGTAGCGCTGCCAGTTAAAATCGTAGTTGGGTGAATTTAGCACCAGCTCTTCGCTGCCGTCCGGATAACGGAAACTGAAGCGGGAGGCCTTACCGCGATAGTGTGCGTGCGGGAACAGGGCGTAGACCACCGCGTCGCGCTGGAGCTGATAATACGCCGTTTCCTCATGTTCGCGGGCACCAGCCGGTATTTGTAACTGTGGATTAATAATGGCGTAATGCTGCAGCACATGCTCAGGCGCCTCATCGGCAAAATACAGACCGATACGCGTGGCATCGGCTGATTCACGGCCATAGGTCGTGTAGTGCATTTGTGCATAGACGGAACTGTCAGCCGGTACATAAAGACCGGTGCCCTGTGGGTATTCGTAAACTTCATTGCCGGGCACAAACGTCATCAGTTGCGGGTCAGTCAGCGCATCGCCGTCGTCCGCGTTGTTGTCGGGAGAGTATGGTCCGACCGTGGCGATCACATGGTGAACGGCCTGACGGTCACCCGGAATAATCTGCACGGCGCGCACCCATTTGGATTCCTTCAGAGGGTTGGGCACGGCAAAATTCTCGTAGTCCAGCACGCCGGTTGCTGGCACCATAAAATTCGGCAGGTCGATGATCAGGTCGGGCTCCCCCAGGGCCCAGGCGCTTTCGATGGCGGTAACCTCATGCAATGGGTCGGGGCCGTCGCCGCGCGGGGCACCGGCATCTATCCAGTTCACTATTGTCTGCTGCTCGTCAATCGACAGGCTGATGTCGTGTGCGAAACTGCCAGTCTCAGGATCGGCGTGCCAGGGCGGCATGCGTTTGGTAAGGATGGTTTCACGAATCATGGGTGAGAAGCCCTGCACCATGGCATGGCCGGTCATGGCCCAGGGTCCGATGCCGCCGGGGCGGTGACAGTCGACACATTTCTGCATCAATATCGGCGCCACGGTGTTGCTGTACGAGATGTTTTTGTAGGCTTCGCGCGCGGCGGCGTCAGGCAGGTCGAGTTTTTCGCTGTTGTACGTTGCCGGCATGTCCAGTGATGCCACTGTGTTGGTTTCGCCTGCCGCGAATTGGGTCAGCACATCAGCGACCGGGTTGGTGCTGTCGCCGGGCTGGCCGGTGACCGGCCCGCGATACAGCACCTGCCAGCGTTTGGTATCGACAACCAGTGCCTGGCCGGCATGGGTCAGCCCCAGAGCCCGGGTTACCAGTTGCGCGCGGTCGTCGAGGACGGGCAGGTCAAGTCCCAGCGCCTGCATGTCAGCGCGCACGGCATCACGGCCTTCCTCGGTGACGGCGTTGATCAGGAAAATTCGCACGTCGCTGAAATCGTCTTTCAGTGCCGCCAGGGCTCGCGCTGATTCCGCCACCAGCGGGGAATTGTTGCGGTGTGCCAGCAGCACCACGGCGGAGGCATCGCCATGATAGTGCAGCTCCATCGCCTCGCCATGCTGGTCTATCAAGGTGAAATTGGTGACGCGTTCATCTGCATGGGCGGTGCTCACCGCCAGCCAGATCGATATCACACAGAAAAGTATGCCGCGCAGCCAGCGGTTGGGATTGGTTGATATCATTGCGTTTCTCCAGACAATGTTGTGAATGCTTTCGTGAGTCATGGTAGCGGAGGGTGGCAGGGCGGCGCTGCCTTATATCGAACTGGCACACACTATTTTGCAGATTTCAGAAATGCTCAGTTTTCGCACTATTTTGTTTTATTTCAGGTTGTTACGCTGACTGTATCCGAGTTCTCCGGAATTGTTCAGGTTTTTCGGCAAATTTGTGTTTCAACCATCACCGCCATCGTTCAAAATTGGTTGCGCTTGGCATTGAGCTGTCAGCTACCCGTCCATTTGGCTCGAGTCCGCTTTCATGAACACAGCGACGATCATTATTTCTGCGATGGCCATTTCACAGTTCGTGTTTCTGGCGGTGCATTTTCTGATTCACTACCGGCAATCCATGGGCAAACTGGTAGCCGCCTTTTCGGTGTGTACCATTGCGTATCTGCTGAATGAATCCATGGGTCTTGAGGACGGCTCGCTGACAGATATTGTTCTGGACGTCATGGCCACACTGGCGCCATTTTTACTCTGGCTCATCGCATCAAAGTTGTTTATTGATGAACGGGAAAAACAGACGCTGGCCTGGCTGGCAATAGCACTGTGCTATACGCTGGATATTGTCAGCGCAGCAGGCTTTGTCGGAAATGCCATGAACGGTTCGAACACAACTGTCTCGTTCACCGTCTATTTTGTGCCGCAGCTGATTCTGCTGGGTTTTCCACTGCACGCCATTTATATGGCGATACGCGGTTATGACTCTGACCTGCTTGAGGAGCGCAGAACGTTCCGCCTGGCTTTCATTACCGGTCTGGGTGTGGTGGTTATTTTTATTGTGACCTGCGACATTCTCAATGATGTCCTTCAGGATGGGCTTGCTGGCGGCGGTGCTCCGTATGTCATCCTGGCATCATTGTGTCTTTTTCTGGTTGCGCTGATTTTTAACCTGGGGTTGGTTCAGTCGTCGAGCGGCGCATTGAACCGCGTCCTGGCGTACGAGACAACTGAACTGGCAGCCGAGCCGGGCAACCATACTACTGATACCCTGGATGTAAATCTGGTGCAGGCAATTGAGCGAGCCATGCAGGACGAACATCTATACCGTGAAGCCGGACTGACCATAGCTGATCTTGCTAAACACGTTGGCGTGTTGGAGTACAAAGCCAGGCAATTGATCAACAAGTCAATGCGTTACAAGAATTTTAACCAGTTTCTCAATAACTATCGGATCAAGGAAGCATGTCAGCTGATCCACAGCACAAGATTCCCTGTCTCCCGCATTGCCATGGATGTGGGCTATTCGTCGCTGTCAGCATTCAATCGGGCGTTTAAAGAGCGAACGGGCAGAACACCGTCGGAATACCGAAGGCAACAGGGAAGTTGAAGTCAAAGCGGTATTGGCGTGTCGCCGCTGATTTGGATAAACTGCCGGGCAGGTCGCAGAGCACCCGGGCCGGAAGCAAGGAGGAGATTCCGTGCAGATAGTCCCACAAACCCTATTCCCCAGTCTGGTATGGACCACCCTGTTTGATGATCGCGAAGGCTTCAACGCGCAGATGCTGGAACTTGCGTATCAGTTGCGTGAGCAAGATCCGGACGGCGTCGCAAATTCCAACGTCAATGGTTGGCAAAGTCCCAACATTCTGCAGAACCTGCCTGAATTTGAGGATATAAATCGCAGGATTCTGCAGGTGTGTCAGCGTATCGGGGAGTCCCAGGGGTTCAAGCCGGGCACCCGTTACAGGCATCAGGCCTGGGTCAATATCAGCCCGCCGGGCGCATTCAATAGTGTTCACTACCATGCCAACTGCCATTTCAGTGGCGTCTATTACGTCAGCCTGCAGGCGCCTGACTGTGGCAGCATCTACTTTCGGGATCCGCGCGTGGCCTCCAGAATGCTGACCTATCCCGTTGATCAGGCGACTGATTTCACCACCAGCGAGGTGCGCATGCGACCTGAGGAGGGGCGGCTGTATGTGTTCCCCGGCTGGCTGGAACATGGTGTCGAAATCAACCACAGCGACAGTGACCGGGTCAGCATCAGTTTTAATGTGCTGGCCGGATCATTCACATAACTGATGATATAAAACACTTCCAATTATATATATGCGCTGCTAGAGTCCAGTTTGTAACATTGTGTTACTTAATGGAGAGTCGGCATTACTCCGCCACTAGTTTGGGGCGAGGCATCCGAAGTTAGCCAAGTATTTGCTTTGCTCCTCGTATCTCAATAATTCCAATAAAAAGGAACGAGCTATGAAGAACCGCATTCCCCACAAGCGCAGCTTGCTGTGCACCGCAATCACCCTCGCATTAGTCCCTCTGGCAAGTCATACACAAGCCCAGAATACGCAGGATCAGGAAATCGAAGAAGTCGTTGTGACCGGTACCTTTATCCGACGCAGTGAAGGTTTCAGCCAGGCATCCTCGGTAACCCAGGTCACCGCTGAAGATTTGATAGACACAGGCACACTGAACATGGGTGAGGTGATTCAAAACCTCAGCTTCGTTAATGGCGCGGCTTCCTCGACCACCAATACCATCCAGGGGACAAGCTCCCTCAGCAACTCCGTTGACCTGCGAGGTCTGGGTGCAAGCTCGACGCTGACGTTGCTTGACGGCAAGCGGGTGGTGGATGAGAACCTCAATAACATGATCCCCACCATCGCCATTCAGCGCCTGGACATCGTGGCTGACGGCGCCGCCGCACTCTACGGCAACGAAGCAGTGGCCGGCGTGGTCAACTTTATCCCGTATAAGTCCTATGACGGTTTAAAGCTCGATGTCTTCTCGGAGCAGGATTCTCGGGGAGACTACGAAGAACATTCCGTGCAGGCATTGTGGGGTGAGCAAATTGGCCCCCTTGATGTTGTCCTGGCGGGCCAGTTCCGTACCAACAGCCGCCTTGCCTGGGACGAGCGCAACAAGCTGACCAATTCCGGCCTGGTGCTCTCCAGCAATGCACCCGGTAACTGGTTCGTTCCCGAGCGTGACGCCAGCGGGCAATATACCGGCAGCCGCTCTTCCGCCGTCGACCCGAACTGTGCACCTGCCTCACAGCGTACCGATTACGTGGCAGGTGCAAACAATAACCCCACCGGGGCGCGTTTGGGCAGCAACTGCTACTTCGACTTCGGTGATACCCGAAGCTTCCGCGAGCCCCAGGACATCACACAGTACTTCAGCAACATCACCTGGGACGTAGACGACGACCTGACACTGTCTCTGCAGGCCTATCGCACCCGGTACCACTCGCTTACCTATACATCCACATCCAACCCCGGGGACTCCCGCGTCCCTGAGCTTCCGACTGTACGCGGCGAAATTCCCGGTAACCCCTTCCGCGCGGTCAATGCCAATAATCAGCCGTTGTTCGGCGTCGATGCCAATGGCGACGGTGTGCCCGATCGCGGTACGCAGGATCTTAACAACGACGGTTGGATGGACGCCATCGTCGCTGGCACGGCTGCCGGCCCCGGGCTGGTTCCTTTGTACGAGGATGTCCAGGCACGCAGCCTGCGTCCGATCAACAAAACCCATACGCCCTCTGATGGACACACCTCGGATATGGACAACCTGGGTAGCTGGACCGACCGGGTCAGTCGTTACTCGTTCCAGGCTGACTTTGCCGTGCCGTTTATCGAGGGCTGGGAAGGTATGGCGGCCTACTCCTACAGCGAGGCGGAACTGAAGTTCATGTCGAACCAGAACTACTCTTTTTCAGCCATGGTACAAGGCCTGAACTGCGACGTGGCCAACGACCGCGAGGCCTGCTACAACCCCTTCATTGTGGTGGACGAGTCAACCAATAACACCAAGGACGTGATGAATGCGGTTGCAGGTCGAAGCTACGAGTACACGCGGGACACGCTGTCTACCGTCGACATCGTGCTCAACGGTGAAGTGCCTCTTCCCGGTGGCTTTGAACTGCCTGGCGGCATAATCGGCGCCGCCGTGGGTTTCCAGAACCGCGCCAACAGCTATCGCAACACACCCTCCCTGCAGGAGATCCGTGGCGATACCTTTATCGGTACCGCCGCCACCGAAGGGGTTACCAGCGGTAGCCGTGAGGTGGATGCGTACTTTATGGAACTGGCTATCCCCGTTCTGCCCTCCGTCGAGATTGAAGCCGCAGTGCGGCATGAGGATTTCAGCACCGGGCAGAAGTCCACCGACCCCAAAGTCGGCGTGACCTGGGCGGCCACCGACTGGCTGACTCTGCGCGGCACGATGGGAGAGGCGTTCATCGCACCATCCCTGGAGCAACTGCTGGATCCGGTCACCTGCGCTCTGAATGAAGTCACCGACCTGTTCGGCCCTCACTCGGGCTTCACGGTTGCCTGTGGCGGCGGTAACCCGACCCTGGAAAACGAGTCGTCAGAATCAAGGCAACTGGGCATTGACCTGGACTTCGATCAATTCGATTTCAGTCTCACCTGGAACGAGACCGATTTCCAGAATCGTATTGTCGGCACTACCGGTCAGCAAATCGTGAACGAAGACTTCCAGGACTTCAAGGACTGGTCCGGTTTTGCAGGCGACGGAACGCCAGGCAACAGGCCTACTGCTGCGCAGCTGACGGACTGGGTTAACAGCGGTCTGGCCAATGCGTCCATCGTTCGCGATCCGAACAATATCCAGGCGATTCTGCAGATAAACAACACCGGCAGTGTCAACGCGGAAACTGTCAAGGTGACAGCCTACGATATCCAGTCGAACTACCGGTTCGGCTTCAATGACTGGGGTGACTTCCGCATTGGCCTGCAGGCAACGTACATCGATGAGTTCCTGTTCCAGGCCCGCGCCAGCGATCCTGTCTCGGACGGGGCCGGAATCCAGAACGACGGAACTGGCGCCGCACCGGCGCTGCCGGAGTGGAAAGTCAATCTGACTATGGGATGGTCGAGGGGCGACCACTCCATCGTATCGACGGTTCACTACGTCGACGATATGATCTACGATGGTCCGACATTCGGCCACATAGACTTCTTCGGCGGCACCTATCGTCCCGGTAATATTGTCGAAACCGGCATCAAGGCCTGGACCGACATGGATATCGCCTACACCTATCGTGGACTGCAATTGTTCGATGGTGAACTGGCGATGAGTGTCGGGTCACGCAACGTGTTTGACCGTGAAGCACAGCGTACGCCACAACTGGCTGGTGTGCTGGGTGAATTGCAGGACCCGATGGGGCGTTCAATCTATGCCCGTATGGTCTACGACTTCTGACGTCAACCGGAACCGGTGCCAGGGATGGCACCGGTAACTGAGCATGGCCCTGATGTTCTGATTCGCGCTACACTCCCGCTAGTCATGGAGTAAAACAGCCGATGCAGAACACAGCTCAACGCAGCATTCAACACGCTCTGGAACAGATACAAAGTGCCGTGCTGGGCAAGGATCAACAAATCCGCCTGGCACTGTGCTGCCTGCTCAGCGGCGGCCATCTTCTCCTGGAAGATCTGCCAGGTATGGGCAAAACCACGCTGGCGCACGCGCTGGCCGGGGTGATGGGACTGTCGTTCCGGCGCATCCAGTTCACCAGTGACCTGTTGCCAGCCGATATACTGGGCGGATCGGTGTTCGATCCATCCACTGCAAAATTCCACTTTCATGAAGGCCCGGTATTCTGCCAAGTGCTGATGGCCGACGAGATCAATCGTGCCACGCCGCGCACCCAGAGCGCCTTGCTGGAAGCCATGGAAGAAGGGCAGGTGTCAATGGATGGCGAGACCCGGCCCTTGCCGGAGCCGTTTTTTGTCATTGCCACCCAGAACCCTTCTGAATTGGCCGGTACTTATCCGTTGCCCGAGTCACAGACTGACCGCTTTTTGATGTGTCTGTCGCTGGGATATCCCGATCGCGATGCCGAGCGCCAGTTGCTGGCCCGGCCTGATCAGCGCCTGAAACCCATGCCTGTTGCACCCTGCCTGTCAGCGGCTGATCTGCAGCAGTGGCGGCAGCAACTGACCCAGATACATTGCAGCGATGCGGTGCTGGACTATATTCAGCGACTGATTGAGTTTTCGCGTCAAAACCAACGCATTCAGCTGGGCCTGTCGCCGCGTGGCGGTCTGGCCATTGTGCGGGCGGCGCGCTGTTATGCGCTGATGGCCGGGCGTGACTACGTGACACCTGATGATGTGCAGGCGGTGTTTCCGGCGGTGGCTGATCATCGTTTGAGCTCGGATGAGCAGACCAATCTGGCTGCCCTGACCGACAGAAAGGCGGACAGAAAGGCCGACAGAGAGACCGGCACCGCGACCGGCACACCCACCCCGGAGCACAGGACCCTGGCGCAATGGATACTGGCATCCGTCAACGTGCTGCCGGTCTGAGGCAGCGCTGGCAACAGTTGTTCTCGCAGGCGCTGGCAAAACGCCAGGCCCGATGGCTGGACCGGCGTGTGCCCCCGGCCACCAGTCTGCAACTGGGTCAGAAAACCATCTTCATTCTGCCCACCTTTCAAGGCGCGCTGTTTGCGTTGGGCGCGATTGTGGTGATGATCATTGCCATTGCTGAACGCAATCCGGTGTCGCTGTTTTTGTCTTCCCTGTTGTTGAGCCTGTTTCTGCTCAGTCTGGTGCTGTGCTACCGCAATCTGAGTGGTCTGCGTCTGCAGGCGGCGCACGTTGATCCGGTCAGTCCGGCGCAACGCTGTTTTGTCGGTGACTCGGCGACATTTACGCTGACAATCCAAGCTGCCGGTAAACACCGCAGGCATCAGGATCTGTGGCTGGGTCTTGCGGCTGATGCCCTGCAGCCGGTGTCTGTGCTACCTGGCGCTGTAACCACGGTCGCGTTGACATCTGCCGCCGTGCAGCGTGGCCTGATGTCAGCGCCACGGCTGATACTGCGCACACGCTACCCGGCCGGTCTATGGCAGGCCTGGAGCCGCCCGGATCTGGCCATGCGTGCGCTGGTGTATCCGCAGCCGCAAATCTGCGCGTTGCCTGCCGCTGCGTTGCGAACGTCTGCCAATGCCGTTGGTCAACAGCTTGCCGGTCGGAACAGTGGTGTCGACGACTTTGTCGGCCTGCGTAACTACCAGGCTGGAGACCGCCAACGTCACATTGCCTGGCATTCGCTGGCGCGCGGGCAGGGCATCAAAACCAAACAGTTTGCCCGCGAAGCCGAGCCCGAGATTCTGCTGTCGTTTGATCAGTTCCCCGGACGCGAACCAGAGGCAGTGCTGTCCTGCCTGTGTTTTCAGGTGCTGCAACTCAGCCGCCATGGCCTGCGTGTGGGTTTGCAATTGGCCGGTGGTGAAAGCCGTGACACAACCTTCAAGCCGGGGCAGGGCGATGCCCACAAGCACACTTTGCTGCGGGCGTTGGCGTTATGGACATGAACATGCCGACGGCAAGTCGCAGCACCCACTCTGGCGCCAACCCGGATCTGGTGATACCCGCCACATTGATGGCCGCGATTGTCCTGATTCTGCCGCCGCTGCAGACCCAGCCCTGGTGGCTGATATTACCCTGTCTGATCTGCCTGATTCTGCGCTGGCAGCTGTTTGCGTTTGTACTGCTGTTCGCCAGTATGAGTTTTGCCGATAGCTGGGCTACTGGCGGGTACTATTTTGTGCTGAGTGTGTTGGTGTTGATGCGCCTGCACAGTAATCCTGTAGCCAACAGCCTGACCCAGGTGGCCGGCGCCTTGCGGCAGATTGTCCTGGCCATACCGATTTTGCTGGTGATCTTGTTGTTAATGCTGGCCGCTGGTGCCCGCTGGTCCGAGCGCAGTTCACCCGACCGTGCCACCACTGGCGTCAGTGAAACCATGACACCCGGCGCGGTCAGCGAACTGGCCAATGACAACAATCTGGCCATGCGCGTCAGTTTCACGGAAGGCGACCGCGCTGAACGCTTGCAGCCGCAGGATCTGTACTGGCGTGGTCTGGTACTGGAAGCGTTTGACGGTCGCAGCTGGTCACGCAGCAATCGTCTGGAGTTCGACCTGGACCCGGTGCCTGACGGGGTGCCGGCCAATGAGCAACTGCGTTATCTGGTGACCCTGGAGCCTGCCCGCCAGTTCTGGTTGTATGGTCTGCATCAGGCCTACGTCATGCGCCCGCAGACTTACCGCGATGCCCGCGGTGTGCTGGTGACATCCGACATGATCCGCCAGCGTGTCCGCTACCCGGTCACCTCCATCCCCCCGCAACCCGAATTGACACTGGACGCAGACACCCGTCAACGCAATCTGGCATTACCCACCAACAGTAATCCACAGACCCGGCAATGGGTGCAAGCGTTGAGGTCACAGTACACAAACGACCGGTCATTAACCGATGCCGTGCTGCGTCAATTTACCGAGCAGAATTTCTACTATACGCTGACGCCCGGACAGAACAGTGAACAAAGCGTGGACGATTTTCTGTTTAGTACCCGCCAGGGTTACTGTGAACACTACGCCAGCGCGCTGACCTTTGTGCTGCGCACCGCCGGTATTCCTGCGCGTATCGTCGCGGGCTATCAGGGCGGCAACTACAATCCCATCACCGGCCACTGGAGTGTCTATCAGTACAATGCCCACGCCTGGGTTGAAGCCTGGTTCCCCGGCAGCGGCTGGCAGCAACTTGACCCTACCCGTTACATCGCGCCCGAACGTATTCAGCTGGGTATGGATGCCTGGCTGTCGTCCCTTGACACTTCCCGCGACCCCGGCGTTGACCGCAACACCCGGCTGCGCCTGCAACTGGCCGCCATCCCCGGCTACCAAAGCGTCCGTAACACCCTGGACGCACTGCAATACGGCTGGAACCTGAGCATGTATGACGATCAGGGCAATCTGCGGACTGAAGACCTCAGCGACTGGCTTGACGGTCAGGGCCTGGGTAATCTGCCGGTGTGGCTGCTGGCTTTGCTGTTGGTCGCCGTGGGTGTGCGAGCAATGTGGAGCGGGCGGCGGGGCAGACAAAAATTGTCGCCGGCGATGCGAGAATATTTGCGGCTGGATGCGAAGTTGCGCAAGCAAAGTCTAGGGCGGGAGCCGGGGGAGACGATTGCTGCGCATTTGGGGCGAGTGGGTCAGGCGCAGCCGGATAGTGATGTGAACTGGCAGCGTTTGGCGGCGGTTTTGACGGCGGCAGAGTATGGGCATGCGGCTGGTGATGATGGCTATAAAGGATTCATCAATAAATGAACAGGATCGTTGTTTTTGGAAAACCCGGTCGTGCAGCAAAGATACGGATGTCTACAGAATTACATCCGTCAAAGAACTAGATGGTTTCGCAACGCTGATTGGCTGTGGTGGCGCTGCAAAGTGACTGGTTTCATTTTTGTACTAATTTAATAGAAAATTAGTAGACATTATAAACGCTCTGCATCTATACTATTTTCTACTAATCCATTGCTAAATTAGTAGAAAATGCGACTTCCTCAAACATCTCCTTCTCTCAGTGAGAGCATGAAAGCACTGACACCCGACCGGATGTCTCAGCTACTGCCTCACATGACACCATTACCCGGTGGCAAATACCTGCATTGGGATGAGCTGCGGCGCAGGCCCACGCCAGAGGGGCTGACGCACGCGGAATGGTGGGCAGCCGTTACGCTTTCAAGGGGAGCGTTGGTGCAAACACTGCCCTTGAAGGACAAGCAGGGGGAGCCGTTCATGTTTGCGACGCCCGCTCCGGTGACCATCGACCTGCACCACATTGATCGGGACGCGGCAGGCCAGATTCGAGGGGAAGGAGACACCTTAAAGACCGATTCTCATCGTTTTCTGATCAGTTCGCTGATTGAGGAAGCTATCACCTCCAGTCAGTTGGAAGGTGCGGCCACCACGCGCAAGGTAGCGGCTGCGATGTTGCGCAGTGGGCGCAGGCCCAGAGATATCAGCGAACGAATGATTTTTAACAATTACCAGGCGATGGAACATCTTCGTTCGCTCCGGGACGAGCCGCTGACACCCGACCATGTGCTGGCATTGCATCGTATGTTGTCGGAAGACACGCTGGAGGATGCTGCCGATGTGGGTTGTTATCGTCGCAATGACAGTGTTCAGGTGGTCGATGTACGCGACAATACTGCCTTGCATGTGCCTCCCAGCCATACTGAGCTACCGGAGCGCATGCAGCGTTTGTGCGACTTTGCCAATGCTGATGAGCAATCGCAACCCTTTATCCACCCGGTCATTCGTGCCGTCCTGCTGCACTTCATGATCGGTTATGACCATCCCTTTGCGGACGGCAATGGCCGTACCGCGAGGGCGCTGTTTTACTGGTCCATGGCGCGCAGTGGTTATTGGTTGATGGAGTACACTTCTATCAGCCACATTTTGCGCAAAGCGCCGGTCAAGTACATGCGCGCCTATTTGCACACGGAAACCGACAAAAACGATACAACCTACTTTCTGCTGCACCAACTGCAGACCATCCGGCAGGCAATTGCTGCACTACATGCCTACGTAGACAGGAAGGTCACGGAGCAGAGAGAGACTCAACAGCTACTGTCGCGCTCGGCCGCCCTGAGAGGACGCTTTAACCACCGGCAGGTTGCACTGCTGAATCATGCTCTGCGAAACACCGGTGAAGGCTATCGAGTGGATGCCCATCAGCGCTCGCACGCAGTTGCTTATCAAACTGCACGTAGTGATCTGCTGACACTGGCAGAATTGAACTTACTGGAGGTAACCCGTCAGGGAAACGCTTTTGTATTTTACGCACCCGATGATTTGCGAAAACGGCTTGGCAAGATGGCTAAATAACTGACTTCCATCCATGTGCGCATTCATGTGCGAAAAGATCAGGGCTCTTGGTGGGAATGCCGCATTTAATTTCGTCTGTCGCGCGCCTCATCAAGCAGGACGCGCAACTTTCTAAGAATGGGCAAGGCCGCCCGGGCATCGTCAAGTCCGAACTGGGGAATCAGCGTCATGACATCGGGCGTGATGTTTGCCACGGCATGATCGCGCAGCGTACGCCCGGCGTCAGTCAGGTAGATCAGTTTGCCACGTCCGTCCTGCGGGTTCGCGACCATCTCGATCAAGCCGCGTTTTTCCAGCCCCGCCAGCGTGTGTGACATGCTGGTTTTGGGCACCTGAAAGGATCGCGCCATTTGCAGCGGCGTGCGGCCATCACCGAGCCTGACAAGATGATTGAGAGCGCCAAAATGATGTTGTGTCAGTCCGTCACCCAGTCTGGATTCCAGCAATGAGCGGCTGAGCTGGGCGATGATGCCAATCTCGTTCAGCACATCGAACATCAATTGGCTGTCATTGCCTTCATTGCCGTTGGCGGTTTCAGGTGCGTCGGATTTTTTCATCCAGTCTCCAGCGAGGTGTGCGTGCAACCGGTGCAGCATAACCCAATCGCCCCAGCATCTGCACGGTTTCGCCGGGCTGCGATAGCATTTCATGCGCATGACTGAAGTGAGTCGACATCTCTGGATATTCCTGCAGACACTGGCTGACCGGGTGCAGGGCCAGGCCTGTCTGTGTTGTCATCAGGTTCAGCCGCAGCCAGGCCCGACCCGTGGCAATCTGTTGTTCGCGGCTATTACCGGGTGTACACAGCCAGACAAAGGCCGGTGTCGCCGCGAACATGGTCTGGTACATGTCCAGACCGGTCTGCCAGGCGAATGAGCCGGGTGTGGCCAGCGCTGTTTTGGTCAGCAGACCCAGGCGCTGCAGTCCCTCCAGCGGCATGCCCCCGACGTCAATACCGTCCGGTGAGGCATTGATTGAGGCCTTGCCAAGACGCATCAGGTCAATACTTTCCTGCAGTGTGGCAGGCGTTTCATATTCTACTTTGAAGGCTTGCCAGATCAATTCGCGCAATTCCGTGACTTGGTCGGGGTCGATACTGCCCGCAAAACGGACTCCCTCGATTGCCGGGTTGAGAGCATCAATGGCATTGGTCGCAACGGGCCGTTGCATGTCGAACGGTTCCTTGGTTGAGCTGCGCCGCAGAATGCTGTCAAACAGCGGATCGGCGGCCAGCGGCTGGTTGCCAGTTGAGTTGGCAACTTGTCGGAAAACGACTCTGGCGACAGGGTGTGAGCCCAGCAGTTGCGCATCACTGCCTTCCGGAAACAGGGTCATATCCAACTCATAACCTAGCTGCGAAGCTGCGATGCGCATCAGTTCCAGAAAGCAGCCCAGGCCGATGGTCAGCTGGCGGTCAAACGGGTCTGTCTCCGGCAGGCGGCGCGTCGGGTCGGCCAGCAAGGTGACCACATCTGGTTCGGCAAGGTCCACCAGCCAGGGCTGCAGGTTGTGTGGATTGGGCGCAAGAATCGCATACGACAGGGCGAACCGGCGAGGCTCGTTGGTTTGTCCGGCCTCTGTCCATGGCGCCAGGGCAGCGTGCGGTGTGCGGGTCAGGGCGAATCCGGTGGCGCCACCGCCAGCGGCGACAATGATGCCGCCGCCGAGCACGGCAATAAATCCTCTTCGGGTCATTCCAGCTTGATGTGTTTTCATGAAATCTGCCTCAAATAATAACAAAACGGCAAATCAGCATATAGTACGATATCGAACTAAACAAGTACGATATCGTATTAAATGATAGATTAAGCGGGTTCAGGTATAATCACGAACCGAAGTTGCCGATCTGACGGCCATCTGAGAAATGCAGAGGGTTTCAGCTCCCTGCCCGAACGTACAAGGACCACAGCATGACAGATACTGTTACACAACCATCCAACACCCTTTTTATTGAAGTAACCGGCTCAGGGTTGCCCGAGGTCGATGGCCTGTATGTACCCTCAGAGGCACCGCCTGCCAAGTCGGAGGCGAATGTGATGTCCAGTACGGGCTACTGGAATGGAAAGATGGCGTGGGACAGGGCGGATGGCAAGGCGGCCAGAAGCCCGGCCATTTCTTACTCCATTGGTTTTAAATGCTGGCGCATCTGCCGGCTGGACGGACACCTGGCTTACGAAGCTCCCGGAGACGATGAGCTGCCACCGACCGATCGTCCGTGGAACGTTTACAAAATGGGTGTGGCACCGGCACCGAGGGTTGTCATTCACGCCACTGATCCGCGATAGTGTCTGCGGGCGACTGGTCTGTCGGGGGCGTTTTTTGTGACAAGGTTTTCGATATGCCATTCACTGTCGTTTACCCCATTTACGTCAGGACAGCACGTCAACGCCTGATGCAACAAACTGGTATTCCACGATGGGTTCAGTTACGGTTGCCGGGTCGCCGCCGGCATCCTCAATCAGATGTTTGCTGTCTTCCAGGCTGAGCTCAGTTTTTTCCAGGGTGCCTTCGACGCGTACTGTTTTGCCACGGATAGAAAAAGGCACAAAAAAACCGTAGTCTTTGAAGGTGACACGCACATCACCCGCTTCGCTGGAGAATCCCAGCCAGCAGCCCTTGGCCTGACAGACCGATGTGACGTCGGCCTCAAGTAGCAGGGTTTCCTGAATGCCAGCGTCGGCAGACGCAATCGCCTCCGGCACTGAGATGGCCTGGCCGTCACTGATTGCGGCACCGTATTGCTCTGCCTGTGCGACGATCGAAAAAAATAACAGCATTGTCATGCTTAGCAGTTTGTTCATGTTCGACTCCACTAAAAATACAACTGTTTATTAAACGTATCTTCAAGCGCCGGGTTCTGATGTCTGGCGCAGGTTGACCAGAATCACGTAGAACAGGGCGACCATGCTCAGTATGCCCAGCCACATGAATGGTGCCCGCTGCCACCCCATGTCGATGCCCGCCACCCACAGACCACCTGTCAGCAGAATACCTGAAAATAATGCCGGGCGCAGCGCGACCCCGGCATGACGTCGATGCCTGTGCCATTGCCGCAGGAAAAACAGCGCGGCAACACACAATGCCAGCGTGATCAGAAACGGCAGGGTGCTCATGGAGTAGCGCCCTCCGTGTAGTCAGAATTGAGCGCTTCATTGCGCACAACTTGTTCGGCACGGGAGCTGCGTTCGCGCAGCGGTCTTTGCCCGGGAATGGCGCGCGCGGCGAGTATCATCAAAATGCCACTGGCCAGTAATGCCAGGTCCACGCCGGCAGTGATCCAGTGTCCCTGACGCAAGGTGCTGATGAACCAGTCTCCTGTCATGAGCCCGTTAACGGGCGCCACGGTCATCGCGATCAGCCCGCCGATAAATAAAAGTTCGCGTGTGCCCAGGTAGGCGTTGGGCCGGAGCAGGGCCCAGCAAGTTGCCAGCGCCCAGGTGCCAAAAAATACCGTGCCCAGCGCCTGACCCATTTGTGCTGCGGGTACCGACAATAAAAGCTGGGCGTGGAAAAGGCTCAGGGTAGCCACGACCACGCCGGTGCAGCAACCCGCCGTAAATTTGCCGATCCAGTGGTATTGCGCTGCGGACAGGCTGCCCTCGCTGCTGTAGGCTCGCCGCTCCAGCCAGATCATCATGCCACTGACGGAAACCAGTGCCGTGCCAAGGCCCAGTACAAACCAGGTAAGCTTGACCCAGAAGCCACCGAAGTTACCGTAGTGCAAAGGCACCATGGCATCCAGCAGATATTTGGTGACGCCCTGCAGGCGGCCAAAACCGGAGTAGTGCTGAATGGGTTCACCCGTTGCCGCACTGTATTCATGTGTTTCGCCGCTGAGGCTGGATCCGCCCAGCGCGCTGAATGCCACCACGGCGCCTTCATCACCCCAGCCATGATAGATGGCACTGCCCACGATGACCGAGTCATGTTCCGCCTGCAGGTCAAGCAGAGGACGGGTCAGGTGCATCTCTGCTGGCGCGCCGGTCATGACCGGTTCAATTTCCGGCAGAAATGTCGCGATCAGTTTTTCCTGGTCACCGCCGAAACTGACAAAAGCGCCTGCCGGAATCAACACGGCAGCTGTCAGCCCCAGATAGGCGCCGGTAAAACCGATGGTGCCGTGGAACAACAACCCCCAGACACCAAGCACCTTATGGGTGTCCGTGAACAGCAAACGCAGGCTGCGCCACGGGCGCAAGCTGAATAGTTCTTTGAGAATTTTTGGGTGAATCACTACGCCGGTAATCACCGACGCGAACAGTGTCAGCCCCAACAGTCCAGTCAGTATCAGGCCAAGCGGTGAGCCAAGATGCAGATCGCCGTGAAAGGTGATCAGAAAATCTGACATATTAGAAGGTCGATTCAGAAACAGTTCATTTATTTCACCTTCGTGGCGCTCTATCAGCTCCAGGGTCTCAGGATCAAAACCCAGCCAGATGGCTTCATGAATATGCCCACCCTGAGGCGCTTCGACTTCTTTCTCGAAAATCATGGCAAGCGTATTGCCGGCATGGGGTCCGGGAAAAATAACCTGAACGTGATCATGGTAAGCAGGGTCCACTTGCGCCGCGTGTTCTTTCAGCAACAGCTCTATGGCCGGAAGATCTATGTTGTCCAGGCCCCGAATGGACTCGTTCGACCAGACCTGTAACTCACCTCGGCCAAATACCGACATAGCGCCGGTGAAGGCGATGATGAACAGCAAAATGGCGGTGACAGCACCAACCCAGCTGTACAGTGCGTAATATTTGCGCGTCGTGTCCCGTTGCATAGCTGTCAGGCTCCTGTCAGGTGCCAATAGATAAGCACGGTATGTAGGGTGCATAGGCCCGTCAGCCACAACCAGACGGTCCGGATGTTGCGGGTCATCGTTGCGAAAAAAAGCAGGCCCAGCCATATCAACGGGAAAAGCACAGCAGGCATGCCAATGCGGTCGATTTCATTGATGGGCAGATAGAGCGTGGCGCCGGCGCCCACAATCACCGAGGTAATCAGCACGCCCAGAGTGCAGGCGATGGTTCGGGAAAACGGAGCCGTAAATAGAGGCGGTCTGGCAGTGGAACGCTTTGAGGTCATGACTTCCGGCCTGTGACGGAACACCTGGAGCCTGATTGTGGCTCTTGAGTGTAACGAGAATAAGAATCGTTGTTATTTGAATATTAGTATCACTTCGATGCTGTTGCAAGCGGCGAATTGAGCAAGTGCACCGAATCTGAGAAAAACCTTGCATTCTTACTGTGTGCCGCCTAGTATATTGCTGTGTGTCACACAGTATGCGCTACACAGTAATATCGCAGTAGTCGTATAACAAAGGATCTAAATGATGACAGCAGCCCAACTGGACAAGATGCGACTGGAACTTCGGCGTGGTGTGCTGGTGCTGGCGGTACTGGCCTCCCTGAAACAGCCGCATTATGGCTACTCTTTGCGCAGGCAGTTGCAGGCCCGTGGCATAGAGATTGACGAAGGCACGTTATACCCGCTGATTCGTCGGCTGGCTGAGCAGGAGCTGCTGGACAGCGAATGGCGGCAGGGTGAGGGTCGTGAGCGGCGTTATTACCAGCTGTCAGAGCTGGGGGCAGAGTTGCTTGGGCAGTTGAGTGAAGAGTGGCAACAATTGAACGGCGCGCTGGGCAGTATCCTCGGCGGCGCAGAAAAGGAGGATTGCTGATGAATCTGGTCACACGTTATGTCGCTGCCGTGCAGCGTGAATTGCCCGACAACAAACGGGAAGAAATTGGTCGCGAACTCAAAGCCAATATCATGGATCAGCTGGATGCGCTGGCTGAGCAGCAGGGTGAATTGAGTGAGTCAGATATCGCGGTCGTGCTGAAGCAGATGGGCCGGCCACGTTCGGTGGCGCAGCAGTTTGTCCCGCCGCAGCCCTTGATTCGGCTGTCATATATGCCGCTGTATCAGTACACGCTGTTTATGGTGCTGGGCATTCTGTTTTTGCTGCAGGTACTGCAGACAACCATGGCCTGGCTGTCCAGTGCTGATATGGGACTGGTGCGGTATCTGTTGAATCTGGCCGGTGGTTTTCTTGACGATGCCATTTTCGGTTTTGCCAGCATTACCGCCGGCTTCTGGTTGATGTCGCGCCAGCCTGTTGAAACCGGTCCAGGCTGCGATACGGATTGGCAGCCAGACCAGTTACCTGATGCAGGGCCGGGTTGGCAACATATTTCCTTTCAGGACATATTTACCGATCTGGCAACGTATATGTTTTTGCTGGTGGTCATCTGGTATCCGGTATGGATGCCCGCAGATCAGCTGGATACCCTGCGTTTTATGGTCAGTGACCAGGCACATCAGTTTCTCAAGTGGGTCAGCCCGCTGGCCGTGCTGGGCATTGCTGCCAGCCTGTGGCAACTGCGCCAGCGTTTCTGGAGCCGACAGATGCTGATGGGCAATATTGCATTGAATCTGGCCCTGGTCGTCGTCACGCTGACACTGGCCGCCAGCGGACCGCTGATCCATGCCGATGCCGCGCAGTGGCAGAATGTATTCGACCTGGCGCAACTTGAGCGCAGCGCTGTGATCACGCTGGTAATCATTGCCTTATTTCCGTTGTGGGAAGTCGGGCGGGATGTGCGCAGAATTCGAAGCTATCAAAGGTAAGCGTATAGTCACCGACAGGAGAAAGGGGACACGCTGAGGGATTCAGTCGTTGTTGTTCGGTTGGTAGCCTATTTGCAGACGATCAGGATTGGCGACGAAGTGAAAACTGATGTCTCTGGCCAGAATCATGGTTACCAGAAGGTCACTCAATCGGTATTCATGCTCAAGATGGTAGCTGGCGTTGCGGAACTCTTCGGCACTGGCGTTCAGTTCGAATTCGATGACAGACTCTTGCTCTATGAATGCCAGAAATTCACCAAATGTCCTGCTGTCGGATCGACTCATATCGTAGGTCCGCCGCAGCGCCTCACGCCAGGTCTCAGGTAATGCGCTGGCGTTTTCGATGCGCGTCACAATGTCTGGCAACGACAAGGGGGGCACTCCCGTGAAGTTGTCGTATTGCTCAGGACTGGCCACAATCAACCGATTGCCTTCAATGCCACATTGCGCCCCGATGAAAAAGCAGCTCACCGCCAGCATGTCGCGTCCGGTGAGTGGATAATTAGTCAGATTGATGCGGGAATCGCTGTCAAAACCATTCTCCATGATCAGATCGAACCCGAGTCTTGCGGTAATATCGGTCATCAGTAGTTGATAGGGGAAACCTACATAGCTGAAGGCAGTGATCTCAGACAGTGAATCAGAGACTCGATCCGTATGTCTTGCCAGTCGCGGAGACAGGTCGTCGGCAGTGGTTTCTGACAACCATCGTGTTAATTGCGCCGATGGCACCATGCGCAGGCTGTTGTCAGTCAGGCTGGTGAAAAACAGATTGCCCGTGCTGTCGATTGCCAGGGAATCTACGCTGTAAGCCTGGTCCGGGTCGCCGAACAGGGCCGTGGCCGTCAGCATCGTTGTGTGACCATTTGCCGGATTGACGCGGGTAATCGGAACATTGCTGGCATCACTGACGTACAGGTATCCGTTGTGGTCAATCGCGAGTGCCGTGGGGTGGAAAAAACCGCTGGCAATCTGCTCGATCCCGTCTTGCTCGTCCAGGGCGTTCAGCGTCCCCGCACTGGCATCCAGAAAGTACAGGCGTCCATCGGAATACTCGATTGCGCGCGGGAAGGGTGCAAACGGTCGGGCCTCGACAGCATCGTATCCAGCTTCGCTGGCATCCAGAATCGTGGTCATGACAACATTGTTCTGCTGATGGCGGATACGCTGATGGAATCCGTCCGCGACGTAGTAGCCTTGCCCGCCAGGTGTTGCCATGTTGTCAGGCGTTGCTATATCGGTGGGATGGCAAAGGTAGGGGCGCGAAGACAATGTCGTGGGAGCGAGGCAACCGTTGAACCCGGTCAGCGTCTGTATTGTACCGGTCGGATCAATAACGCGAATGGTGTGATTACGTCGGTCGGCGACATACAGATTGCCATCCGGATCGAACGTCAGGGCGCCGGGTGTATTAAGCGTGCTGTTGATTGCGGGGCCGCCGTCGCCGGCATAACTGGCGTCGCCATTGCCGGCAAGCCGGCTCAGTTCGCCAGACTGCAGATCGAGCAGCAATATACGGTTATTGAGCGTATCGGCGATGGCAAGGTAACGCTCGTCATGCAGGGCGAGGCCGAGTGGTGCTTTGAGAGACACACCCGGCAGCGTATTCCCATCCAGTAGCGTCATCGCCAAAGGGCTGTTTTCCGTGGACGTGTTGTCAACAGAAGCGTTTTCAACTGCCGTGCCTTCACGAAGCAACGCGAGAGTCTCCGGCGGCAGCCTGCCCAGTCTTTCACTGCTCATGAAACCGGGTTCAGTGTCTGTTGCGGAATACTGAAATGAGGCCATCAGAACAGCACCCAGTACAAAAACTGCCACTGTGGCGGCAAGTTTGCGTGATTGCCCAAGCACACTTTGCCAGAATAGTGGCAGCGGACTGATCCGCAGCCCCTGTTGCAGGCGCTGCAGGTCCGCTGACAAAGCTGCCGCGGAAGGATAGCGCTGTGCGGGCTCTTTCTTAAGGCAGCGTCGACAGATTCGCGCGAAAGAGGCTGGAATGCCGCCCTGTTGCAGATGCTGGACAGGCACGGGTCGCTGGCTGGACAGAGCGCTGACCATGTCGGATACGGCCAGACCGGCATAAGGCACCGTGCCGGTGAGCATATGGTGCATGATCGCGCCCAGTGAAAATATATCGGACGCCGGACTGGCGACCCCCATGTCGGCATTCAGCTGCTCTGGGGCCATGTAGGCGGGCGTGCCCAGTTGTGAGTCGGCGTGCGTGTGGCATGCATCACTGAACGAGTCCCGCACCAGGCCAAAGTCGGCAATTTTCACCGTTCCGTCCTGAGTGAACAGTATATTGGAGGGCTTGAGGTCCCGGTGAATCAAGGTCTGTTCATGTAAAAAGGTGACGGCGTCCACCAGCGCCGTCATCAACTGTAATGTGTCCTGAAGACCCAGCGGTCCCTGTGCCAGACGATCAGCCAGAGAACCACCATCAGCATATTCCAGCACCAGATAAGGTTGATCGTGCCAATAGCCGACAGCGTGGATCTTCAGCACATTGTGATGGTCCAGTTTTGCCAGTACGCGGGATTCGGTCTGAAATCGCGACAATTGCTCGCCGCTGATGCAATCGGCGGACAGCATTTTCAGCGCCACAGTCCGGTTCAGGTGCAGATCGAGTGCCTGATAAACCACACCCATGCCACCGCGACCAAGCTGGCGCTGAAGCAGGTAGCCGTCGATGACCCGTTCCGTTTTGTCAGGCTGTGGTATGCCCTGTTCCGAGTAGGCTTCATCAATGATGTCTTTGTACTGCGGGAACCGTGTGTAGTAGCTTTGTTGCAGGGGCGTCGCATGATGTGTGCGGCGACGATATGACAGTTCCAGCGCAATCAGTTCGCTGAACAGGGCCGTTTTGATGTGGTCTGGCGCAGATGCCAGTACGCTCTCAATATTTGTCGGGTCTGCCTTTGACAGCGCTTTCTCAAACTGAACGGCCAGACCGTCCAGCACTATCAGGTCATCCAGAGAGAGGTCATGGCTTGTACTAGTCATTGCAGTAATCGGGGCTCACGAGGCGACAGCTGCAAAGGCACCCCTTCATCGTTGCCGGCCTGGTCTATGGCCTGGCTGATCAGGGTACGAATGAGCAAAAGGCGGCGTTTGACCGTGCGGACACTGCAATCAAGCTGCTGGGCAATTTCGGCGTTGCTGAAACCTTCCAGTTTAAGCTGCACTAACAAACGCATGTCATCATCGACCAGTTGTGCATTTAGCCAGTGATACTGCTGCACCAGGGCATTGGCAAATTCCGGGCCGGGTTCGTCACTGACAAGAGAATCCATATCGACGGAATCCTTGCTGGCACGCGAATCACGGCACTGACGACCTTCACTGCGCAGTACCTTGATGGCTTTGCGTGCGGTGAGGGTAACCAGCAGTCGCCACAGTTCGTTTTCCGAGATATTACGGTCAACACGGGATTCGTGCACAGCGCGGAAAAAGCTGCCAAAAGCCGATACCACGACGTCGTCGCCGTCGGCCAGGCGCTGAGGCGACATGCTCAGTCGTTGCTGAGCCAGCGTAACCAGCTTCACGTGATAGCGTTGCCACAAAAGCGCCGCGGGCGATTCGTCACCCGTCTGCAGTTTCGACATCCAGCTGCCACCGGTGCGAAAGCCTGCATCGTGCGGGCTGCAGGCCATGTTGTCCTTTTGTTTGGGATCAGTCATGCAAAACTCGTGTTCAGCAATGTTCGTGTCGTCAGACGTGTTGGCCCTGATTCGGTAACAATGACTATTAATACTATCATGCACGTAGCCCCGGTGAACATCACATCACCATGCCTGCCAATGCCCTCATGCCCAGTGAAAAACCCAGCACCAGAGCTGCGGCCACGATACTGGTGACCAGGGCATGGCGCTGCCAAAGCGTTTGCGCCCGCTCGCCAAACTTAAGGACCAGCCAGGCCAGGCCAAAGTAGCGAATCCCGCGAGAGATCACCGCGGCGAGCACGAACAGGTGCACAGGGTAGCCGGACAGTCCCGCCGTAATCATTGCAACCTGGAAAGGGATGGGCAAAATGCCCAGCGTTATGATGGCGATGAAACCGTGTTCATCAAAGAAGGCCTGGAAGGCAGCGTACGCGTCCTGCATGCCCATGGCGTCTATAAACCAGACGCCTATGGACTGGAACAACACCATGCCTACGCCATAACCCACCAGAGAGGCGATCAGGCACCCGGTCATCGCCACGGTGGCGATGACCCAGACGCGATCTCTGTTGACGGCCAACAGTGGAATCAGCACCACTTCGATCGGTATGGGGATGATGATGGTTTCCAGAAATGAAATCACGCCCAGAAGCCAGAGCATGTGGTTCGATGCGTTTAATCGGTCCAGCCATTGTTTGGCGCGTTGTGAATGCAATGCCATGCTGCGTTAGGACCTATGACGACGGATTGATGGTTCGATAAACGGCCTGCATCAAACTGTAGATGCCAAAGGCAATCAGGCCCAAGGCCATGAAACCCAACAACCATGGGCCAAAGGGCTGCTCACGAAGTGTGTTGAACACCTCAGACAGACCACCGGCCTGGTCTGCGTCAAACTGGTAAGCGGCGATAAGAAAAAAGGCGCCAATCATGGTGAAGACAACACCACGCGCTACCAGGCCGAAACGGCACACCGGATAGGCCCAGTATTCGACGTTTTTTGGCATGCTGAAGTGGCGATGAAACTGCGTTTTCAAGCCTTTCCGTGCATGTGCGAATCCCACCCCAATCAAAACCAGACCTACCGCGCCCACCATCCAGCGACCGAATGGTTGTTGCATCAGCCAGGCGGAAATGCCCTGGGAACCACCGTCCGAATCCCCGGAAGGCCCAACAATATTGAATATCAAATTCGCCGCAGACAACGCCAGCAGCGTATGCGTTATGGCGCTTACCAGCAGCCCCGCCCGCACGGCCAAACCTGAGGCGTCATGCCCGTGATCATCGGTGTCTTTTAACGCCTGGATACAGCGCCACATGGCGTAGCCCAGCAGACCCAGCGCCATGAGACCGAGGAGTATTTTGCCCAGCGGGGCAGCCAGAATCCATTCCAGAGCGCCCTGGCTGTCAGTTGTTTCACCACCCTGGCCCAGCGCGGCCAGTGCTGCCAGGCTGCCGATAATGACATAGACCACACCGCGCGAGGCGTAGCCCCAGCGCGCGAAACCTGCAACAGCGTCTTCCTTGTCCGGCGCTGAACTGTTGTTGGTCATGCTGTCCTCCTGGAGCCTGCTGTGGTTGCTCCACGGTTGGCGCGACCACAGCAGGTATATCGGGGTGCGAGCACCATGCTATCAAATTAGCGCAGGGCGCGTATGTTAGCTGCCGCATGTAGCCGTGCAAGGCAGAACTACCCGCCGCGATTATTTTCAGGTAATGTTTTCACAGGTCCATCCAAACATTAATAACAGAAATCAGGAATTGTCCTGTTCTGGAGGCACCATGCACTTCAAACGCACAGCGCTTTTTCTCGCGGTAACTTCCTCCGTTCTGGCACTGGCAGCCTGTGGCCCTGATGCACCCCAGGATACGCCTGTGACGACGTCTTCGGTCAGCGCCGAGCCTGCAACCTCACCTTCAACCACGGTCAGTATCGACGCCGATGATGTTGGAGGTGTGGTCACCGGCCCCGATGGCGCCGAAGCCGGGGTCTGGGTCATTGCCGAAACCATGGATCTGCCAACGCGTTATGCGAAGATCGTGGTCACCGATGACGAAGGACGTTACCTGATTCCGGATCTGCCGGACGCAAATTACGATGTCTGGGTGCGTGGTTATGGCCTGGTGGATTCTCCCAAAGTGTCCGCTGTACCGGGTGTGCAACTGGACCTGGAAGCTGTGGTTGCGCCCGATGCGGCTGCGGCTGCCGAGTACTATCCTGCGGGTTACTGGTATTCCTTGCTTGAGGTTCCCGGGCAGAGCGAGTTTCCTGGCACTGGTCCGCAGGGCAACGGTATATCCCCCGGTGTGTCCAACCAGGCCGACTATATTCGCCGCCTGACGAATGGTGGTTGTGTGGTATGTCACCAGATGGGCAATAAGGCGACACGTGAATTGTTGCCCATGTTCCAGGAGTTTGACACCACCGTTGAAGCCTGGCATCGCCGGGTGCAGTCGGGTCAGGCGGGCGGCAGCATGCTGGGCACCATCACGGCCATGGGCGCGGAACGGACGCTGGCGATGTATGCTGACTGGACTGACCGTATTGAGGCGGGTGAACTGCCACCGGTCCCACTGAGGCCGCAGGGCGCCGAGCGTAACGTTGTGATCACTCAGTGGGACTGGGCCGACCCGACCGCGTATCTGCACGACCTGGTATCCACCGACAGGCGCGATCCCACGGTCAATGCCTATGGCAAGATCTACGGCGCACTGGAGAACAGCGCGGATTATCTGCCGGTGCTTGACCCGCAGACCCACAGCATCGATGAGGTGCCCGTGTTCCCGCTGCCTGAATCGGGTTACGACCCGGAGCCCGCGGCCGTGGCGGCGCCGTCTCCCTACTGGGATGATGAATCCATCTGGGACAGTGCCACCACGGTGCATAACCCCATGATGGATGCCGAAGGCCGGGTGTGGATCACTGCCCGCACGCGTGCGCCAGAGAACAACCCCGAATTCTGCCGGGAAGGTTCCGAACATCCATCTGCAGTGGCGTTCCCGGTCGAACGGTCCGGTCGTCACCTGGGTCTGTATGACCCGACCACTGACGAATACACGCCCATCGATACCTGCTTCTCGACGCATCATCTGATGTTTGCCGAGGATGCCAGCAACACCCTGTGGACCAGTGGCGGCGGGCAGGTCATTGGCTGGTTGAATACCAACGAATATCTGGAAACCGGCGATGCAGTGGCTGCGCAGGGCTGGACGCCGCTGATTCTGGATACCAACGGCAATGGCGTGCGCGACGAAGACTATGTCGGGCCGGATGACGAGGTGGATCCGGCGCGGGACAAGCGCATTACCACTGGTTTTTATGCCGTTTCACCGGCCCCTGACGGCTCGGTGTGGGGCTCCAGCCTGGGTTATCCGGGCGGCCTGGTGCGCCTGATACCTGGGGATAATCCCACCGAAACGGCGCTGATCGAGTACTACCAGCCCCCGCTTGACGAGAATGGAGATGCGGTGGCAGGTTTCTCGCCGCGCGGTATGGACGTAGACCGCAACGGCGTGGCCTGGGCAGCCATGGGCAGTGGTCATATGGCCAGCTTTGACCGGCGTTTGTGCACCGGTCCGCTGAATGGCCCTGAAGCCACCGGCCAGCATTGCCCGGAAGGCTGGACCTTCTACACTGAACCCATGCCACAGTTCAAGAACCTGGACTTGCCAGGCAGCTCCGAGGGCAGCTATTACACCTGGGTGGATCAGTTCAATACCCTGGGGCTGGGCGACAACACTCCCATCAATACCGGCAATCAGGCCGATGGTCTGCAGGTGCTCGATGACGGTGAGTGGGTGACCATGCGGGTGCCGTATCCGCTTGGGTTCTACACCAAGTGGCTGGATGGGCGTATTGATGATCCGGACGCGGGCTGGAAGGGCCGGGGCGTGTGGGCTACTATCAGCAGCCGGGCACCTTTTCACATGGAAGAAACCGACACGGATGCCACCAGCAAGGTGTATCAATTTCAAATGCGGCCTGACCCGCTTGCAAGGTAATGATTATGAAACGAGTACTACCCATATTTCTCCTGATGTCAGGATTGTTGTTCACCCCCGCGGCGCTGGCGCAGGATGAACCGCTGGCAGTATTGGTGCCCGGTGGCGGCAGCTATAGCCGCCCGACGTCTCTGGACAATGCCGATGCGCAGGCATTTTTTGATCAGGGGCTGCGCATGGCGTGGAGTTTCTATTTCCCGGAATCCATAGCTTCGTATCAGGAAGCTGCCCGCCTGGCACCGGACAATCCCATGCCCCACTGGGGCCTGGCGCATGCGGCGGGCCCAAACCCTAACAGCCGTTACGCCAATATGCCGGATGATCCGCAAGGCGCCGGCCTGGCCGCAATTCGCCGCGCGCTGGAATTGTCCAACAACGGCAGCGTCAAAGAGCAGGGCATGATCAACGCACTGTTTGTGCTGTACAACAAAGATGCCATTGCCGATGATCGTGAGCGTGATGCCGCCTACTTGAACGCCATGCGTGAATTACATCAGCAATACCCGGACGATCCGGATATCGCCACCGTGTTTGCCGAAGCCTACATGAACACCACGCGCTGGGATTACTGGAACCTGGACGGCTCGGCAAAACCGGGTACTGCCGAAGCGCAGACGGCACTGGAAACTGCGATGACGGTGGAGCACGATCATCCCGGCGCCAATCATTTGTATATCCATTTGATGGAAGCCTCTGCCCAGCCTGAACTGGCCATGCCGGCCGCGCAGAAGCTGGAATCCATCGTGCCGATTTCCGGGCACATGGTGCACATGCCGGGGCACATCTATTTGCGTGTGGGTGAATACGAAAAAGCGGTCAGCACCAATGAGCGTTCACAGATTGTTGACCAGCAGTTTGCCGAGCTGTGGGGTGACACCAATTTCCCGACCATTGGCACTTACTCGTTGTCGCACCGCTCACACGCAGGACACGCACTGGATTTTGTGCGCTATGCCAACATGCTGCAGGGCAACTATGCGCAGGCGTCTGAGGCCGCGGCCCGCAATGCCGCCAATGCGTCTGTTGCCAGCGGTCGGGGTCAGAAGAACATCGCGCATGAATGGGTTATCGATAAAGTGTTTGGGCAATGGGACAGAATCCATGCCGAGCACAGCGCGCGCCTGGCGAACGCCAGCACGCCTTACCTGAAGGGCATGCTCAGTTTTGTCATGGGCAGCGCACATGTCGCCAAAGGTCACACCGGCCCGGCACAACAGGAACTGGATAACATCCGGGCACAGATTGAGGCTGAGGATGTTAACCAGCTCGTCGGCCCGACACCGGCTGCGCATGTGTTGACACTGGCCATGCATGCTTTGATGGGCGAGATGGAAGAAGCGCAAGGCAATCTGGATGCCGCGATTTCGCACTATGAGCAGGCGGTGCAGTTCCAGGATAACCTCAACTACACCGAACCGCCGGACTGGTCGCAGTCAATGCGCCTGTATCTGGGTGCGGTTTTGCTGGACGCGGGACGCGCGGCAGATGCCGAAGCCGTTTATCGTAAGGATCTGGAATGGAATCAGCAAAACGGCTGGGCCAATTTCGGTTTGTATCAGGCACTTGAGGCGCAGGGTAAAACTGCAGAGGCGCAACTGGTGCAGCGCCAGTTTCAGGATCAGTGGCGTAATGCCGATGTGGAACTGACGCGCTCACGACTTTAGCAGGCCGTTCGTCTGATTCGTGAAGAAGATGTTTAGGGTTTCAAGTACTTTGAGTACTACCACTCAAGGAGTTTTAAGATGAAAAAGGGAACGCAATTTGCCGTGTGTGGTTTGGCTTTTTTTTGTGCGTGGGCACATGCTGAAGATCAGCCTGTGTACGATGCAGATACCGGTAAATTATCGATTCCGTCTGCGACCGGGCAGGGTCAGCCGGGATATTTTCAGGATATTCTGCTGGAGCCAGTGGATAACGTTTTGTGGCAGGTCGGACAACTGTCTGAAGGCGTCTTGCTGGAAGAGAAGTACGTCGATGAGATCTGGACCACGTCGACTCGCGGCTTGCCGCATCAGTTTTTTATCCATGTGGAGGGCGCCTTCCTCAACGGCTGTCCGAGCGTGGGACGCGTGGAGCAGAAGCGCGAGGGTAACGTTTTTGAGGTTTTTGTCTACTACGGCAATACCGCGTGGCTGCGTGATCCTTCGGTACTGTGCACGATGGCAGTGGAGCCATTTGAACTGACCATTCCGCTAAATGTCTATGGTCTGGAAGCGGGTGAATATTCCGTGCGCGTTAATGATTTTGCGCTCAGGACCTTTGTGCTGGAGCAGGACAATGTTGGACCCGACCAGTTTGGCGGCGAGCGACGGCCACACTGCCAGTACGAGCCCCGGCAAGAAGGTGGCTGGATGGCTTACAGCTGCAGCGATGGATCAAGCACAACGCTGCAGTAGGCACTCGCTCAGATCAGGCAATAGGCCAGTCCGCCGCATCGACTGAGTCCAGTACGGGCTCGGGTGCGTCGGGCGCCCAGCGTTCGATATAGGTTCCGTGCGGATCGTACAGTGCCGTCTGTTTTTCGATATCAAAATGCCGCCCCCCGCGAGGATCGACACCCACGCCGGCGATGTATTGCCAGTTGCCCCAGTTGACCGCGACATCATAGTCAATCAGCTGATGTTCAAACCATGCCGCGCCATAGCGCCAGTCCATACCCAGCTCGTTGACAAAACAACTGGCGGCTATCTGTCGGCCACGATTGGACAGATAACCAGTTTCTTTCAACTGGCGCATGCAGGCGTTGACCAACGGCCAGGGTGTATTGCCATGGCACCACTTCTGGTAGCGCTCCGGGTGCAGGCAGCCGTGTTGTGGTTTGTTTGAGATGCCCTTGATTGAATAAAGCTTGTCGCCCTGCGCCAGCGCCAGCCATTGATAGTATTCGCGCCAAAGCAGTTCAAAAAACAACCATTGCGTTGACTCATTGCTGCCGTGCGTCTTTTCATATTGAGACAAGGTCTGCGCCACACGTCTGAGCGAGAGACAGCCAAAATTCAGCCAGGGTGACAGCTTTGAGGAGTTTTCCCAGCCGTCCAGCTGGTCACGCACCTGTTTGTAGCTGGATGGCAACGTGCTTTCGAAGTAGCGCCGTAAATGATCTTTACCGGCACGTTCGCCGCCGCCAATTGCGGCGATGCTGCGCTGTGCCTGCGACGCGGCAGGGCGCCGATAACTGCCTGGTATCCACTCGGGTGTGGCCTGGATTGAGACAGCTCTGAGCACAGGGCGCGGCAGCGACATCGGCGCCTGCGCTGGCGGCGGCACCGGCAATTGCTCTGCCTGCTTGCGAAACGGGGTAAAACCTTTCAACAGTTGCAATGGTGTCATTGGCAGCTGTGTCTGATCATACAAGGTAGTGGCATCCACTTCCTCAATGTCCAGTTTGGGAAAACGTTCAGCCAGGAGTTTAAGCACCTTGCGTTCGTCGCTACCGAATTGCCGACTGCACACCAGGCGGTTTATTTTGTGTCTGGCGATCAGCCCGATGAGTTGCTGCTCGGGATAACCATACTCGATATACAGATGTTGACCCTGCACCTCCAGTGTATCGGAGAGTGTATCCAGAGACTGCTGCAGAAAATGCCAGCGATGGCTGCCCATGGAACTGATGTGATAACGGTGGGGGTTGAACCAGCGTTGATTGACGCAAAACACACAAAGCAGGGCATCACTTTGCGCCGCACGCATCAAGGCCGGATTGTCATCTATTCGTAGATCCTGGGTTAGCCAGTACAGCGTGGTGAGCATTCTCTGATCCTGTGGCCGTCGTTGACCTGTTGGTAATTGAGCTATTTATAGTTGACCTGCTGATTCCGGGGAGTATGCTAATTGTGGCATAACACTACAATAACAAGGAGCTGGCATGAACACATCCCCGACTTACTATTTCGCCGCCACAGGGTTGCTTGCAGCGCTATTGACCGGCTGTGCAAATATGGCAGCAACCGGCGCAAATCCGGTCACCGGCGAGGGCATTGCCAACCCGAATCCGGTGGTAAGCCAGAACTGGGGTGAATTGCCCGAAGGGCGTGAATGGGGATCGACCGCCGGTGTTGATATAGATCCATTTGACGGCCATATCTGGGCCTATGAGCGTTGCGGCGCAGGCACTTTCGGGTCGGGTGTGCCGATCAATTGTCATACCAATCCAGTGGCGCCCATCTTTAAATTTGACCGCAATACCGGTGAGGTGCTGGCCAATTTCGGCGCTGGTGTCATGGTTACGCCACATGGCATACATGTGGATGACGAGGGCAACGTGTGGGTAACCGATTTTGCCACCAATGCCGAGGGTACAAAAGGTCAGCAGGTACACAAATTCAGTCCCGGCGGTGAACTACTGTTGAGCCTGGGTACGCCTGGGCAGACCGGTAACGACAGCGCGCATTTCAATCAGCCCAATGACGTGGTGACCGGACCTGATGGCAGCATCTATGTCTCAGACGGGCACAGCGGGCAGGGCATGACCAGCAATGATGCCATGGCCGAAGGCCGTGCCAATGGTCTGACCGCGCGGGTCATGAAGTTTGCACCAGATGGCACGTTTATAAAGCAGTGGGGCCAGATTGGCGTGCGCCATGGTGAATTCCGCACGCCGCACGCGCTGGACTTTGATTCGCGGGGCCGTCTGTGGGTGGCTGATCGCGGCAACCATCGTCTGGAAATATTCGACCAGGACGGCAACTATCTGGAATCGCGCTACATGTTCAGTCGGGTCAGTGGCATTTTCATTACCGATGACGACATGCTGTATGCCATTGATTCGGAATCCAGTCCGACCAACCACGTGGGCTGGCGCAATGGTGTTCGTATCGGACATATCGATCATGATCACGTGACTGGTTTTATCCCGCCGTTTGAACGTCAGGACCGGGTATATCAAGGCACTGCGGGGGAAGGCGTAGCGGTCGATCCCGAAGGTAATGTCTATGCAGCCGAAGGTCCCAATTCGCTGAGCCAGGCCGGTGGCGCGTTTACCCGGTATTCGCGTGAGTGACGCAGACCGCGAGAAATGGGATAACCGCTACCGGGAAGGCGCTTATGCGGAGCGCGGGCACGCGTCTGCTTATCTCGTTGAATGTCTGCCCTTGATGCAGCCGCCACGGGCCAGAGCGCTGGATCTGGCCTGTGGCGCTGGCCGCAATGCTTTGTATCTGGCATCCCAGGGGTTTACGGTTGACGCGGTCGATATTGCCACAGAGGCTTTGCTGCGTGGCAGCCAGGCTGCTGAGGCCGCCTCGTTGCAGGGCATCAACTGGGTGCAGCAGGACCTGGATGCGGGTCTGCCTGGCGGTCTCGATGACTATGGCCTGATTATCATGATGCGTTATCTGGATATCACATTACTGCGTGCTGCGGCACAGCAGCTGCTACCGGGCGGTTATCTGCTTGCTGAAGTTCATTTGCAGACCGATCAGAAGGTAGCCGGGCCGTCTGGTTCGGCATTTCGTGCGATTGCCGGCGATCTCAAGACAGCGGCCACAGATCTGGACATTATTGACTACTCGGAGGGGCTTGAACTGGATCCGGATGGTCGTCAAGTCGCGTTGGCCAGATTACTCGCCCGGGCCGTGACAGGCTGAATATTGTCCGTTATTGCGGAAAATGCACCAGTTCACGTTTCAGAACCTCGAGCAGCAGTCGATGCAGGCGCTGTTTACCGTGGCTGTCGACACTGTGCATGTCTTCCAGGCTGACCACGCGCGCCTGTAACAATCGCCTGACGGTGGTGACATCCATTTCCAGTAAAATACTGTTATCGTTGTGCATCAGACAGGTTCCTCCCCAATGAAGTTGATCAACAACATTATAGTAATGCGAATAGTTCTCATTAACAATAGGAATAATGATTTAATCCGTTACACAGGTATTTGAACAGCAGAGGGCGATGATATGGATCAAACGCCATGGGATGAAACGACGCTAGCCAAACTGAACCGGCAGGGTAATTTTCGCTTGCGTGGCGAAGCCTCGACGCGGTTGGAAATATTTGTCGATGCCGCATTCGCCTTTGCCGTTACCATGCTGGTGATTTCTGTGGATGATGTGCCGCGCAGCTACGATGAATTCATTGAGGCTTTGTTGACCATTCCAGGCTTCATTGCCAGCTTTTTCCAGATGATGATGTTCTGGCTGGGGCACCGGGCCTGGAGCCGTCGCTATGGCATAGAGGACGCACCTTCATTGTGGCTGTCGCTGATACTGGTGTGCGGCATACTGGTGATTGTGTATCCGCTGCGGGTGTTGTTCATGTCGGCCTTCGGCTACCTGACTGATGGCCTGCTGCCGTACCCGTTCGACGTCGGCTGGGTGGAGATGCGCACGATCTTTGTCATCTACGGCCTTGGTTTCGGGTTCCTGTGTGGGCTTATAGGGTTGCTGTATTTGCATGCCTGGCGACGGCGTCAGTGGCTGGCGCTGAACGAGGTGGAAGTCCTGCAGACCCGTTGTGAAATTGAATCCTGGGGCATCGTATCCGTGACCGGCTTTGTTGGCATGCTCATCGCGTGGCTGGCATCCGAACAATGGGTGGTGCTGGGAGGCTGGATCTATTTCACGCTGTTTGTGTCGCTGCCGTTGCACGCCCGGTCTGAGAAACTGCGCTTGCAACAACTGGTGTCACCTGCAACAGATTAAAAAAACTATCAGCTTGACATTTTTGTTCTGATCTCTGCACCAATCGCAACCTATGCGGATAGGCAACCAGCCGAACCCAGATGACTGAGTCCCGCCATGTCGGGTACACAGCCTGACGCAAAATAATTTCACCCAGCGTGTCCCCTTTCTCCGGCTCATGACTATTAAGCTTCTGTAGAGCGATTTTCGGTTGCCAGCTTTTGCTGACTTGGATTTCACACGCCAATCTCCGTCAGCTGCGCTGAAATTTCTATCCACAGTCAAACAAGGCAAGTTTACATGACCCGCGCAAGCCATCGTCAGACACCGGTGCTGACTCGACGAACACAATATTTTTTCCCCGGCATGTGCCTTGCCCTGCTATTGAGCTGGACGTCAGGCGCCTGGGCGCAGGTTCAGTTTCACTGGGCCAATAGCGACGAGGGCGACTGGACCGTTGTGGAAAATTGGGTGAATGACGCCGTGCCTGTCGATGGTGATAGAGTGAAAGTCGATAATGGTGGCACTGCCCGGATTCAGACATCGGTGGCCCGTCTCAGTCGTCTGGAAATTGGCGAGACTAACGGCAACAGCGGACACCTTGAGATCCTTGGCTCTGGTGAGTTGATAATGCAAAGTGGTTATGTCCATGTGGGTGATGCCGACGGCAGCGAAGGGACGCTGTCTGTATCAGGAGAGAATGCCCGATTGACCCTGGGCGTGGGTTTGGTCATTGGGGAGAGTGGGCAGGGAACGCTCGATATAGGTGGTGGCGCTCAGGTAACGGACGGTTTCGGTTCTCTCGGTTTGAGTTCCACTGGCTCTGGCGATGCCACTGTCACGGGGGCAGGTTCTGCCTGGGTCACCGGCACCAACAGCAATATGAGCGTCGGTGAGCGAGGCACCGGCGAGCTGCTGATTTCTGCCGGTGGACGCGTCGAAAGCGGATCGACTGCATTTATTGGTCGTTACACAGGGTCTACCGGTGAGGCAACAGTGACCGGCAGCGGCTCCGAGTTTGTTGTTCCTGAAAATGACTTGCATATAGGTTACTTTTTGGGCGCAAATGCCGGCACCGGCACCCTGACAATCGCGGATCAGGGCAGAGTGGAGGCCGATTCTATTGTCCTGGGCGACGAAGGTGGCAGCGCCACGCTCAATATCGGCAGCGGCGCGGCGGCCGGCGTTCTCGATACGCCAACAGTGAATGGTGGAGGTGGTGCAGCATTGTCAGTGCTGAACTTCAATCATACCGACGCGGATTACTTCTTCTCCCGGAACGGTACCGCCGGCGGTGACAGCATCAATATCACTGGTATCACCTCAGTTAATCATAGTGGTAGCGGTACCACCACGCTGACCGGAACCAATACTTACACGGGGGCCACCACCGTCGCCGCAGGTACGCTGCGGGTGAACGGCTCCCTGGGCAACACGGCGGTCACCGTGCAGGACACCGCCACTCTGGATGGCAGCGGCAGCATCACGGGCGCAGTGTCAGTCGAAGATGGCGGTACGCTGGCGCCGGGCAACAGCCCGGGTCAATTGGCAACCGGTAATCTGAGCCTGGCAACGGGCGCGACATTGACCGCTGAACTGAATGGCACTGCGGCCGGCACCGAGTATGATCAGCTGGTGGTCACTGGCACTGTTGACGTGAGCGGCGCTACTCTGGATCTGTCGCTGGGTTTTGTTCCGGCTGCCGATACCCGCTTTGAGCTGATCAGCAACGATGGCGTTGACCAGATCACGGGTGTATTCGACGGACTTGCCGAGGGTGGCACCTTTAATGATGGCACCAACGTATTCCAGATCAGCTACGTCGGTGGTGACGGCAATGATGTGGTGGTGACCTACCTGGGCGCGCTGAGTAATACCCTGACTTACAGCGCGGGTGCCAATGGTTCCC
Source organism: Pseudohongiella sp. (assembly GCF_040877505.1). Classification (NCBI taxonomy): domain Bacteria; kingdom Pseudomonadati; phylum Pseudomonadota; class Gammaproteobacteria; order Pseudomonadales; family Pseudohongiellaceae; genus Pseudohongiella; species Pseudohongiella sp. The sequence continues at coordinate 65,021 of NZ_JBBDNQ010000045.1, forward strand.
TCACTGGTAGCACAACACAATCTGTCAATTTTGGTGACGATGGCGCTGCGGTGACCGCGGTGCCGGACAGTGGTTATTCTTTCGATGAGTGGAGCGATGGCTCCAGCGATAATCCGCGCACGGATATTGACGTTCGTAAAGACATTAGCGTCACGGCGGCGTTTGTCATCAATCAGTTTTCACTTGAGTACAGCGCTGACGTTGGTGGCTCAATCACCGGCAGTACAGCACAAACGATTGATTTCGGTGACGATGGTTCCGAGGTGACTGCTGTGGCAAATGGTGGTTATTTCTTCACCCAGTGGAGTGATGGCTCAACCGACAATCCACGCACGGATTCCGACATAGTGCAGGACCTGAGTGTGACCGCGCAGTTCGCTGCCATACCCAGGCCCGAGATCACAGGGGATCTTATCAACACCGGCACATTGATCGATCTTATTGTGGCAAATGGCGCTGTAATTACCGGCGGTTTTCTGGGCGGCGTCATTGATAACGCCGGTGAAGTCAGAAACGTCTCTTTGCTGCCCTTTGCCATCATCCGGGGTGGCGTTTTGTCAGGCTCAATCAGCGGCAACGCCGGCAGCCCGGGACGGGTGGTTAATGTCTTTATTGCTGCTGATGCATTTCTGGAACACATACGCCTGGGCGCCAACACACAGATTCATCCACTGGCAGATTTTGGTCAGGGGGTCTGTTTTGAGTCGCAGGCGGACGTCCCGGACGGATTTGCGCTGGAGCGTTTGCTGTCCCCGGTGGGTGAGGGCGGCGCAGTGCAACTGGATCGCTCAGTGTTGTGTTCAACGACGGTGCCAAGCCTGCTGGAAGATGTCGGCGAACTGAGCTTGTTTGCAGATCTGGATTCGGCGCTGGAGCAGAACGCCGGGGATGGCACGCTGCGGGTCATTCTGGCTGAAGGTCCTGTGACGATCCGCCCGTTTGCGGTTTCGCTGGCCGAACCAGGCAGCAGCCCTGGTGTGACCATCAATGCCGATGGCAATGTGCAGATTGTGACCGACCGCGGCCAGCTGGTGCTGGCGTACCCGGTACTGCAGGATATTGAACTGGCGACACAGGCGTTTGCCGATCTGCAATTACAAATGTCAGTCGATGCGCGGGGAAATCTGGTGCTGAGCCCTGACGCAGACAGCGAATCATCAACCTACTACATCGTGCGACCCTACCTGATTGCAGTGCCTGCGCCTGTTGGTTCGGAAGCGGGTGTTTTTGTGGCAGCCGGTAACTTCTTCCAGATGCAGCCGGGTGTGACGCTGGTGTTCAGCGATGCCAGTGGCAGCTTGCTGCAACAGCCCTTGATGCCGGTCCCGGCCGATTGGCCAGTTTTACAGGAGATGTTGCTGGGCGTGGATGGCGCCGAGTCTGTTAGCATCAATGCAGATGGCACGATATCGCTGGCATTGAACGGAGAAGGTTTGCGAGCCAGGCCTGACTACAGAGTGGAAGCAGGACCGGCGCCGGACAGCGGGCAGGTAAGTTATGCCGATGCCGGTGACCTGAATGACGATGGCATTAACGATATCGTGGTCACGTACGCCAACGGCGACAGGCAGATACTTTACCTGATGATGTGACAACGAGTTGATCTGGCTGGCTCTGATGCGACGCAAAAGTTCCAGGCCAGCCGGATCAACGACTGGTGTCAGAGCGCCTTGATCGCCGTCAGTTTTTCGTTCAACGCCTCCAGGGCGGCCTGCGCGGCACGCTGGCGCTCGCGTTCAACCTCCACCAGCTCAGCGGGCGCATTCTGCACAAATTTTTCATTGTTCAGTTTGCCGCTGATGCCCTGCAGGTTTTTCTCCAGCTTGCCGATTTCCTTGTTCAGGCGCGCAATCTCGGCATCCTTGTCAATCAGGTCCGATAGCGGCACCAGGATCTCCATGTCCTGATACAGCTGTGTGGCACTGACCGGTACTTCTTCATTGCCTGACAGGCAACGGATGTCGGACAGCTTGGCCAGTTTCAGCAGGTTCTGCAGGTTCTCATCCAGGCGGCGCTGATCATCCGCATTGGTCTTGCGCAGCAGGGCAGGGAAGGTCTTGCCCGGTGGGATGTTCATTTCGCCGCGGATATTGCGTACTCCGACAATCACGCCTTTGACCCACTCGATGTCGCTTTCCGCGCGGGTGTTGATCAGTGCCTTGTCCACGCGTGGATAGGCCTGCAGCATGATGCTGGTGTCAGCGGTATTAACGCCCAGCAGGGTGGCGATCTTCTGCCAGATCTCTTCGGTGATAAACGGCATCAGCGGGTGCAGCATACGCAGGCTGGTTTCCAGCACCGTGAGCAGGGTCAGTCGCGCGGTGCGTGCTTTTTCGGGCTGGTTGTCGGCGTCCCACAAGACGGGCTTGGACAGCTCCACATACCAGTCGCAATACTCGTTCCAGAAAAAGTCGTAGATCACCTGTGACATCAGGTCGAAGCGGTAGTTGGCCATGTGATCGTGAACCTGGGTCACGGTCTGCTGCAGGCGGGACAGAATCCACTGGTCGGCCAGGCTCAGGTTTTGATCATTGCGCAAGGTCGCGACATCGTCGGCGCTGAACTGGATGCCTTTTTCTTCGGTGTTCATGATCACGTAACGTGATGCATTCCAGATCTTGTTGCAGAAGTTGCGGAAACCTTCCATGCGGCCCAGGTCAAACTTGATGTCGCGTCCGGTGGAGGCCAGCGAGTAATAAGTGTAGCGCAGCGCATCGGTGCCGTAACCGGTGATGCCGTCGGGGAAGGCGTCACGGGTGAATTTTTCGATCTTCTTTTCCAGCTGCGGCTGCATCAGACCTTCGGTGCGCTTGGCGACCAGGGCTTCTAGGTCAATGCCATCGATCAGGTCAATAGGGTCCAGCACATTGCCCTTGGACTTGGACATCTTCTGGCCGTGCTCATCACGGATCAGCCCGGTGATGTAAACCTTCTTGAAGGGAATCTCACCCGTAAACTTCAGGGTCATCATGATCATCCGGGCCACCCAGAAGAAAATGATGTCGAAGCCCGTGACCAGCACATCGGTAGGGTGGAAGGTTTTTAAGGTCTCCAGATCGTCGGGCCAGCCCAGTGTGGAAAATGTCCACAGTGCCGAGGAGAACCAGGTGTCGAGCACATCTTCGTCCTGACGCAGGCTCAGCGATGCATCCAGTTTGTACTTCTCGCGTACCTGCTCTTCGCTGCGGCCGACATAAATATTGCCGTCGTTGTCATACCAGGCCGGAATGCGATGCCCCCACCACAATTGTCGGGAAATACACCAGTCCTGCAAATCACGCATCCATGAAAAGTAGGTGTTTTCCCAGTTTTTCGGCACAAATTCGATATCGCCGTCTTCCACGGCTTTGATGGCTGGTTCGGCCAGCGACTTCACCGCAACGTACCACTGGTTGGTCAGGTAGGGTTCAATCACCACGCCGGTGCGATCGCCACGCGGTACTTTCAATTTATGCGGTTCAACCTTGAGCAGCAGGCCCAGTGCTTCCATGTCGGCGACCAGTTTCTTGCGCGCGTCAAAGCGGTCCAGGCCGCGATAGTCTTCCGGGGCATTGTCGTTGATGGCGGCGTCGATGGTGAAGATGTTGATCATTTCCAGGTCGTGACGCTTGCCCACTTCATAGTCATTAAAGTCATGTGCCGGGGTGATCTTGACACAGCCGGTACCAAATTCCGGATCAACATAGTCGTCGGCAATGATCTGTATGCGGCGATTGCACAGGGGGAGGTCTACCCATTTGCCGATCAGCGATTTAAAACGGGGATCTTCGGCACTAACCGCCACGGCGGTATCACCGAGCAGGGTTTCCGGGCGCGTGGTGGCAATGCTGATGAAGTTGTCGCCACTGGCGGTGGTGGCACCGTCGGCCAGCGGGTATTTGAAATACCAGAAAAAGCCATCTTCCTCTTCCGACAACACTTCCAGGTCTGACACTGCTGTGTGTAGCTTGGGATCCCAGTTGACCAGGCGGTTGCCACGATAGATCAGGCCTTCGTCATACAGGCGGACAAACACTTCTTCCACGGCGGCTGACAGGCCTTCGTCCATGGTGAATCGTTCGCGCGACCAGTCAATGGAACCACCCAGGCGACGGATCTGCTGGGTGATGATGCCGCCGGATTCTTCTTTCCACTTCCACACTTCGTCGGTGAACTTTTCGCGACCCAGGTCGGTGCGCTTGATGCCGTCGCGCTCCAGCCGACGTTCGACCACCATCTGGGTGGCGATACCGGCGTGGTCGGTGCCGACCTGCCATAAAGTGTTGCGGCCCATCATGCGCTGATAACGAATCAGCGCGTCCATGATGGCATTCTGGAAACCATGGCCCATGTGCAGACGACCGGTAACATTGGGGGGCGGAATCACGATGCTGTAGGATTCACCTTCGCCACTGGGCGCAAAATAGTTGCGCGCTTCCCAGTTGCTGTACCACTGTTGTTCGATGTCTTTGGGCTGATAGGTCTTGTCCATGGGCGAGCTCGATTAACCTGTGCGTGGAAAGCCCGCGATTATACCCGATGCTGCCCGTGCTGTCAGACCTGCCATGGAGTCTGGTATTCGTTGGTACGAGACCCACAATGAAGAAGCGCGGCGCCGGGATTCTGTTGCACTGAAGGGCGCAGATCAATCAATTCAACAGCTTGCATTAATTCAACTATCGTTGTAATGTTGAAATATGAATCAAACCGAAGCCATCAACGTTTTTGAATCACTGTCATCCGGGGTGCGGCTGGATATCTACCGTTTGCTGGTGCGTCATGCGCCACAGGGCATGGTTGCCGGTGAGATTGCCGAGTCGCTTGATCTGCCGCCCAGCAACCTGTCGTTTCATCTGAAAGCCCTGACCCATACCGGATTGATTGCGGTAACGCAGGAAGGTCGTTTTTTACGCTATCGCGCGCAGTTGGACATGATGCAATCCTTGATCGATTACCTGACAGAGGAGTGCTGTGAGGGGCATCCAGAAGATTGTGATGGCTTAAGTATCAAATCCCTTCAATCAGACAGCAATAAACAGAGCAAACAAAGGCAAGACCTATGAGTGACAAGCCAGGTATTGGGTTCTTCGAGCGTTTCCTGTCTGTGTGGGTGGCGCTTTGTATTGCGGCCGGCATTGGCCTGGGTACCTTGCTGCCGGGTCAGTTCGAAACCCTGGCTGCTGTGGAATATGGCTCAGTCAACTTTATTGTGGCAGTGCTGATCTGGCTGATGGTGTATCCGATGATGGTGTCAGTGGATTTCTCCAGCCTCCGGCGCATTCACGAACGCCCCAAGGGGCTTATTATTACGCTGACGGTGAACTGGCTGATCAAGCCGTTCACCATGGCGGGTCTCGGCGTCCTGTTTTTTCATTATTTTTTCATTGATCTGATTGATCCTGCCAATGCCAACCAGTACATCGCCGGGCTGATTCTTCTGGGCGCCGCGCCCTGCACAGCCATGGTGTTTGTCTGGTCACAGCTTACCCGTGGAGACGCCACCTACACGCTGGCGCAAGTCGCGCTTAACGATGTGATCATGATCTTTGCCTTCGCCCCCTTGGTGGCCCTGTTGCTGGGCGTGACCGATATCCAGGTGCCCTGGGCGACCCTGGTTCTGTCAGTGGGCCTTTACGTGCTGATACCGTTGATCGCCGGGGTCATCACACGCACAAGACTGAGCGCAAACGCAGAAAACCCTGCCCAGGCAGATCTGGCGGTGTCCCGGTTTAACTCTCGCGTCAAACCTCTGTCAATTCTGGGACTGTTGGGCACCGTGGTGCTGCTGTTTGGTTTTCAGGGGCAAGTCATTCTGGACCAGCCCTTGCTGATCGGGCTGATAGCTGTACCGTTATTGATCCAGTCCTACGGCATGTTCGCCATCGCCTACGGCGCGGCAAAATTATGGCGTGTGCCGTTTAACGTGGCGGCACCGTGCGCCCTGATCGGCACCTCCAATTTTTTTGAGCTCGCGGTGGCGGTGGCCATTGGGCTGTTTGGTCTCAACTCCGGCGCCGCGCTGGTGACCGTTGTCGGGGTGTTGGTGGAGGTACCCGTGATGCTGTCACTGGTGGCGTTTGCCAATCGCACCAGGCACTGGTTTACGCACTACACTTGATGCAGCGGGTCAGGGTGGGGTCAACCTGCAGGCGTTTCGGATCGATGTCGGTGTCGCAAATGGCGCAGTAACCAAAGTCCCCGCTGTCGATGCGGCGCAACGCGCCTTCGATGCGCTGCAACTGCTCTTTGCGGCGTCTGGCGGTGGCCTGCGCCATGGCCTGGCCCTGCATGGCATCCATGCGCGACAGGCGGCCGACCATGGCCTGATCCAGTTCCACGGGTTTGCTGTCCTGCGAGCTGTCGGCCTGAATGGCTTCCAGTTCTGCTTTTTTCTGTAGCAGTATGTGTTTGTAGTCGGTCAATGCGGTCGCCTGCGGTAAAAGTGCATATCCGGTTTTCGGTTGCGTTAAAAGCGGACCTGTTCGCTATGAAGCAGGTACGCATCCAGGTCGCTCACGATTACGGGGCGTCCGATATGATAACCCTGCAGAACATCACAACCCATTGCTATCAGCAACTCAGCTGATTTCTGGTCCTCGACTCCTTCGGCAACCACAATGGCGCCAAGGCTGTGGCCCAACTCTATGCTGGCCTGGGTCAGCTTCAGGTTGCGTTCGACGTGTGCTACGTCCGTGATAAACATTCTGTCTATTTTTATCTCGTCAAAGCAGAAGGCCTGCAGATACTCGAGCGAAGAATAACCTGTGCCGTAGTCGTCCAGCGACAATTTTATGCCAGCGGTTTTCAACAGTTCAACGTTACGCACCACGGCATCCATATCTTTCATCAATGCCGTTTCGGTAATTTCCAGGGTCAGAGACTCTGCATAATCAACCGTCTGCGCGATGATGCGTTTTACCACATCGGTGTCAGCAAGATCATTGGATGATAAATTGACTGATAGCTTGAAGCTGCGATTTATTGCTTTCATGTGCGCCAGGATAAGGCATGCCTGCTCAATAGCGGCTTCTGTTATTTGTCGGATAAGGCCGGTTTGTTCTGCCCATGCGATAAAATCAGTTGGCGGCACCCAGCCATAATCCGGGTGCTGCCAGCGAATCAGGAGTTCAGCACCGACAACGCGCTTGGTGGACACGTCGTATTGGGGTTGCAGCGCCCACATTAATTTGCGTTCGGACAGCGCTTCCTTCAAATCCGATATCAGTTGCAGCTTGTGCAGATCGGGCGCCATGGACTGGTTGAACAGCAAGAGTTGAGCGCCGGTCTTTTTGGCGTTGGTCATGGCCAGTTTTGCTTTCTGAATAAGGCTGGTCGCCGAGTCTGCATCGCCCGGACAGATCGCAATGCCTCCGCTGACCTGAATACGAATGGTCAACTCGGCAACTACCAGATCCTTGCTGACGGTTTTCATGATTTCATGCATCATGGCGAAAGCGGTTTTTCGGTCAGAAATATCATCTAACAGGAAAGCAAAAATACCGGGTCCGACATATCCCAGGTAGCACGGCACTTCTTCGGTCAGAATATCGGTAAACTGGCTGACCAGTTGGTCGCCGGCATCATCATCGATAATATCCTGAATGGTTTCCAGGTTGTTCAGGGCCAGTATGCCCACAGCCAGATGATTGTCTTTTTTGCGGGAAGTTACCAGCTGCTGTTCCAGGTAGTCCCTGAAGCGCGTGCGGTTGGGCAGGCCGGTGAGTACATCGTTGTTATGCAGGCGTCGTGCCTGCCGGGCACTATTGCGCAACAGTTTATCCCGCGAAATAACGGCAAGCCGTGTACTGAGCAACTCGGTTCGGAAAGTCCAGAGGGCAACCAGCGCGAGCAAGGTGAGGACTGCCAGCAAAAATACTGCCCAAAGCGGGAAGTGGTCAACTGCCATAAAAACAATTACGAGCAGCAGGGCGGCGACTACAGCTGCCTGTGTCGCAGCAATGCGACCGGACGCCTTCATTAACGCTTGTTTCATACCCACATCCTTTGGGGGTAAAAGCTCACACAAAAACAACGCTTTATCGCTACATCTTAAGCAGTGTACCCAGAATGGTGCGTGTTGGAAATAAAATTTTTAAACGACCCGGGTGCGCCCGATATTTATGGGTGAAATGTGCTCTGCGTCACTGTTTGCGTGACTAAAAGAGGGCAGGTGACAGCGTTTGCTGCTGTCACCCTCGCCTCGGTTGTGCAATTATTTTGCAACCATGCGCTGCGGCTAGGCTTTTTGCTGGCGCAAATACTCGACAAGCAAGGGCACCGGTCGGCCAGTGGCGCCTTTCTGCCCGCCACCCAGCCATGCGGTACCGGCAATGTCCAGGTGTGCCCAGGCAAATTTCTCGGCAAAGCGCGACAGGAAACAGGCCGCCGTGATCGTGCCTGCGCGGGGACCACCGATATTAGCGATGTCGGCAAAGTTACTGTCGAGCAGCGATTGATATTCGTCATCCAGTGGCAGTTGCCACACGCTGTCCAGGGTTTCCTGGCCCACGGCAAACAGCTCTTTGGCCAGGGCGTCGTTGTTGCTCAACAGTGCGCTGTTCACCTCACCGAAGGTGGCCACGGCCGCGCCTGTGAGGGTCGCGATGTCGATCACGGTTTTCGGTTTGAAACGCTCGGCATAGGTCAGGGCGTCGCAAAGTACCAGTCGGCCTTCGGCGTCTGTGTTGAGGATTTCAATGGTTTTGCCGGACATGCTGGTGACGATGTCGCCGGGTCTGGTCGCTGTACTGCTGGGCATGTTTTCGGCAGCGGCAATGATGGCTGTGACATTGATCGGCAGGCCCAGTTTGGCAATTGCAGTCATGGTGCCCATGACGCTGGCTGCGCCGCACATATCGAATTTCATCTCATCCATGCCAGCGCCCGCTTTGATGCTGATACCGCCGGTATCGAAGGTGATGCCTTTGCCGACCAGGCAATACGGTGCGGTGCTGGCCTTGCGACTGCCTTTGTATTCCATCACGATCAGACGTGATTCTTCTTTTGAGCCACGGCCTACTGACAGCAGAGAACCCATTTTCAGGTTTTCCATCTGTTTCTCCGTCAATATCCGGGTCTTGATGCTCTTGTTGCGCATGCCCAGCTCAACTGCGCGCTCGGCCAGGTAAGACGGCGTGCAGATATTGCCAGGCAGATTGCCCAGCTCTCGTGCCACACTCATGCCCAGGCTGATGGCTTCGCCGGCGCCAATGGCATCATTCAGGATCTTGCGCGCAGCATCCGGCGCGGCTGCAATGACGACATTGTTCAATTCGGGTTTGTCCGCCTTCCTGCTTTTGGTCTGGTCATATCGGTACTGGGCATTGCCGATTTCCATGACCAGCTGCGTCGCAGCCCAGGCTGCGTCGCGATTGGTGACAGGCAGTTGAATCAGACTGATCAGCGCGGATTTGGCACTGGTTCTGTTGAGGGCCTGCGCTGCGGCGCGCACTACTTTGCGGTAGGCTTTGGCGTCAAATTTGTTCTTTTCGCCCAGGCCCACCAGAAGAACGCGGCTGGCGGCGGCTTTCGCTGGGCCGTGCACAACCAGGGCTTCGCCGACTTTCCCCTTGATATCACCGGCGCTAATGACGTTGTTGCACAGCTCAAGAACGTGGGCGGCGAGCATGTCCGTCGGTGCATCGAGACCGGTGCGATCCCAGACGCCCAACACCAGGCAGTCAGTCTTTTTGTCCAGCGTTTTACTTGTGAGCAATTGGTATTTCATAGCGTTTCCTTATGACGGTTCCGTGATGACTGGCTGATGCAGCGACATATCATCCTAGAGAATATGGCAAAACAAGGCAACCTGTGTGCATTGCGGCTATAACAAGGGACAGCAAGCCGCAACGCCGGTCTTTTCGGGCTTTGCACTATTGGTTACGGCTTAAGTGTACTTTAGCGTCCCGGACGATTAAAATTGGCGCCCCGATGGCATCCGGACAGCTGTTATCAATAACCCGGACACCCGAGTTTCACATGCGTCATCGCCAACAATAAAAGCTTGTTGTTGCCCGCCACGGATTATCCTGGGCAACATTGATTACGGAGTTGTTATGGCCCGCGTCAAGATAAATATGCCGGAAGAGTTCCTGTTCACCATGGAACACCCGGTGCGATTCAGTGATCTGGACTATGCCAGGCACTTGAACAGCGTCGCCATGGTGCATATCCTGCATGAAGCGAGACTGCAGTTCCTGGCCAGTCTGGGGCTGACTGAAGCCAATATTTTTGGTCTGGGTATGGTGGTGACTGACATGGCCGTCGACTACCGATCACAATCGTTTGCCAAGGATGTGCTGGTCATTGAAGTGGGCGTCAGTCGCTTCAATAAATATGGCTGTGATATCTGTTTTCAGATTACCAACTCGGCGCTCGACCGGGTTGTGTGCAATGCCAAACAGGGCGTGGTTTTTTTCGATTTCGACAAACACAAGATTGCGGCTGTGCCACTGGCCTTCACAAGCCTCGTTGGCGAGTCGGATGAATAAGCGGGCTGCCATCCATTGATTCTGTTTCGATACTTCACCCAGCAACTTCTTCAGGTCACTTTTGCCGTGTCGCTGATTCTGCTGGTTGTATCGTTCACGTCACGATTTCTGCAATACCTGGCCGATGCGGTGGCCGGCAAAATGACCACCGATATCCTGCTGATGCTGATGTTGTATCGGTTGCCTGAATTTCTCCTGATTATTGTGCCCTTTGCCTTCTTTCTGGCGGTTCTGCTGGCCTATGGCCGCATGTACGCCGAGAACGAAATGGTAGTGTTGCACGCCTGTGGTTTCAGTCGCGCAAAGCTGTTGAACATGACCATGGGTGTTGGTCTGTTACTGGCGTGCGCAATGGCGGTGCTGAGCCTGTATGCGGCCCCGGCAGGTTTGCAGCAGACAGAAGCGCTGCGTCAGTCGCAGGATGAGCTGACCGAAATCGATCTGATTGTGTCGGGGCAGTTCCAGTCCTTTAACCGGGGGCAGCGCGTGACCTATGCCGAGTCATTGTCAGAGACTGACGTTGGTCGTCAACTGAATAACCCCTTTGTGGTGTTGCGTGACCCGAATCCGCCAGAAGGCGAATCCGGTTTGCGTATCATGGTGGCGGAGTCCGCTCGCCCGATCGTTGATGAGACCAGCGGCCGGCGCTTCATGCTGCTGGAGAATGGCTACTTTTATGATGGCACCCCCGGCGCAGCTGATTACAGCGTCACCGAGTTTCAGGAGCAGGGCATTTTACTGCCGGAGCAGAGCACCATCGCCCCTGTATTGCGCGGCACCGAATTGCCGACACGTGCTTTGCTGGGCTCCGCGGACCCCGGTTACATAGCGGAGTTGCAGTGGCGTATTTCGGTGATATTGCTAATTCCCGTGTTGACCTTGATGGCCGTTCCACTGAGCAAGGTCGATCCCAGGCAGGGCCGCTTTGCCCGCCTGGTGCCTGCCGCACTGGTTTATGGTCTGTATTTTATGTTGTTGCAGATGTCCCGCGATGCGGTTGAGGATGGCAGTCTGTCCCCGCTTATCGGCATGTGGTGGGTACATCTGGTATTCATTGCTGCCGGCCTGGGGCTGATGTGGCGTGACCGGCCTAAGCAACCTGCACTGGCGAGGATCACATAATGCCGATGCTTGCACGCTACATGGCCAAAACCGTGCTGCTGTCTATGCTGGTCGTGCTGGGTCTGATTACCATGATCGACCTGGTGTTCACCATTGCAGAGGAGATGGCTGACACCAATCGTTATTACACCGCCTGGGATGCAATCCTTTATGTCCTGCGTACCTTGCCGACCAGCGTCTACGAGTTATTACCCTTTGTGGCACTGGGTGGCGCGTTGATCGGTCTCGGTATACTGGCATCCAGTCAGGAGCTGCTGGTGATGCAGTCTTCCGGTGTGAAAACATCGGTGTTGGTGGGCTGGGTGATGATACCGGTGCTGGGCGTGATGGTGTTCAGTCTGGTGCTGGGCGAATGGGTTGCACCAACATTGCAGCAGACAGCACAAAGTCAGCGGGCACTGAGCCAGAGCGGGGGACAGGCGATCAGCAGTTCCCAGGGTGACTGGCGTAAAATTGGCAACGAATATATTCATATCAACGCCATTGCGCCGGGTGGTCGCGAGCTGTTTGGTGTCACCGTGTATGAACTGAGCGACCGGCGCGTGTTGCTGCGTAGCAGCTTTGCCGAGCAGGGGCATTATGTCGACGATGCGGGCGAGCCCTACTGGCGTTTGACGGATGTTCGCGAAACACGTTTTACCGGTGACCAGTTGCAGGCAGAGTATCATGAACAACTGCAGTGGTCGGTGGACATGTCGCCCTCGTTGCTCAGCGTGTTGCTGGTGCGCCCGGACCGTCAGTCCATCAGCGGCCTGTATCAGTTTGCCCGCTATTTTGACAGTGAGGGCCTGGACAGCAGCAATTATTATCTGGCGTTCTGGAAGAAGCTGTTGCAACCACTGGCAACATTGAGTCTGGTGCTGCTGGCGGTCTCTTTTGTGTTTGGCCCCTTGCGTGAGGCGACGATGGGGTACCGGGTATTTGTGGCGATAGGCATCGGTCTTGGCTTTACCATTATTCAGCGCACTCTGGGTCCGGCGACCATTCTGTACGGCATCAGTCCTTTTGTGGCTGTCCTGGCACCCATATTATTGTGCGCGCTGCTGGGGCTGTTTCTGCTGCGCCGCGTGTAGTCGGTTTTACGGCGTCAGGCTGTGCATGCGCATATTGATCATGCGCAATGTTGCTTTCACGGCAGCCAATACCTGATTGGCATCTACGCCCCGGGTTTTCAGTTCCCGATCTTCGATTCTCCAGGTAATGATGCATTCAGTCAGCGCATTGGTATTGCCACCTCGTGGGATATGCACTTCATAGTCGAGCAGGGCGGGCATGACAAAATCGCGCTTCTTCAGGATCTTGCTGATGGCGTCTATGAACGCGGCGAATCCGCCGTTACCAGAGCCGGACGCATTATAGGCTTTGTCCTGGATGGTGACCCGGACGCTGGCAGTGCTGTCGACATCAAGGCCGCTGCTGATGTAGCAGTTCAGCAATTCGACATAACGAAACTCGCGACGTTCGAGTACATCGGCGATAATGAAAGGCAGATCGTCAGCGGTGATCAGCGCTTTGGAATCGCCCAGTTTGACTATTTCCTGCAGCACCTTGCGTTGATCTTCTGCGTTCAGCTCCAGCCCCATCTCTTCCAGGTTATTGGCCAGTGACGCCTTGCCGCTCATCTTGCCCAGGGCGTAGGTGCGCTTGCGGGCAAAACGTTCGGGGCGCAGGGCGGTGATATACAGGCCGCCTTTCTGGTCGCCATCGGCATGTATGCCGGCCGTCTGGGTAAACACATCGGCACCCACAATCGGTGTATTGGCAGCGATCCATTTGCCGGAAAAATTCTCCACCATACGGCTGAGCATGGCGATACGGGTTTCATCGATGGACAGCTGGATGCCGAGTTTGTCTTTGAGCACCACGGCCACTTCCGCCAGCGATGCATTGCCAGCGCGTTCACCCAGGCAATTGACCGTGCAGTGAATGGTGTTGATGCCGGCCTTGACGGCGGCCATGACATTGGCGGTCGCCAGGCCATAGTCATTGTGGGGGTGGAAATCGAAGCGCAGCTGCGGAAAGCGGCTGATCATGTCGGAGAGTGCTGTATGCACCTCATCGGGTGTCATCACGCCCAGGGTGTCGGGCAGCATGAAGTTGCGGATACCGCAGTCGTGAACACCGGCCACCAGGGCAAAAACATAGTCCGGGCTGTCTTTATAACCATTGGACCAGTCTTCCAGATACATGTTGACGCCAAGCCCATTTTCCTGGGCATAGGCGGCAGTGCGCCTGATGTCGTCGATGTGTTCGTCCAGCGTTCGGCCGAGTTGCTCGCGGCAGTGTTTTTCGCTGCCTTTGGCCAGCAAGTTGATGACCTTGCCGCCAGTGTCCCGTATCCAGTTGACGCTGAGGGTATGGTCAACAAAACCCAGCACTTCGACTTTGTCCAGCAAACCCTCCTGCGCGGCCCAGGCGTTAATATCGGCGACCGCTTTTTTCTCGCCCTCGGAGACACGCGCCGAGGCCACTTCAATGCGATCAACTTTCAGTGATTGCAACAGGGCACGGGCAATCTGCAGTTTCTCTTTGGCTGCGAATGAAACGCCCTGAGTTTGTTCGCCATCGCGCAGGGTGGTGTCCAGGAGCTGGACCTGTCTGCCGCTTGTTTGTGCATTCATGCCGGGAAGTATCCTGAGCCGATTGAATCAAGGGCTGGATTCTACCAGATCCTTTCAGGCATCATAAGCCTGCTGCCCGATTCAAGTTTTCCGGGCGTTTGTCGATAGGATTCGTATGAGACACTTGCGCATCAGGCTTGCTACAGGATTATTATTGTCGTCCATGATCAGTGGCGGTTTGTCTGCGGCTGAAGCAGTCGCCGAAGTTGAAGCAGAGACACAGGCAGAGATTGCAGTTGAAGCGGTGAAGCCTCACCGACTGTGGCTGGCACCGAGTCAGGAGAATCTGCGCGAGTTACTGGTTGCTGCCGCTGAGCGTGCGCTGGAAGACCCTGAGTGTGCCGAAGTGTTGTACGGGCGCCTGAATGAGTATCGCACCGAGAACGAGGAAACGGCATTCACCATTCTGTGTATGCGCGACCCGCGTTACACCTTTAATGTCGTGTTTAATGCCAGTGACCTGCAGCCGTCCGAAACCGAAGAGACGACCGTGTCGAATACCGAAGACCTGGAGCGATTGCGGCAATTGCTGGGTGATATTCCCGCGTCAGTGCGTTCCGGCATCAGTGACGATACAGCCGAACAGGAACCCGAAGAACCCGAGGACACCACGCCGCCTGTCCTGTTCTGAGCGGCAGTGCGGCGGTAAATACGTTATACTGGCACCTTCTGTTGTCACCAGCCGTGTTTTTCCCTGATGAGTTCAAAAAAGAAGATCGTACGCCGCCTCCTTAGCGAGGCTGAAATTGCCCGATTGCCGCGCGCAGGTCTTTTGCGTCGCCTGGCAGCGCTGCTTTACGACATGTTTCTGGTGTTTGCCATGTGGATGATTCTGGGTTTCATCCTGCTGTTCGTGTTCGGGCTGTTTGCCGATAACACCAGTGAGCTTGTTGATGGCCGGGTGCAGACACATCCTGTGCTGTCGCTGCTGACCCTTGCCATGATGGTGACATCCGCCGCCAGTTTTTATCTGTGGTTCTGGCAGCGTACCGGTCAGACGCTGGGCATGATTGCCTGGCGGATCAAAGCGCTGCGCACGGACAATCAATCCATTCCGCCAAAACAGGGCCTGATCCGGTTCGTGGCCGCCTGGCCGGCATTCTGGCTGGGCGGCCTGGGCTACTTTTGGTTATACGTGGACAAAAACCACGATGCTGTTCATGAAAGAATGTCGGGCACTAAAACCGTCCTTTTGCCCAAGGACGCCCGTCCTTTCTGACATCCGTATCAGGCCACAATGGGCATTTTACGCAATGCCTCTACCACTCTGTCGCCAAAGGCCTGGGTGTCAATCATGTTGACGCCGCTGCCTGGTCTGGACAAATCGGGGGTTGAATATCCATCGGCAAATACGCTCTGCATGGCTTGCCAGACGTTTTTCGACTCCTGATCCATGCCAAAACTCATTTCCAGCATCATGGCCACGGAACCAATCATGGAGTATGGGTTGGCAATGTTCTTGCCAGCTATATCGGGCGCAGAACCATGAGAGGGTTCGTAGTATGCCTTGTTGTCGCCGAGACACGCTGAGGGCATCAGGCCCAGTGATCCGAGAATGCCGCCGCCCTGGTCGCTGAGGATGTCGCCAAACATGTTCTCCATAACCATGACATCAAACCGGCCCGGGTTCAGGCACAGGTATGTTGCTGCCGCATCGACGAGGATGTTCTCGACCTTGACATCGGGATAATCCTTGCCGACTTCAGTCATCACTTCATTCCACAGGACACTGGATTTCAGAACGTTGCTCTTGTGGATGTTGTGCAGCACTTTTTTGCGTTTCATGGCGGTGTTGAACGCCACAATCGCAATCTGGCGGATCTGGTTTTCATCGTACTCCAGGGTTTCCTTGACGTAGCGTACACCTTCCGCGGTAGTGCCGGTTTCTTTTTCACCGAAGTACAGGCCACCCACCAGCTCGCGGATGATCATGATGTCGATACCGTCACCGATGATTTCCTTTTTTAATGGCGAGAAGTGTGCCAGTCCCGGTGGCAGGAAGACCGGACGAAAATTGGCGTAAGTGTTGTAGCGTCGCCGCAGTGGCAACAAGGCACCGCGTTCGGGCTGCATGTCCACCGGGATCTTTTGTGACTCCTCATGGCTCAGGCCAATCGGGCCTTTGAGGATGGCATCGGCCTCATCACACACCTGTTTGGTAGCATCAGGGAACGGATGGCCACATTCAAAATATGCACTGGCGCCGAATGGGGTATGGTTCAGATCAAAGGTGATATTGTTGCGCTCGGCAACCAGGTTCAGCACTTTGACCGCTTCTTTCATGATTTCCGGTCCGATGCCGTCACCGTCCAGCAAAGCGATTTTGTAGTGGCTCATAAGGGTTCCTGTCGATCAAAAGGGGACGTAATCTAGCACGGCAGGCCATAAGCAAACAACTCAGCGGGCCGGAGGAATTGGGGGGGGAGGCTGGCCGGTGCATTGGATATCGGCTGGTCTGAATGGTGAATGCAGGCCTCAGAGTAAAATACCGGAATTCAGAACAACGCCATAATCTGACGCACGAAAATGATCGCAAGAACGACTACCACGAGGTAACTGATGGTGTCGCTAACTTCAAAGCCAAAGAATTTCTTGGGTTTGTCTCCCTTGTTTTCAGCCATAAATCAAAGTGCTCCGGTTATTAAAATCAATCACTTAGCCTGATGTATTCTGGCACAGAGAAAGATTGCTCGCCAGCCTTGAACGGGGGGTTGGCAGGGTTTTCGCCCCATTTTGTCCTGCATCTGTCGAAAAATGGGGTATTCAGTCCCCGATTTGTGGGCTGATGTATAGGGCCCGGGCTTGGTTATTTGACTTATTAGCCTGAGTATTCAGTGGCATCCGTCAGAAAACCGTTGTAATCTTTGGAACATTCGTGACCTGATAATACATAAGTCAGGTTGCGCTATATATTATTCCGCTATCAGATTCTTTGACATTAACATGCCCCCGAAGCAGGTATTCGGGAGGCGGTTATGACAAAGCCCGGAGACAGCTCAATGACAAGACCATCCGCTCAAATGTTCCGTTTTGCGACACGTGTGTCGCTCGCTACCGCCATTTCTTTGTTCATCGCAGCCGAAAGCTACTCACAAGTGCCGATTGTGCAACCCGGCGCGCCCGGCCAGAACAGTCGCCAGATTACAGCCGAAGAGGCTTCCGATCTGGCTGGCATGCGCTTCAGTGACGCCGACGTCAAGTTCATGCAGGACATGATTGCTCACCACGCGCAGGCGGTGGAGATGAGTGCGCTGCTGGAAGATCGAAGCCAGAATGAGGACATGCAACAACTTGGACAGCGCATTTCGTTGTCGCAGGAAGATGAAATGAGTTTCATGCAGGACTGGTTGCGTGAACGTGGCCAGCCGACCACCAGCTCGATGGCAGATCATGTCATGCGCGGCGGCTCACATGGCTCGCACAATGACATGATGCCGGGCATGATCAGCGACGAGGAGATGGCCGAACTTGCCGGCACTGAGGGGGTAGAGTTTGATGCCCTGTATCTTGAATTGATGATCAAACACCACCAGGGTGCCATCACCATGGTGGACACCCTGCTGGAACAGGGCGGTTCCGCCCAGGACCCGGTGTTGTTTGAATTCACCTCGGAAGTGACCACCGAGCAAACCAGTGAAATCGAGCGCATGACCCTGATGCTGGCAACGCTGTCGCCGGATCCACGCGTCAACCTCAGTGCAGGCTACGACAACGCCGGACAGGCCTCCCTTAACATGCAGTTAGTCGCTGCCATGCCCAAGCCGGAGGGTTTCTATGACCCGGCCAATCCGCAGGGCCTGCCGATGAGCCGCATCAATGATGATGGCGAAGAATCCGATGATGAGGACGCCGAACCGCGTCCCAGTCTGCTGGATTTCGCCAACACGGATATCGCATTCGCCGAGAATGTGCTGATTGCCGGTAACTATCATGGTTTCAATACCTATGACATCAGTAATCCGACCAGTCCTCAACTGATGAGTTCAGTGGTCTGCCCGGGCGGGCAGGGTGACGTGTCGGTGATTGGTGACCTGCTGATCATGTCTGTCGAGCAGAACCGTGGCCGTCTGGACTGTGGCCTGACCGGTGTTGCCGAACGGGTCAGTGACGAGCGTTTCCGCGGTATTCGCATTTTTGATGTCAGCGACTGGACCATGCCCAGCCAGGTGGCCGCCGTGCAGACCTGCCGTGGTTCCCACACCCATACGGTGGTGACGGATCCTGATGATGACAATAACATTCTGGTGTACATCTCTGGCACCAGTTATGTGCGTCCCGAAGAAGAGCTGGAAGGCTGCGTAAATGAGTCACCCTATGAGGATGCCGAATCCGCACGTTTTCGTATTGAGGTAGTGCAGATTCCGTTGGACAATCCGGAAGATGCCCGTATTGTGAATCGACCTCAGGTTTTCGCCGATCCTGACTCCGGTGTTATTGCCGGTCTGTGGGAAGGCGGTGACCACGGCGAAGGCACTCAGGAGACCAATGAAACCAACCACTGCCACGACATCACCGCGTTCCCGGCCTTAGGTATAGCGGCGGGCGCCTGCTCCGGCAACGGCATCCTGTTTGATATCAGCGACCCGATGAACCCGACACGTCTGGATCAGGTTGTGGATACCGGCTTTGCCTACTGGCACTCTGCTACCTTCAATAATGAAGGCACCAAGGTCCTGTTTACCGATGAATGGGGTGGTGGTTCGCGGGCACGCTGCCGCGCGTTTGATCCTGACAACTGGGGCGCCAACGCGGTGTACGATGTTGTTGATGGCACGCTTGAATTCCGCAGTCACTACAAATTGCCAGCACCGCAATCCGATCAGGAAAATTGTGTCGCTCACAACGGTTCGCTGGTACCGGTCCCGGGTCGCGACATTTTTGTCCAGTCCTGGTATCAGGGCGGGATTTCGGTCATGGACTTTACCGACTCGGCTAACCCGGTAGAGATTGCGTTTTTCGACCGTGGGCCGGTTGATTCCGAAGAACTGGTCATGGGTGGCTACTGGTCTGCATACTGGTATAACGGTGTGGTATACGGCACCGAAATAGCACGTGGCCTGGATGTGTTTGAACTGACGCCGAGTGATTATCTGAGCGAGAATGAACTGGCTGCAGCGGCGTTGACGGCGTCCGAAAATCTGCATAATCCGCAACAGCAGCGCAAACTCGACTGGCCTGCCGATCCCGTTGTTGCCAAAGCCTACATGGATCAGTTGCGACGTGCCGGAGCGCTGGATGCTGCACAGGCTCAGACCCTGAGCACGGCGCTGAATGATGCTGCCGCGGCATTGGCCAATGGTGGCGGCAACGCATCGGTCGCGGCGCAACTGGCGTCATTGGCGACGTCTTTGGAAGCAGAGGCGATGAGCCGCACGGGTGCAACACAGGCGCGCTATCAGGCGCTGCTGGAAACGGTTGAAGGAATCGCCGGCCGTTTGCGCTAACCCGTTCTTCGGGCCTTTGTCGGACGCTTGCCACGGCGCCGCGTTGGCGCCTGATGTGGCTGGCAGAAAAGCAGGGGTTGTGTTGATTTGTCATCGACGCAGCCCCTGTTGCATTTGGATCTCCTGGTCCGGAGGCTGTTGCATGACGCTTTGCAGAATTTTGATTATGGTAACGATCGTGTTCCCGTTCCTGTCCTGTGTCGGCCCGGCTGGCCGCAACGATCTTCCCGCTGCCGGTGTGGCTCTGGCCCTGGCGGAACAGCGGGCCATGACGATCACCAATGTTGTTTATGATCTCCATTTTCATGTACCGGCCGACAGCCGTCAGGCCGTTACCGGCTCGCTCCTTGCCGGGTTTGATCTGAGTGACGCATCCCGGCCCCTGGTGCTGGATTTTCGTGTGCCGTCCGACCACGTCCTGGATGTGACCCTGAATGGCGGGGCCGTCGCACATACCGTGGCAGCAGACCATATAATTATTCCGGCGGATGCCCTCGAACCCGGTCCGCAGTCATTGCGGGTGGAATTCAGAAGTGCGGATACTGCACTGAATCGTCGTGATGAGTTCATGTATGCGCTGTTTGTACCCGACCGCGCATCGACTGCATTTCCGGTATTTGAGCAGCCGGATATCAAGGCCCGTTATCGCCTGCAGTTGAGTGTTCCGGAGCACTGGCAGGCCCTGTCCAATGGTGCTGAGCTGGGGCGCGAACCGGACCCGGAGCTGCCTGCCACGGATCGTATACGCTTCGCTGAAACACTGCCCATCAGCTCCTATCTGTTTGCGTTCGCGGCGGGTGATCTGAAGACAGAAACGGCAGTGCGTGACGGGCGCACCTTTACCCTGTATCACCGCGAAACTGACCCCGAACGTCTCGCGCGCAATCGCGATGCCATTTTTGATCTGCACGCTACCGCGCTCGATTGGCTGGAAGACTACACCGACATCGATTATCCGTTTGGCAAGTTCGATTTTTTTGCCATACCGGCATTTCAATTTGGCGGCATGGAGCATCCGGGCGCCATCTGGTATCGCGCTGAAACCCTGTTTCTTGACCCCAGCGCCTCGCGCACCCAGGAGTTGAGCCGAGCCAGCCTGATTGCACACGAGACAGCGCATATGTGGTTTGGTGACCTGGTCACCATGCGCTGGTTCAACGATGTCTGGATGAAAGAGGTCTTTGCCAATTTCATGGCAGCAAAAATTGCCGGGCCCGCGTTTCCCGAGCTGGACCTGGATCTGCGTTTCTTCCAGGCCCATCATCCGGCGGCATATGCCGTTGACAGAACTGCTGGCGCCAATCCTGTGCGTCAGCAACTGGGTAATTTGCGCGACGCCGGCTCCCTGTACGGCGCCATCATTTATCAGAAAGCGCCGATTGTCATGCAGCAGCTGGAAACGCTTTTGGGCGAGGACGTCCTGCGCGATGGATTGCGGCAGTACCTGACGCAATATGCGTTTGACAACGCCAGCTGGCCCGACCTGATCAGCTTGCTGGATGCCATGAGCACAGAAGACCTGACAGCCTGGAGCCGGACCTGGGTAGATGAACCCGGACGGCCGCGAATTCAGGCGCATTGGCAAGACAGTGGTATCACGGTGTCACAGATTGATGACAATACCGGGCGGGATTTATTGTGGCAGCAACCGGTTGTGCTGGCGGTCGGTCGGGACGGACTGGTAACGGAGCACGTAGCACAGCTTCGTGGCCGACATGTGACTGTGGCCATGCCCCCGGGCTTGTCAGACAAGGCACCGGATTTCATTCTTGCCGGTGCCGACGGTGTCGGCTACGCCCGCTTTGAACTGGACGACAGCAGCCGGCAATTTTTGCTGGCCAATGTGCATGGGCTTGATTCCGGTCTGCACCGGGCGGTCGTATGGCAAAATCTGTGGGAAGACCTGCTGGAGGACTCCCTCGATCCGCTGGCCTTTCATGACGCCCTGCTGGTCGGTGTGACCCGTGAACAGGATCCCCTGATTGCCCAGCAGGTGCTGGGTCTGTTGCGCAGCGTCTGGTGGCGTTATTTGTCTGAGGAACAACGGCAGGTGCGTGCCCGGTCGCAGGAAGACGCCCTGTGGCAGGCATTGGCACGCGCCAATGGCGCCGGCCGCAAGGGCCCTTACTTCAATGCCATTGTGGATGTCACCAGCACTGAGTCTGGTGTGGCTGAACTGGCTGCGATCTGGCATATGAGGCGAGAGATTGAGGGCCTGCCCTTGCAAGAGCAGCAGTACATTGATCTTGCCGAAGCCCTGGCGCTCAGGGGTGTACCCGAAGCAGACGCAATTCTGGATATGCAGCAGGCGCGGATCAGTAACCCCGACCGACTGGACCGGTTTGAATTTGTACGTCCGGCACTGAGCCAGGATCCGGATAGACGCGCTGAGTTTTTTCTGTCATTTGCTGCTCTGGAAAATCGGCGGCAGGAATCCTGGGTGCTCGATGCGACCCGCTTTGTCCATCATCCGCTGCGCGCGGACACCGCTATCCCGTTGATCAGGCCGGCGCTGATGCTGTTGGAAGATATTCAGCAGACCGGTGATATTTTTTTCCCGCTGCGCTGGCTCAATGCCACGCTGGACGGCCACAGTTCAGCGCAGGCAGCCGCGATTGTTCAGCGATATCTGAACGAGCGTACCGACATGCAGCCGCAACTGCGGGCAAAACTCCTGCAAGCGGCTGACAGTTTGCTGCGCGCCGCCCGGTGACTGTCACGCAGGGGGTGCTTACAGGCTGGCTATAACCTGGATGATGGTTCTTGCTCCCAGTGCTACCGTCACCAATAGAATGGCGCCGCCCAGTACATTGTTCATTGGCGTGTTTTTATGTCGACCCAGCACTGCACCTGAGTTCATAATCCAAAGCAGAATGGCAACCACTACCGGCAGAGTCAGGCCATTGGCAACCTGGGCGAAGCGAATAATATCAATAGGGTTGATGCCAAGTGACGAGAACGTGATGCCCGTGATCAGGATAAGCATCCACACCAAGCGAAAACCACCATGTTTAAGGTCTGCGGGCCAGCCCATGCAGCCGCGCACGACATAGGCGGCCGCCAGCGGGGCCGTAATGGCCGATGTGATGCCAGCGGCAAACAGGCCCAGGCTGAGAAAATATTTGGCAAAATTGCCGAACAATGGCTCAAGCCCCAGTGCCAGGTCGGCGGCATTGGCGATGCCGGAGGTATTGACTGCCGCAGCGCATACAATGATGGCCATGGACACCAGACCGCCGATGCCGATGGCGATAAACGTGTCGCGCCGGGCATGGGGCAGGTCTTCAGCGCTACGCCATTTTTCGCTGACCAGTGAGGCGTGCAGGAACAGATTGTAAGGCACAACCGTGGTGCCGATCAGGCCAAGAATGGTCAGCAGGCTGGCATCGCTAAACGAAGGCAGTAACAGGCCTTGCAGCAGGGCGGCCGGATCTGGCCGGGTCAGCGCAGCGGCGAACACAAAAGCCAGGCTCATCAGTATGACCATGGCGATCAGAACACGCTCGAGTACCTTGTAGCTGCCTACAAACAGCAAGGCGAACGCAAGGGCGCCGATGAGCAGGCTGAGCCAGCGAGAGCCGGCTGCCGAGTTGATGCCAAGCAAGGTTTCCAGCCCGAGTCGGCCACCGCTGATATTGCCGGCCTCGTAGGCGGCGTTACCGACCACAATCGCGCCGAGTATCATCAGCAGCACAACAAAGCGCACCAGTGGCTGCTGGTGCAGCTGTGTGCGAATGATATCGGTCAGGCCACGACCGGTGACGATGCCGATGCGTGCTGACATCTCCTGCAGCACCATGGTGGCAAATACCGACAACAGCATGACCCACAACAGATCATAACCAAAATCGACACCGGCCAGGGTACAGACGGTTACCGTGCCCGGCCCGATGAAAGCAGCCGCCACCAGCGCACCCGGGCCGCTATTGTGGCGCCATTTGGCCGGTTCAGTCATGGACCGTGCTGCCAGAGCTTTCAACGGCGGCTGCCTGCTTCTGCAGAATCACGCTGAGATTGTTCGCGGGCATGGCCACGACATCCAGCAGTCTGAGGTCATGTGTCGCCGCCAGCTCACAGACCTCGTTCAGGTCACGCACCCCCCATTGCGGGTCACGTGATTGCAAATCGGCATCAAACAGAGCGTTGCTATGCGCTGTGTGCTGAGCGTCGCGTTTGTAGGGGCCGTAGAGATACAACAGTCCGTTTTCCTTCAACACGGCACTGGCCGTGCGCATGAGGCCCCGGGTAGCCTGCCAGGGGCTGATATGAATCATGTTGATGCACACGATGGCGTCAAGCACGCTGGCACCAACCTGGGTCAGCGCAGAGACAGTTTCCTCTACCGGACGGCTGACATCGAGCACAATGGCCGGATGAATCGCTGGCGTGCCGGCGTCTTCACGCCAGGCGTTAATACTGCTGATGGCCTCGGCATTGATATCGCTCGGCCACCAATCGGACGCAGCCAGCAGCCTGCTAAGATAAACCGCGTGCTCACCGGTTCCTGCCGCGATTTCAAGGACGCGGCTGTTGCTGGCCAGGTATGTCTGCAGCACCTGCGCGATGGGTTCGCGATTGCGTTGGGAGCTCGGGCTGCTGCGGCGTGTGTCAGTATTGATGGGTGTGCTCACAGCAAAGAATTCCCGGTATATTCAGCGCAGGCTCAGGGCGGCGCCTGCCAGGGCGCCGAGTGCCAGCACCAGCGATGGCAACATGGTCAGCGCAAAACCCAGTCCGCGCGATTTCGGATCCTTGACGTAGGCACGAAAGTACAGATATCTGCCGATAATAAATACCACGCCGAGGGCGGCGGCAATCTCTGCGTTAACATACATCGCAAACAGAAAGATCGAAGGCAAAAACAGCACCAGGCTCTCCTGCGTATTCATCTGCACCCGGTAGTAGCGTTCAAAAACAGGATCGCCGGTGACAGCAGGTGCGTCTATTTTGTAAGTGCCGCGCGCCTTGCCGACCAGAATACCAAATACCATGTATTGCAATAATGCCAGCACTACGACAATCGTGACCAGTTCCATGATGACTCCCTTTCAGGTGGTTTTTCGAGAAAAATACAAAGACCAGCGATCACAGATTAAAGCGTTCTCGCAGGTAATGTGCAATACCATCTTCGTTGTTGTGACCAATGACTGCCGTGGCCTCTGCTTTGACAAAATCCTTGGCATTGTCCGGGGCGTAGCTTTCGTCTGCGACCCGGAACATGCTCAGATCGTTGTCACTGTCACCAAAACAGATCAGACGGCTGATATTCAGTTGCTGGCGCAGCAGGTTCAATGCATCGCCTTTGCTGGCGCTGCTGTGGTGGAAGTCTACCCATTTGAGGTCTTTGCTTTCCATGGCAACGCCCGAATATGAAACCAGGTGATCTTCGTTCGCCAGACTTGCCCTGATGGCATCGATACCGGCGGCGCTACCCAGCATACTGATATTGGTGATGCGGGCATCAGCCGGCAATTCAGTCAGTGGCAGGAGCTGTGCGCCGCCACGCTGGCGAATCACTTCCAGCAATTTTTTCTCCACGCTGCTCAAGGTGGCGGGGTGGAAGACATAATGCTGCTTATCTTCGGTCACAGTATTGACCCAGGGGCTGATCTGCTCAGCAAGCGCAGCGCGCAGAACGTGCGTCGCTTCAGTCACCGTCAGGTAATTGTTCAGCGACAGGGTTTCTACACGAGGGTCCCAGATCACGGTGCCATTGGTATAGACATGGGGCAGGACAAAACCGTGGTCAGCGATGATCTGCTGGCCGGAATGCAGGTTGCGCCCGGTTGCCACGGTGTACGCAATGCCGTTGTGCGTCAGACGATGGAGCGTTTCACGCGTATACGCGGAAATTCGCGAGGCATCGTTGAGCAGGGTGCCATCGAGATCAAAAACAACAAGTTCCATAGTCGGGCGCGAATCTCCGGGATGTCAGCGTTTTCGGGTTGGACTGAGCCACCATTTAACCATAAAAAGCACACTCAGTGCTGAGACTGGCTCAGTCGCTGCCCTGCATCATGTCGATAATGGCAGGTACCGGCGCGTTACCGTAGCTCAGGAACTGGTTGTGGAAAGCCTTCAAATCAAAGTCATCACCCATTCGGGCCTTCAGGCGTTCGCGGAAATCATAGATCTCGGCATAGCCGGTAAAGTATGAGGTCAACTGCACCTGCGACAATGTAATGCGCCGCCATTTGTTCTCTGCTTCAGTCTGCTCCTGGAATGCCTCACGCAGCATCATGTCCATGGCTTCCTCCCGGGTCATGTTCAAGACATGAACGGCGTAGTCCATGATGGCGTTGGTGACAACACGCAGGTTCCATTTGCCGTACATCAGCCACATTTCGGGTTCCTGATCGGCCCAGCCTTCCTCCAGCATCATGCGCTCGGAGTAGACTGCCCAGCCCTCTATCATGGCACCGTTGCGCAGCAGACTCTTGATCAGGCCGGCGGACTTGTTGCCATGCACCAGTTGTGTGTAATGGCCGGGGATGGCTTCGTGAATATTGAGAATCTGCAAGACCCATTGGTTGTATTCACGCAGGTAACTGGCGGCCTGCTCGTCGCTGTAGTCGTCCAGCGGGGTGACATTGTAGTAAGTGTCGGCGGTCGGGTTGAACGGCCCCGGGGCGCTGACCGACGCACCGGCGCCGCCGCCACGCATGTACTCCGGTGTTTCACGTACCACCAGTGGCCGGCTGGGATCCTGGTCGAGTAAATCGCGCTCGCTGACAAAGGCGGTCAGCAAGGGGATCTGCCGTTCGATTTCGCTGATGAAGTTCTCGCGCTCAATGTGCTGGTCTGATAGATGGTCGATAAGCTGGCCGATGCGTTCAAGGCGATCTTCCGGCATGGGTTGCTCAGCAAAGTATTGCGGCCACAGTTCAACGGTGATGGCGTCCATGTCATCGTGCAAGCGGTTTTTTTCTGCCACGGCTCGCTCATACAGTTCCCGGGCGGTAAACCCTGATTGAATGTCATAGGCGAATTTTGTTTCGTAAAGGTCAGCGCCGATGCGGAAAGGGCGGGCATCACCATCATCCGCCATGGCCTCTGCGAGCGTCTGCAGTTCGGCAATATACCCCTCCACTGTTTCAACAGCCATTTGCCGGGCCTGTTCAAACGCCTGTTTTTCCGCTGACTCCAGGCTTGAGGCGGCGACGCGGTCGCGCAAACTGTCGCCAAGCAGATTCAAGGTGCCGCGATTCTGGGTGATGGACAACTCGGTATGCTCGCGGGTCGGGTTGCTGATATTACGGCGTGCGGCCTGGTAGTAGGCAGGCACCTGTTGCAGTCGCGTGAGCACGGTACGCAACCGGTCTGCCTCCGGCGCGTAGGGTGTATTGAGCAACAAACCAATAGGACCGGCAACATTGTAGTTGGAGGGATCCCATTGCCAGTCCATGAATTCGGTGAGGTACCAGTGCGTGGATTGCAGCCGGTTGGTCAGCAGCGCATGGTCAATGCGCAACTCGGGCGGCAGGGTCTGCGCATCGATCAGGGCCAGGCGCTCCAGTTCGGTCTCGACAAACGCCAGGTCGTCGGCACGGCGGGCCGCATCAGGAATCGTGACCTGGTCGGCATCGTCGTACCGGCCCGCGTATATGGACCATTCCGGTTCCCGCGCCAGCATGCGCTGCATCAGCGCCTCGCTGTCACGGGCGAATGCCACCGCGGCCGGATCGGCGGCGGCCGTTTGTGCTGGCTCGGGCTGAGCCGCAGGTTCTGTGCCGGGGCCGGATGTCGCTGGCGTGTTGGCATCGGGGGAACATGCCGCCAACAAGGACGCAGCCAGCGCGAATGCCAGCATGCGGTGTCGACAATTGAGTGATTGCTTCATAAAAGTCTCCTGTTAGCAGCAATTGTACTACCTGGCTGAACTCTCTTGTTGTACTCTCTTACGCTACTTTCCGATATTATCGAACTGTTGTCATTGTATTAATGAGACTTTATGGAGCCGGATCACACCGAAAACCGACCCGAAAATACACACACGGTGTCTGAGCCGACACTGGACGGTCGTCGCCTTGGCCTCAATGAACTCAATCTGGGGCAAATCAAAGGTCGTGGCAAATTCAAACAGTGCCTGCGCCATCTGTCGCAGTTTCTGGCGGGCATGTACACCGGCGAAAGTTGCGCAGGCACCCCACGCGGCGAGCGCAAATCAGTACAGACTCCCCGAAGCCATGAACACCAATAATTCTGAATAATTCTATAGACTGATAGTCGAGGAACTTAGCTATGCGCTTTATGACAGGTTGGCTGGCGGCCATGATAATGGTGTCGCCGGTGCTCGCTCAGGAAACGGCTACGCCAAATGGCATAGCAGACAATCGGCGGGATGCGCTGGCATTGACCGGTGCCACGGTTTATCTGCCAGGCGAGGGGTATCAGGAGGACGCCACTGTGTTGATTCGCGACGGGCGTATCGTGGATGTCATCTCCGGTAGCGATGCCCGTGATGGGTACTTTGCCATCGACATGACTGGCAAGTACCTGTACCCGGGCTTGATTGATCTGTATTCCGGCTATGGCCTGCCAGAACCGGCGCGCCCCGCGCAAGGCGGCGGAGCGGAAGTACTGGAAGCAAGTGCAGGAGCCTACAATGCCAACGATGCCATTCGCTCGCATTACCGTGCCGTGGAAAATTTCAAGCCGGATGCCGACGACAGTGCAGCGTTGCGCAATCTCGGCTTCAGTGCTGTGCTCAGTCATCATGCCGACGGCATTGCCCGTGGCACCTCGGCACTGGTTACCGTTGGCGACCACAATGCCAATGAGGCCATTGTGGTGCCGGACGCCGCAGCGCATTATTCCCTGAAAAAAGGCAGCTCCGGACAGACAGTGCCGGTTTCCCTGATGGGGTCGGTGGCCTTGTTGCGGCAGACTTACCTGGACGCACAATGGTTTGACGCTCATGAACAAAAACCGTTCGTTGATGAGTCGCTGGAAGCGTGGATACGCTCACAAAGCCTGCCTCAGGTCATGGAGGTCGATAACTGGAATCAGGCGCTGACCGTGCATGGTGTTGCACAAGAGTTTGACACCGAATATGTCATTCGTGTGGGAACCGACGCCTACCAGCAGGCTGGCAAACTCGCTGCAACCGGCGCTCGCCTGATTGTGCCGCTCGACTACCCGGAAGCGCCCGACGTAGCCGATCCGTTTGTTGCCGACGAGGTGTCTTTCGCTGAGTTGAAGCACTGGGAGCTGGCGCCTTTCAATCTACGCCTGCTGGCTGAGGCGGGCATTGAATTTGCGTTGACCAGCGCCGGATCCGACGACAGGTTCTGGGACAATCTGCGTCAGGCGGTGGCTAACGGTTTGCCCGAGGATGTGGCGCTGGCATCGTTGACCACGGTGCCGGCACAGATTCTCGGGGTAGAAGATCGGCTGGGTCATCTTGACGAAGGCGCGCTGGCGAACCTGCTGGTTGCCTCGGGGCCGTTGTTTGCTGAAGACTCGCGTTTGCTGGAAAACTGGGTGCGCGGTCAGCGCTTTGTGCTGGCCAACGGCATGGACGAGCGTCGGGGGCAATATGTCCTGCAGGCCGGCACCCGGCAGTTGACGGTTGCGCTGGATTTTGATGATGGTGCCGCCAAGCTTACCTTGATGGACAACAATGGCGAAACGCTTGAGGGTGCGTCGGCCGAGGTCAGCCTCACCAATGACCTGATCAACCTGACATTTAGCACTGGCAATACAGATGGTACCGACAGTACCGACGCAGTCGGCGGCCCGACACGTCTGAGTGGCTGGCCGGTGGATAACGGCTGGCAGGGTACCGGGCAAACCGCATCGGGCGACTTTATTGACTGGCGTTTGAGCTACGCTGGCCCGTTGCCTGAGTCCATGACGGAGGCAACCCTGGCGGAGACAGCGTCTTCGGAAGCGGTGACCTTGCCATCGCCGGTTCTCTATCCCTTTGCTGCGTACGGCAGTGAATCCCTGCCGGAGCAGCAGGACGTGGTGATTCGCAATGCCACCGTGTGGACCAACGAAGACATGGGGACGCTGGTGACGGATGTGCTGGTGCGCGATGGTCGCATTGCCGGGGTGGGCGAGAATGTGTCCGCCGGTGATGCGGTTGAAGTTGATGGTACCGGCAAGCATCTGACGCCAGGCATCATTGATGAACATACCCATATTGCCCTGTTCAGTATCAATGAGATCGCCACCAATTCAAGCATGGTGCGAATGCAGGACGTGGTGAACTCGGAGGATGTGAATCTTTACCGCAACCTGGCAGGCGGCGTGGTAGCGGCGCAGCAGCTGCACGGGTCGGCCAATCCCATCGGCGGGCAGTCTTCCATCATCAAATTTCGCTGGGGCATGGCGCCCGAGGATCTGCAGATTGACGATGCACCCAAATTCATCAAGTTTGCTCTGGGTGAGAACGTCAAACGCAGCACCAACCCGGCGTCCATTCGTTACCCGCAAACGCGGATGGGTGTAGAGCAGGTTTATGTTAATGCCTTCACGCAGGCGCAGGAATATGAGCAGCGCTGGAACGCCTATGACAACCTGTCCAATGCGCAGCGCCGTGATGCCGTCATGCCGCGCCGTGATCTGGTGCACGAAACCATGCTGGAGATACTCAAGGGCGAGCGTTTTGTGACCAACCATTCCTATGTTCAGTCCGAAATCAACATGATGATGCAGATGGCTGAGAGCTTTGGTTTCAACATCAATACCTTCACCCACATTCTGGAAGGTTACAAGGTGGCTGATAAAATGGCGGCACATGGCGCCGGTGGCTCCACTTTTTCTGACTGGTGGGCCTTCAAATGGGAGGTGCGTTATGCCATTCCCTATAACGCGGCGCTGATGCAACAGGCCGGTGTTGTCGTTGCACTGAATTCAGATGATGCCGAGATGTCGCGACGGCTGAATCAGGAGGCCGGCAAAATGGTCAAGTATGGCAACGTCAGTGAATCCGATGCCCTGAAGATGATCACGCTGAACCCGGCCAAGCTGTTACATCTGGATGACCGCATGGGCAGCATTCGCGAAGGCAAGGATGCGGACCTGGTGCTGTGGGACGAGCATCCGTTATCGGTGTATGCGCAGGCGCAGACCACCTGGGTCGACGGTGTGCCGTATTTCGACCGGGCGCGCGATCAGGAGTTGCGCCAATATATTGCCAGTGAACGCGCACGTATCATCGCTGCCATTATCAGCGACGAGGAGTAAGAACATGAAAACAAAAATCGTACTAGGTCTGTTTGCCGCGCTGTTCTTGTCGGTTCCGCTGACGCAGGCGATCGTGCCCAAACCGGCGGAGGAGCAAAGTGAACCTATCGCCATTACCGGTGCTGTCATTCATGTCGGCAACGGCAGTGTGATTACTGATGGTGTGCTGGCCTTTGATCAAGGCGTGATTACCTATGTCGGCACTGACGCTAACCGTCCTGACTTTTTTAATCACCAGGTAATTGATGTGCAGGGCGCGCATATCTATCCCGGTTTTGTGCTGCCCAATTCAACCCTGGGTTTGTCGGAAATTGCGAACCTGCGAGCAACCAATGACGTCGTTGAAGAAGGCGATATCAATGCCAGTGTGCGCTCGGCCATTGCCTACAATACCGATTCCGAGCTGATTCCGACCTTTCGCTTTAATGGCATCCTGACCGCACAGATTGCACCGCAGGGTGGTTTGATCTCCGGTCGCTCCAGCGTCATGAATCTGGATGGCTGGAACTGGGAGGATGCACTGTTGGCCGAGGACGGCGCCATGCACATGCACTGGCCATCACGCACCCGCCGCGAACGCAATGAAATTACCGGACAGTTTGAAACCGTCGACAATGAAAACTACCAGGCGCAGACGCAGATACTGCACGGCCTGTTTCAGAATGCCCGCAGCTACACAGGCGAACCGCTGAACCTGAACCTGCAGGCAATGGCGCCGCTGTTTACCGGCGAGGCCAGACTGTTCATCCATGCCAATGACGCGCGCATGATAGCCAGTAGTGTTCAGTTCGCCAGCAGTTATGGCGTGCAGGAGATTGTTCTGGTTGGTGGTCGCGACGCCATGAAGGTCAAGGATTTATTGCTCAGCGAGTCTGTGGCAGTGGTTTATGAATCCGTGCATGCGCTGCCGGTCAGGGAATGGTATGACGTCGATGAACCCTTCAAAGTGCCGTTTCAGTTGCACTCGGCAGGTCTTCTGGTAGGTATCGGTGGCGGCGAAACGTCACTGGATTCGCAGCGTAATCTGCCGTTTTTTGCCGGCACGGCGGCCGGATACGGACTGGACCGGGAAACCGCGCTGTCCATGGTAACCAAACATAACGCTGAAATTCTGGGTGTCGATGATCAGGTCGGTACTCTTGAAGTGGGCAAGAACGCAACGTTCTTTGTCTCCCTCGGCGATGCGCTGGACATGCGCAGCAGTCAGGTGCAGGAAGCATTTGTGCAGGGGCGGTTGATTGATCTTTACGGCACTCAGCAGGAACTGTACGAACGCTATTACGAGCGGTACTCTAACCAGCCGCTTGAGCAATAAGGTAGATTACTGACCGGATGTGAAGGAGTGAGTGTTGGTAAAATGGGATAGACCTGACCCTTATGTCTTGAGCCTGGGGGTGGCGACAGATGATATCGATGAGCTGGGTCACACCAACAATGCTGTGTATGTGCGCTGGCTGGAACGATGTGCCTGGCAGCACTCGCAAGCCCTGGGCCTTGACCTGATGTCGTATCGGCAGCTGGACAGGGCCATGGTCGTGTTGCGTCATGAAATAGACTATCTTGCAGCCGCTTATCTGGGTGATCAACTGATGGTGGCGACCTGGATCGTGCATTCAGATCAGAAGCTTCGTTTGACGCGACATTTTCAGATCTGCAGGACGTCCGACGGGCAGACGCTGCTGCGGGCAAAAAGTACGTTTGTCTGCATCGCGCTGACCACAGGGCGACCCAAGCGTATGCCAGCCATATTTCTTGAGCGTTACGGTGCTGCGCGGGTTTGAGTCTGCATACGCAAAAATTTTTACAATAAAAACAGGATCACGAATTTACATGATGTTAAAACAAACTAGAGGAATTGATATGCGTTCGATATTTTTTTTACTGTTGTTGTGTTCTTCATTTGCGCTGGCTCAGCAAACGACCCGGATAGATGCCGGTCGCGGTGATGTTCCCGTGATCGTACCCGATAGCTATGAAAGCAATGCGCCCGCGCCACTGATTGTGCTGTTGCATGGTTATGGCTCAAATGGGGTTCAGCAAAACGGCTATATGCGTATTGGTGAACTGGTCAACCGTTACGGCTTTATCCTTGCGACGCCGGACGGCACACAGGAAACCCAGGGGCGCAATGCCCGTTTCTGGAATGCATCTGACGCCTGCTGTAATTTTTACGCCAATGACCTGGATGATTCTGCCTATGTGCTCGATATTATCAATATGCTCAAGGCGCAGTACGAAATTGATGAGCGCCGGGTATACCTGATTGGGCACTCCAATGGTGGGTTCATGTCATACAAGACCGCGCACGAGTATTCCGACGTCATTGCCGGCATCGCCAGTCTGGCCGGCGCCGAAGCTACCGTGGCGCAGTCAGCGCCCGCCAATCCGGTTCACATCCTGCAGATTCACGGTACAGCCGATGGCACCATTGCCTACGAGGGCGGTGATATTCAAGGCAATGTTTATCCCAGCGCCGAGGAGTCGGTCAGTCGTTGGGCTGAGTACAACGGTTGCTCTGCCGAAGGCGTTGTGACAGCAACGCTGGATCTGGATGCCAGTCTGGCCGGGCTCGAAACAACAGTCACGCGCTACAGCAGCGATTGCCAGCCAGGAGGTTCAGCAGAGCTGTGGACCATCGCTGAGGGGTCGCATATCCCTGAGATTTCCTCTGTGTTCCCTGAGAAAGTTGTTGAATGGTTGCTGGCGCGACCCAAAATTCTGGGCACTGACAGCGTTGCAGTATCGCAGAACTGACACCGGTGTCGATATGTCGAACCGGGGTATGGAAACATCTATTGAGATAGGAGTTGGACATGAGCGTGTCTAAAAATCTACTGTTGTTGCTGGTCGGATTGACAGCCTCTTCTCTGGTGGTCGCTCAGGGTGCTGCCGATGATGACAATCAGGGGATTCCAGGGCGCCTGGATCTGATGAGCTCGGAAGAGCGCGTGGCCGCCGGTCTGGCTTTTCATACCCATATGTCAGAACCTGTGGAGCCGTTCCGGGTGCTGGGTAATATCTATTTTGTTGGTACCAGCAATATTGGTTCCTACCTGATCAGCAGCCCGGAAGGACATTTTCTGATCGATACCGGCGTTGCGGGTATGGCGCCGAAGATACGTGATAGCGTTGAGGCGCTGGGCTTCGATATGCGTGATATACGCGTCCTGCTGTCCAGTCACGCGCATTTTGATCATGTCCAGGGGCACGCGATCGTCCAGCGCATGAGTGGTGCTCAGGTCATGGCGATTGCAGGCGACGCCGATGCGTTGGAAGCGGGGCACGATCTGTCGCCACTGGCGTTTGAGGGCTGGGAGCCGGTGAACGTGGATCGTCGGCTGCAGGACGGCGAGGAAGTCACCTTGGGCAACGTCACCCTGACGCCTACCTGGGCGCCAGGTCACACGCAGGGGTGCACGACGTGGAGCCTGGACACAACGGATTCGGGGGAGTCAGTCAATGTGGCAATTTTCGGTTGCAACGGCCCTAACGAGGGCGTGCAGCTGGTGAACAATCCGCGTTTTCCGGAACTGGTTGAACAGTCGTTGCAGGGGTTTGATAATCTGGCCAGGCTGCAGCCCGACATCTATCTCACCGGGCATCCGCAACAACCGTTCGAGGGCATAGAGCATCAGATGCGCGTGCAGATGCGTCCTCATCCGCTGCTTCGTCAACAACCCTGGGCTGAGTTTATTGCCCAGCGAAGATCAGAGTTCGAAGCGCGGGTTGCGGCGGAAAGGGCGCGGCTGGCCAACCTGTAGCGGCGGCATACGCCGTGAGGTCGATCTTAATGGTACCGGAGGCCCTGACTTTTGGGACCCTGGGAACCGGCACGCTTTTAAGGGCACCGCTGGTTTTTCGAAAGAGGTGAATCCGGCGTATTATTTTGCGTATAGGCCGTGAGGTCAATCTTAATGGTACCGGAGGCCGGACTCGAACCGGCACGCTTTTAAAGGCACCGGATTTTGAATCCGGCGTGTCTACCAATTTCACCACTCCGGCAGGAAGTGCGCTATTGCAGAAGGGCGCCATTATAACAACATTGCGACGGCTGGCAACGGGTCGATATGATAATCCGGCTGTATTGCTGGATTAAATCGACTGGGCTATCCTGTATTGACAGTCTTGACTCAGACTTTGTGTGATCACGGCATCCCATCTCGACATCCCATCACAACAACAACAGGAATCAACGCCATGAAAACCACGCTTTTGCTCGCCTCCGCCATGTTGCTGATGAATTCCCTGGCTCACGCCCAACCGGCATTGCCCGACGCTGTGCAGGACCAGGTGAATCAGGTCATGCCGCAGGTGATTGAGTGGCGGCGTGATTTTCATCAGCATCCCGAGCTTGGGAACCGGGAGTTCCGCACCGCCGGCATTATCGCCGAACACCTTGAGTCTCTGGGCATGGAAGTGGAAACCGGCATTGCCCATACCGGCGTGATCGGTATTCTGCGTGGTGGTCAGCCCGGACCGGTGGTGGCACTGCGGGCAGACATGGACGCTTTGCCGGTGGAAGAGCAGGTCGACCTGCCGTTCGCTTCCCAGGTACGGACTGAATACAATGGCCAGGACGTGGGTGTCATGCATGCCTGTGGTCACGATAACCACATGGCAATTCTGATGGGAGCAGCGTCTGTTCTGGCTGGTATGCAGGCGGATTTGCCGGGTACCGTCATGTTCATCTTTCAGCCTGCGGAAGAGGGCGCGCCTGAAGGCGAGGAAGGCGGCGCAGAATTGATGCTGGCAGAAGGCATCTTTGAGGATTTGCGCCCTGATGCGGTTTTCGGATTGCATGTCTGGCCGATTCCGGCGGGTGTGATCGCCGTACGCGAAGGCGGTACCATGGCTTCCAGTGACTCCTTCACCATCAAAGTGCAGGGGCAGCAGACACACGGCGCTGCGCCCTGGGCCGGCATCGACCCGATTGTGGTGGCATCGCAGATCGTGATGGGTCTGCAAACCATTCCCAGTCGCCAGCTCAATGCTACCACCACACCTTCAATCGTTACCGTCGGCGCCATCAACGGCGGCCTGCGTAGCAACATCATTCCTGATTCAGTCGAGATGATCGGTACCCTGCGCACCTTTGATGCCGATACACGTACACAAATCCACGAGCGGGTAAGGCGTACTGCGGAGCAGATTGCCGCCAGTGCCGGTGCCACCGCCGAGGTGGATATCAGTCTGGGTTATCCGGTTACGTCCAATGATCCAGAACT
Organism: Pseudohongiella sp.; assembly: GCF_040877505.1. Classification (NCBI taxonomy): domain Bacteria; kingdom Pseudomonadati; phylum Pseudomonadota; class Gammaproteobacteria; order Pseudomonadales; family Pseudohongiellaceae; genus Pseudohongiella; species Pseudohongiella sp. The sequence goes on from NZ_JBBDNQ010000045.1 coordinate 101,095, forward strand.
GACCCGGGCCATGCAGCCCACGCTGCAGCGAGTGGTGGGCGACAATCTGATTGAATCGCCGCTGATAACCGGTGCCGAGGACTTTTCCTACTACGCCAATGAAGTCCCGGGCATGTTTTTCTTCCTCGGCATCGCGGCGGATGATCCGGATATGGTGTATCCCAATCACTCACCGTACTTTTATGCCGATGAAAGTGCCCTGCCGGTAGGTGTGAAGGCAATGACGGCGCTGGCGCTGGATTTTTTGTCAGCGCAGTAGCTGTAGCCCGTTAGTTGTCAGGCCCATAGACGATTTTTCGGCTTTTTGCCGTGCAAATTGCGAATTTGTGCGGCAAGTCTCGTTTTGCACGGTAACCCACGCCTCCGTGTCGATTCTTGTTGCATTAAAGAATAGTCATTTCATAAGCTCCGTCCGTCTGGCACTGCAAGCGGAGGGAGTCTGTCATGATGCGTACACCGGGATTCTTGATTTTCCTGTTTTCAGGCTTGCTGCTGATGCAGCAGGCGAGAGTGTCAGCGCAGGATTTCAGCGCCGAATCATTCTTCCGGATGGCTACTATTGAGGATGTTCGCCTGTCGCCGGACGGCAAACATCTGGCCATGCTGTTTCCCGGCGAAGACAGCTCGGTACTGCGCATTGTCAACATTGACAGCGGTGAGGTGGCGGCCAGTTTTGCCACCCGCTCGCGCGTTGGTGTGGCAGAGTTTCACTGGGCGACCGAAGAGCGCATCGTGGTCGCTACCCACCGGTTTATGGGCGGGCTGGAACAGCCGATGCTGACAGGTGAAATATTCGGGCTTAATATCGACAATACCCGTAAATTCCAGATGGTTGGGCCGGGTGTCGGTGACTATGCAGCCTTTTTTATTGAAAATATTCTGCCTGACCAGCCCGGCCGCATTCGTGTTTCGCGTTACGAAGTCAACCGGGGATCGGTGTCCCGCAGTCGTCCTTCGTCGTTCCTGCTCGACATTGACAATCGTCCGCCCGGCAATCAGTCGTCCATGATGCGTAACCTGATGCGCGAGGTGCGCAGCCCGTTGTCATGGGGGCAACTGCATTCGGACCATGATGGGGAGGTGCGGCTGGCCAGTGCGATTGACGACGATATGCTGTTGCAGCTACGTTTCCGCCGCGCAGATGAAGACTGGCAGGATATCAGCGATCAATTTATTCGCTCCGCCATGGAAGGAGGGTTCGAATTTGTCGGATTCTCCAAACAGAATGATGATTTTTATTTCATTCAGCGCAGTGACCACGGCACGCTCGGCCTGCACCGCTATGTCGTTGACAACAGCCGCATTGAGACCGTCTTTGCACACCCTGAGTTCGACGTGAGCCGCAGTGATCTGGTGTTGTCCAGTGCCAGGGATGAAATCCTGGGAGCCAAGTTCAGCGGCCATGTATTTGAAACGCACTATTTCTCCGAGCACCCCGAGGTTGCTTTGCAGCGGGGCCTGGATGCATCTTTTCCGGGAGAACGGGTCAAGGTGACGAGCATGAGTCGCGACGGCAAACGATCCCTGGTCGGTGTGTTCGGACCGCAGCGGGTTGGCGAATTCTACCTGCTGGAAAACGACGCCTTGCAAATGATTTACCTGGGCGGATTCAATTCAGATTTGCCGGTTGATGCCATGGCACCGGTGACGCCGTTTGCCATTCGCAGCCCGGATGATTTTGTTCTCAGTGGTTACCTGACCAAGCGGGAAAGTGCTGAGACGCCGCTGCCGCTGATTGTGATACCCCATGGCGGGCCCGTGGGCGTCAGGGATCATTATGGCTTCAATCATGAGGCGCAGTATCTGGCCCGACACGGTTTTGCCGTGTTACAGGTGAATTTCCGCGGCTCAGGCGGTTTTGGCCTGGACCACCTGCAGCGCGGTTTCGGCCAGTGGGGTAGTGGTATGGTCGATGATCTGCACCTGGCCATGCGCTGGGCGGTGCAGAGCGGTCATGCTGATCCGGACCGGGTCTGCATTTATGGCGCCAGTTACGGTGCTTTTGCCGCGCTGACATCGGTGGCGCGTTACCCTGACGACTACCGCTGTGCTGCCGGATACGCCGGGGTCTATGACCTGAATGAGTTGTCGCGCTCCGATATCCCGTTTCTGCCTGGCGGCGAGCGTTACCTGGCACGGGCCGTGGGTACGGATGCTGAAGAGTTGCATCGGCAGTCGCCGGTTAACATGGCCGATCGGATTAAAGTGCCGGTGCTGCTGGCTCACGGTGGTGAGGATCGCAGGGCACCACTGTTTCAGGCAGAAGCGATGCAGCAGGCCCTGCAGGAGGCAGGTTATGACCCGGCCTGGATTTTCCATCGCGCCGAAGGGCATGGATTCTTTGCACAGGAAAACCGCATAGCTTTTTATGAGTCATTGCTGGCGTTTTTTAACGAATCTCTGGGGCTTTCGGATCCGGCAGATATGACGCGTTGAGGTGGTTTGCGCTTGGCAACGGGCAGGCTTTCGGGCAAACTTGCCCGCCTTATGAAACTATCCGATTTTGATTATGATCTGCCCGAGCAGCTTATTGCGCATTATCCGCTGGATAAGCGCAGCAGCAGCCGTTTGTTAAGTCTTGACCGCGAATCCGGCGCTGTAGAGCACCATGGGTTCCACGACATCGTGCAGATGATCACAGCGAAGGATCTGCTGGTTTTCAATGACACCCAGGTACTGCCCGCCCGGCTATTGGGCAAACGTGGCGACACCGGTGGTTTTGTTGAGGTTCTGATCGAGCGCCTGTTGCCTGGTAATGAAGCAATGGCTCATGTCAGGGCCAGCAATTCCCGTCCGCCGGGTTTGCGGCTCATATTCTCTTCAGCAAATAACGATCATGTTCTAGAGGCTGAAATTCTACGTCGGGATGGCGATTTCTATCATCTGCGGTTTTTCTGCGGAGAGTCGTTGCTTGCCGATCTGGACAAGGTTGGCCACATGCCGCTGCCCACGTACATCAACAGGGAAGACGAAAACCTGGATCAAAGCCGGTATCAGACCGTCTACGCCAGGCACCCGGGCGCGGTGGCTGCGCCTACGGCCGGGTTGCACTTTGATGATGAGTTGCTGAGTACACTGGAAGCCAGATCGATTGAGATGGCATTTGTCACCTTGCATGTGGGTTCCGGTACATTTCAACCCGTGCGCGTGGACGATGTGCAGGAACACAAGATGCACAGTGAGTGGATCCGTGTGTCAGCAGACGTTTGCGCGCAGGTAAATGCCTGCCACAAACGTGGAGGCCGTGTCATTGCTGTGGGCACGACATCGGTACGCAGCCTGGAGTCGGCAGCCATGAAAGGCGACCGGAGCTGCGTGGAACCGGGGCTCCAGCCTTTCCAGGGTGAAACTGATATCTTTATTTACCCTGGTTATGAGTTCCAGGTAGTGGACGCCATGATCACCAATTTCCACTTGCCACGATCAACCCTGATGATGCTGATCAGCGCGTTTGCCGGACGTGAGAACGTCATGGCTGCCTACCGGCAGGCCATTGAGCAGCGCTACCGCTTCTTTAGCTATGGCGATGCCATGTTTATCCGGTAGTGGTATACTCTGGCCCCTCAATTCGTCAAGCAATACCATTAACTTATACATTCAGAAGGGTTTTATCATGGCAAAAGCACCCGTACGCGTCGCTGTCACCGGGGCAGCAGGGCAGATCAGTTATTCATTGTTGTTCAGAATCGCTTCAGGTGAAATGCTGGGTAAAGACCAGCCGGTTATCCTGCAATTGCTGGAAATAAGCCCGGCGCTGGAAGCATTAAAAGGCGTGGTCATGGAACTGGAAGATTGCGCGTTCCCGCTGGTTCAGGGCATTGTTCAGACCGACGACCCCAACGCAGCGTTCAAAGACGCCGATTACTGTCTGCTGGTTGGTGCCCGTCCACGCGGCCCGGGCATGGAGCGCAAGGATCTGCTGGCCGCCAACGCCGCCATCTTCTCGGTTCAGGGCAAAGCCATCAACGACCACGCCAGCCGTGATGTCAAAGTGCTGGTGGTTGGCAACCCGGCCAACACCAATGCCCTGATTGCCTACCGCAATGCGCCGGATCTGAAGCCTGGCCAGTTCACTGCCATGACCCGTCTTGATCATAACCGCGCCATTGCGCAACTGGCGGAAAAAACCGGCAAACACAGCACAGACGTTGAAGGCATGATCATCTGGGGTAACCACTCTGCCACGCAGTACCCGGATGTTCATCACACCACGGTTGCCGGTAAAAAAGCCACAGATCTGGTTGACCAGGCCTGGCTGACCGGTACCTTCATCCCCAACGTTCAGCAGCGCGGCGCGGCCATTATCAAGGCGCGTGGCCTGTCCAGCGCAGCGTCGGCGGCCAATGCTGCTATCGAACACATGCGTGACTGGGCGCTTGGCACTGACGGTAAAATCGTCAGCATGGGCATTCACAGCGATGGCAGCTATGGCATTGCTGAAGGCCTGATCTACTCCTTCCCGGTGACCTGCAAGAACGGTCAGTACACCATTGTTCAAGGCCTGGAGGTCAATGACTTCAGTCGTGACCTGATGAGCAAGACTGAAAAAGAGCTTGGCGAAGAGCGCGACGGTGTTGCGCATTTGCTGCCGTGAGTTAATGGGGACGGAGGCGTTTAGCAATGCCAAACGCCTCCGTCCCCATTAAACTTTTAACCCAGCGACCATGAACATTCGTACACAGACCATACGCAGGGAAGTCCAGTTCTGGTTGTTCCAGCTGCTGGGCTGGGGCATCTGGGTAGTGATGCTGGTGCTGCGCGATCTTACCTTTGTGCCCGCCGAGTATATGCTTGAGCGTATCAGTGTATTTTTGCTGGATGCTGCTATCGGCATGGCTCTGACCTCAGGCCTGCGCATTTTATATCGTGCGGTCTGGGAACAGATGGTGTTTTTGCGTATCGTCGCCGTTGTCCTGGGATGCTGGATAGCTTCCCAGGCCTGGCGTCCGCTGAAAGTACTGATTACCGACTCTGATTTTGGTGCCAGTGTTGATCTGACCGGGTATGGCTGGGTCAGTTTTACCAGCATGGTGCCTATTTCCATGTCGATACTGCTGATCTGGAGTGTGCTGTACTTCTGTATCAAGTACTACCAGTTGTTTCAGCATGAAAAAGAGAAAAGTCTGCGCTCTGAAGCGCTGGCGCATGAAGCCCAGCTCCGCATGCTGCGCTACCAGTTGAATCCACACTTTCTATTTAATACTCTCAACGCCATATCCACCTTGATTCTGGTCAAATCGACTGATCAGGCCAATGCCATGGTGACCCGGCTCAGCAAGTTTCTGCGCTATTCGCTGGAGCACGATCCACTGGACAAGGTGGACCTTGATCATGAACTAAGCTCTCTCAACCTGTATCTGGATATAGAGAAAGTAAGATTTGAAGAACGACTGGGTATAGAAGTTGACCTGGCTTCCGAGACCGAAAGAGCTCTGGTGCCGAGCATGATCCTGCAGCCATTGGTGGAGAATTCGATAAAACACGCTATTGCACGCAGTGAAGAAGGCGGTACCATCTGGATCAGTGCGCGCAGATGCGAGAATAATCAGCTTTGTATTACAGTGGCCGACGACGGCCCAGGTTCTGTCAGTCACCCGACATCAATAGGCGTGGGCTTAAAGAATATCCGGGACCGACTGCAGGAAATTTACGGTGATGCCCATACACTGGTGCTTTCAGAGCGCGAGCCCAAGGGTTTTCAGGTAACGGTAATGATTCCCTATGAAACAAGATAATTCAGAGCAGACAATACGCGCAATCGTGGTTGATGACGAAGCCCTGGCCCGACAGGGACTGGTGCTGCGTTTGCAGGGGCTGGGCAATGTCGAAATTTTACGGGACTGCCAGAATGGTCGCGAAGCCCTGCAGGCCATCGCTGAACTGGCACCTGATCTTGTATTTCTGGATATCCAGATGCCGGGCATGACAGGGTTTGAAGTGGTCGAGAGACTGCAGCAGGACAACATGCCGTTGATTATTTTTGTGACTGCGTACGATGAATATGCGGTTAATGCTTTTGATATCCATGCCGTTGATTATTTGTTGAAACCCATTGAGGTCGAACGACTGGAAGTGGCGGTGACCAAGGCGCGTCAGCGTTTGCATGATGGCCGTGGCGACAACGAGAAAAAACTGTTACTGGATATTGTTATCAGCCTGACCGGCAAGTCCGAGCAGGCGGTAGGTGAGTTGCTGCGTAACGGCGAGAATCCGGTCAAGACCTGCGAGAAACTGGCCATCAAGGATGGCGCGTCGACAAGCTTCGTACCGATTCGCGATATCGACTGGATTGATGCGGCAGGCGACTATATGTGTGTGCACGTAAAAGGTGAGACTCATATCATGCGCACGACCATGAAAGAGCTGGAGTCTCAGCTGGATCCCACCGTATTCCAGCGCGTACACCGCTCTACCATAGTGAACCTGGACCGGGTGGAGAAGGTGTCCTCACACATCAATGGCGAATTCCATTTGACGCTGAGCTGTGGGGCCTCATTGAAGATGAGTCGCTCTTACAAGGACAAGGTGAAGCACTTTTTCTGATAGAAAGAATGGGGAAAAGAATGGGGACGGAGGGAAAAGAAAGAATGGGGACGGAGGGAATACTTTTGTTCTTTCCCCAAAAGTATTCCCTCCGTCCCCATTCTTTCTTCTCCCCATTCTTTTCCCGTCCCCATTCTTTCTACGGCAAATGATGCAAAGGCAGCGCAGTGGTATCAAGCACTTTGCGCAGGATAAAACTTGAGTGTACATCGGCGACGCCTTCGATGCGCGTCAGGGTGTTGAGCAGGAACTCCTGATAGACGTCCATGTCGGGCACTATAACCTTGAGCTGGTAGTCTGCCGACTGGCCGGTGATCAACAGGCATTCGGTTACTTCTGGGTGTTTGCGGATTTCAGCTTCAAAGCGTTCAAAACGATCCGGGGTGTGCCGGTCCATGCTGACCTGCACCAGGGCGCTGAGCTTGAGACCAAGATGAGCGGGGTTCAATATGATGACCTGGCCCTCGATCAGGCCTTCATCCTGCATGCGTTTCACGCGTCTGGCACAGGGTGTTGCCGACAAGCCAACGCGCTCGGCCAGTTCGGCGTTGGTGATGCTGCCATCCTGCTGCAATTCCCGCAGTATCCGGCGGTCAAGTTTGTCCAGGTCCATGCAATATCTCGGCTAAATGCGCTTGTTTGGTTATATTAACCAATTAATATACGTATATTGGTTTAAAGCGTCAATATAATCCGAATTATTCGTAATTTATGAGTGGAATCACTACGGCGTATTCCCTATTCTATGCATCAACCTGATGGCCCCGGCAGACTTACCCAGTCAGCCTCAATGTGGTCCCGGGGCATGACTTAACGTCATGGCAACACCTTGCAAACATGAGCAATCTGGACACGGTTACCACCATTTGGCCAGTTTTCAGGCAACCTCTTACCAAGAGGCATTGACCGGAGCTGCCACCCTGACGCCACAACCGACGGGGATCCGGAAAGCTCACGCAATGCAAAGCCCAGGATGCGGGCCAAAAGCCAGAACCAGACAGGGCGTAAGAATTCAGTTTTGAAACAGGCCGGCATTGAAACAGCCCGGCATTGAAACAGCCCGGCATTGATACTACAGAGATACCGCTGACAGCAGTTTAACGACAGAGGATGACAGAATGTCTGAGCACAATCGCTTCAACCATCAAAAATACGTGCCGTTTGCACCGGTAGCGTTGACCGATCGCACCTGGCCGGATCAGGTGATCCGGGTCGCGCCGCGCTGGTGCAGTGTTGATCTGCGAGATGGTAATCAGGCCCTGATTGAGCCCATGTCTGTCAGCCAGAAGAAACAGATGTTTGACCTGCTGCTGGAGGTCGGATTCAAGGAGATCGAAGTTGGTTTTCCCGCCGCGTCGCAACCCGATTTCGATTTTGTCCGTTACCTGATTGAAGAAGACCGGATTCCCGATGATGTCACCATTCAGGTGCTGACTCAGGCCCGCCCAGAATTGATCGCCCGCACTTATGAGTCTCTCAAAGGTGCCAGGCGTGCGATTGTCCATGTGTATAACTCCACCTCGGTTGTGCAGCGGGAGAAAGTGTTCAGGACGGACAAGCAGGGCATTATCGATATCGCTGTCGCCGGTGCGCGCGTGGTTAAAGAGCATGCCGAAAAAGCACCGGAAACGGACTGGCACTTTCAATACTCGCCTGAAAGCTTTACCGGCACCGAAGTCGATTTCGCCGTTGACGTGTGTAACGCCGTCATTGATGTCTGGCAACCCACGCCCGAGAAAAAAATCATCATCAACCTGCCGGCTACCGTGGAGATGTCCACACCCAATGTGTTTGCCGATCAGGTCGAGTACTTTTGCCGCAACGTAGATCGGCGCGATGCAGTGGTGGTCAGTCTGCACACCCATAATGATCGTGGCTGCGCCGTGGCCGCCGCCGAATTGGCAGTGATGGCTGGCGCCGACCGGGTTGAAGGCACCATGCTGGGCAACGGTGAGCGCACCGGTAACATGGACATCGTGGTCATGGCGATGAACATGTACAGCCAGGGCATCGACCCGCAGCTGGACTTCAGTGACATGGACAAGATTGTCACTGTGGTCAAGGCCTGTACCCAGATTGACGTGCATCCGCGCCAGCCCTATTCGGGCGACCTGGTATTCACTGCATTCTCCGGCAGCCACCAGGACGCGATTAAAAAGTGCCTGGACATTTACCAGGAAGGCAGTACCTGGGAGATCGCTTATCTGCCTATTGATCCGCGCGACCTGGGGCGTACCTATCAGGATGTGATTCGGGTTAACAGTCAGTCTGGCAAAGGCGGCGTGGCCTACGTACTGCAGAGCAAATTTGGTTTCAACCTGCCTCGTTGGCTGCAGATTGACTTCAGCCGGGTGATCCAGAAGGAAGCTGAAACGACCGGTCAGGAAATTGCCGCAGACAAGATCTGGGGCCTGTTCAAAGCCACCTACCTGAATGATCAGCAGTCGGTGAATCTGGACAGCTTTAATTTCGCCAAGTCCGGCGAGCGGGAGACCTTTCAGGCTGTTCTGCAGTGTTTCGAGCAGACACTTGAGATTAAAGGTGAGGGCGATGGTGTCATGGATGCCTTTGTTGAAGCCATCAAAGAAGCCACCGACATTGATTTTGAGATCATGGAATACGGTGAGCACGCTCTGGGCCAGGGCGCGGATGCCGAAGCCGTCACCTATATTCAGTTGAAAAATGGCCTGCAGCGCTATACTGGCGTTGCCATCAGCCGGGACATTGTGAGTTCATCCCTGAACGCCTTGCTCCGCGCCGCCAGTCAATTGATCGAGGAATCCAGGCAGCGCAACGCCGCCTGATTCCGTCATCCGATGCCTCTCGGGTGCAGCCTTCGACCGGGCTGTACCCGGCTTGATGTTTTCTTTCTGCCGGCCCGGCAGTGTCCCCGATTCCTTTTCTGATTGATCGCAGGCAAACTCTGCAGACAAACTTTTTTGCCTGCAGCTGCGACATAACTATAAACACCATGGACCACGACAGCGAATTGATAGCGAACGCATTGAATGGATCTCTGCCGGCCTGGGAGGCACTTGTGCGCCGCTATGAAGGTCGCGTCTATAACTACAGCCTGCGCCTGACCGGTAATCGTGACGATGCCCAGGACCTGATGCAGGATGTGTTTCTGGGTGTATACCGCAATCTGGAGCGCTTCCGCGGCGAATCGCAGTTTGTCAGCTGGCTGTTCCGTATTGCGCATAATAAAGCGGTGGATCTGGCGCGTCGTCGCAGCGCCAGTCCGGTCAAAGATCAGGGGTTGCCCGATGATCCCGATGCCTGGCCGGACGCTCACCGCACCGCCGAGGGCCCTCAGGAACTGGCGCTGGCAGGTGAGAAAAATGCCGTGATACAGGCCTTGCTGCAGGCACTGACATCGGAACAGCGCCTGATACTGGAACTGAAAGTGTTCCAGTCCATGACATTTGATGAAATCGCGATGATGCAGGATATCTCTGCCAATACTGCGAAAACCCGTTTTTATGCGGCTCTCAGGAAGCTCAGAGCCTTGATGGAGGGACACCATGAGTTGTCACCAGACCCCTGAGATTGTCGCTGACTACTTTGATCAGCAACTGTCACCGCAGGCCCGCCAGGCATTGCAGCAGCACTTGTCTGACTGCCAGCACTGCCGCGCCGAGATTGCTTTGCTGGAACCGGCCCGTGGCATGCTGTTGTCATGGCAGCAGCAGTCAGTACCGGATTGGGATCGCGGCCATGGACCTGCGCTGCACAACCATCGCCAGCCTTTGCGTAAGCGCCCGTCCCGCGCTGCCTGGCGCGATGTCGGGCGTTGGATCCCGCTGGCGGCATCGCTGATATTGTCGGTGGCGGTTTTGACACAGACCCGGCTGGATGTTTCCGAACAGGGTTGGCAACTCAGTTTTGGCAATTCGGCTGCCGAACGTCAGCTGGCGCAACTGGATGTTTACCTGGCAGAACAGGCCAGGATACAGCGACAGCAGAATCAGGCGCTATTGCAAACAGCGTTGCAGGAATTTGGTGATAGTACGGCAGACAACCTGTATCAATTGGCCGACTGGTTCGAGCAGCAGCGTGAACTCGATATACGGCGCATGGAAGCCGGTTTTCAGCAAATGCTGGACAGAGACTATCAGACTGTCAATTCGGTGCAGCAACTGGCCAGTTTTGTGCAATATCAGAATGAACAGCCCTAATTTTTCGAGGACTCACTATGAACAAGCATCGTTATCGCACGTGGCAGCATGTCGTCGTGCTGGCTGCCGCTCTGGTATTGCCTGCGCTACCCACAAGCGCGCAAAACCTGAGCACCGAACAGCTTGCAGAGATGCGTCGCAGCATTGACGTGTTCAGTGGCGTCTTGCGCGAGAGTCTGGGCTTTAATGAGCGGCGCGGTCTGTTCAGTCCACGCACCGGAGATGTACAAGGACACTATCTGGCCGGGCAGGGTATTGTGCTGGAGTTGATATCACCGCTGCAGCGCTATCGCGGCTCAGCCAGCATGCAGTCCCTGAACAGCGCGCTGGAAGATCTGTCTTCACAACTGGGTAGCCTGATGACCGGTGGCGTGGTGTCGCGACCGGATTTTGAAGCGATGCGCGACAGCATGGCACTGTCATTGCGCAGTGATGAAATAGCGACGTTTTATCAGGAGCAGATGCAACAGTTGTCGGCGCTGCTTGATATGCCGGCGGTCGAGCAGGCGCTGGCATCGGCCGCTGCATCAGCACACAACCTGCGCAATCTGGGCGAAATGGACCCGGAGGGCATGGAGCGAATGAATCAGCAGCTTCAGGATTTGCGCGAGCAGCTTGCTCAGCGCCTGCGCGAGACCGAGGCTTTGCGCCAGGAGATTCGCGATCGCGCCATGCAGGCGGACGCGCTGCCAAGCGAGGAAATTCAGCAGCGCTGGCAGCAGGCGAGGGAGCAGCTGGAGGTGCAGGTCGCCGCCCTGCGTGCGCAGATAGCAGAGCAGGCGCAGGCGCTGCAGACGCGCAATGCAGCATTGGAGGCGGAACAGCTGGCCCTATGGCAACAGGACGTGACAGAGCTGGAATCAAGGATTTTTGCTGTCCTGTGTGACTACGCCTCCGGGTTGCGGGTGTTGCCAGACGATGAGCGGTTGACGTTGATGTTGACTGGCCTGGGTAGCCATTTGGGGGAGGGGCACCGTCCCGACCGGATACATGTGCTTGGCAAGGCTGACCTGCTTGCCTGTCAGCGCGGAGACCTGGGCCCTGAAGACATGCGCAGCCGCGCTGTCAGCTATGACTTCTGATTTGGATGCGGGGTATGTCAAGGCTGCTGTTTATCTTATAGAATGCGTCTGCGGGAGGCAGGTTAAAACAAAAAAGCTCATGAGCTTCGCACAGAAATGCAGCGGCGCCGTAAGGAGAACAGGATGGATTGCCCCAAATGTAACGCCAAAATGATAGAGCGGTCAGTTGAAACGCTGCATGGCTCTGTTGTCATTGATCAATGTGGCAGCTGTCACGGGCTCTGGTTTGACAATGGCGAAGCGGAGCAGCTCAAGGGGTCCTGGATGTCGGATTTCCTTGACAGCGGAGACCCGCGCATCGGCAAAACGTACAACCGTGTTCGCGATATTCAGTGCCCACGCTGCAACAATACCATGCTCAAGGTAAACGATTCGCGTCAGCCGCACCTTGAATATGAGGCCTGCCCGGAGCACGGCATGTTCATGGATGCCGGTGAGTTCACCGACTATAAGCATGAAACCCTGATGGATATCTTTAAAGGCCTGGTTGCGGCCATGAAACGCCGTTAATCACTCAACGGTGTTCGTCCAGCGCGGGTGCAACCAGAGCGCCCGGTCTTCACAGTGGGCAGGCAGTTTACGAACCCTGCCCAGATCCATCCAGGTGGTATGGGGTGTGTGAAAATCTGAACCAATCGATGCCCACATATTGAGCTCGCAGCATAAATCCGCCAGGTTTTTCATTTTGTCCGGGTGCAGGTTGGAGTAGCTTACTTCCAGCGCCGCCCCGCCAGCCTCGGTGAACTCGGTCAGCAATCGCCGCAGTTTTATCCTGTTCAATTTGTAACGATCCGGATGCGCTACCACGGCAATGCCGTTGGCCGAGTTGATGGCTGCCACAGCGTCGCTGATGCTGCACCAGTGCGCATTGCTGTGATACCGGCCGCGTTTGCCCAGGTGTTTGCTGAATGCCTGCTGTTTGCCGCTGGCATGCCCGCGAGCGATCAGGAAATCAGCAATATGGTTACGGCTGACAGCCTCGCATGGCTGTTCTGCAAGATAATCTTTCAGCCCTGATATGCCGGCTTTTTCCAGTTTCATTCCGATATCCAGGGCCCGTTCGCGGCGTTTCGCCTGCTGGCTCTGCAACAAGGAGATCAGGGCCGGATCGGCGGTATCGATGAACAGTCCGACAATGTGTATTTCCCGGTTGTCCCACAAGGTTGAGATCTCGACACCGGGTATGAGCCTCATACCAGCCGGAATATCTGCCGCCGACACGGCAGCATGCGCTGCCACGCTGTCATGGTCAGTAATGGCAAGATGGTTGATGCCCAGCTCTGAGGCGCGTTTTATAAGGTCTTGCGGGCTTAGCAGGCCGTCGGAAAACCAGGTATGGGAATGAAGATCTATCATGGTGTGCAGTCTAACATGCGGCGCCGCTTTATAGGGCGGGGCAGGCGGGGTAATAGTTGATTAAAATACTGTGGTATTCCATAATCCCCGGTACTTTTTTTACTGGCAGATAATTCATGCGTTTGACAACCAAAGGCCGCTACGCCGTCACCGCTATGCTGGATCTGGCCATACATGGTGATCCGGAGCCGGTGACGCTGTCTGATATTTCGCTGCGCCAAGACATATCACTGTCATACCTGGAGCAGCTGTTCGCGCGCCTGCGTCGGCATGGTCTGGTGCAAAGCGTGCGTGGGCCGGGCGGTGGTTACCGGCTTGGTCGTGGTACCGGGGCTATCGCCATTGTTGATATCATCGATGCTGTTGACGAGTCTGTTGATGCCACCAGGTGTCAGGGGCAGGGCAATTGCCAGCAGGGAGAGATCTGCCTGACTCATCATCTGTGGGAAGACCTGAGTGCCCAGATTAACGATTTTCTGCGGGGCATCTCGCTTGCCGACCTGATGCAGCGTCATGAGGTACAGTCAGTGGCGCACAGCCAGGACGAGCGACGCGAACTGGTTGTCCGGGGAGGGTAGCATGCAATTACCGGTCTATCTTGATTACGCCGCCACCACGCCGGTTGACCCGCTCGTTGCCGAAGCCATGGCGCGCTGCCTGACGCTGGATGGCCAGTTCGGCAACCCGGCTTCGCGCTCACACCTGTTTGGCTGGCAGGCCGAAGAGCTGGTGGAAAATGCCCGGCGCGACGTGGCTGACCTGATCAACTGTGATCCGCGCGAAATTGTCTGGACCTCCGGTGCTACCGAGGCAGACAACCTGGCCATCAAAGGTGTTGCGCAGTTTCATGCTGCCCGTGGCCGTCACATCATCAGTTCCCGCGTTGAACATAAAGCGGTGCTGGACAGCTGTCACTATCTGGAACAGCACGGATTCGAGGTGAGCTACCTGGACCCCGATGCCAGCGGTGTTATTGACCCTGCGCAGGTAGCAGCGGCCATTCGCCCGGAGACGATTCTGGTCACCCTGATGCACGTCAATAACGAAACCGGCAGCGTCAATGACCTGGCTGCAATCGGTGCAGTAACCCGCGAGCACGGCGTTCTTTTCCATGTGGATGCCGCGCAGGGTGCGGGCAAGCTGCCCATCAATCTGGCCGATCTGCCTGTTGATCTGATGTCTTTGTCGGCTCACAAGGTCTATGGGCCCAAAGGCGCCGGTGCCCTGTTTGTGCGGCGTGATCCGCGCGCAGGTCTCGCGGCTCAGATTCATGGCGGCGGTCATGAGCGCGGCATGCGCTCGGGAACACTGCCTACACACCAACTGGTGGGTATGGGGCAGGCGTTCCGGCTGGCCAAAGAACGTTTGCCGGATGAATACCAGCGACTGCTGAAACTGCGAAAACGGCTGTTCAACGGGCTGGCGGACCTGCCAGGCTGGCAGTTACACGGACAGACGGACGGTGGGGTGCCGGGCATTGTCAATCTGGGTTTTGCCGGTGTCGACGGCGAATCCTTGTTGCTGGCACTACGGCAGATTGCTGTTTCCTCAGGCTCTGCCTGCATGTCGGCGACGATGGAGCCGTCGTACGTGCTCAAAGCCATGGGTGTGTCTGATGACATGGCGCAAAGCGCCCTGCGTGTGTCTTTTGGTCGGTTCAGCACCGAACAGGACATCGATATCGCGCTGGATAGTCTGAGCCGGACCCTGGGGCGCCTGCGGCAGCCAGATCGGGCTCAAGCGTGAAAAGACCTTAACGTGCCCGATATCGAAGGTTAATTGCGGCAATTGCGCCGTCATCGCGCATTGTTCCGGTGCACTGCTGTAGAATTACCTGCCCATAAGCCAGTATAATGCGCGCCTTTTACACCAGTAACAGGTTGTGGAGCTAAACAATGGCTAATGAACGAACTTTATCAATTATCAAACCAGATGCGGTCGGCAAAAATGTGATCGGTGAGATCTACTCCCGATTCGAGAAGGCCGGTCTTAGCGTTGTTGCTGCCAAGATGGTTCAACTGACTGACGAATCAGCCGGTGGTTTCTACGCTGAGCACAAAGAACGTGGTTTCTTTAAAGACCTGATCGCGTTCATGACATCGGGCCCGGTGATGGTGCAGGTGCTGGAAGGTGAGGGCGCGGTAACAAAGAATCGTGATCTCATGGGTGCTACCAATCCCGCTGATGCTGCAGCAGGCACGATTCGTGCTGATTTTGCGGTCTCTATTGACGCCAATGCCGTGCACGGCTCTGATTCCGCGCAATCAGCTGCGCGTGAAATTGATTACTTCTTCAAAGCTGAAGAAATCTGTCCGCGCGGCTGAGTGCAGCGCCAGGGCATGACCCCGGTCAACTGACCGGGGTCGACCAGGAGTGACGATATGAGCCACGACATTAACGAGCCGGTTGAGAAAATCAATTTACTGGGCATGAGTCTGCCAAAATTGCAGGCTTATTTTCAGTCTATGGATGAAAAACCGTTCCGCGCCGTGCAGGTTATGAAGTGGATTCATCAACGCGGGGTGACCGATTTTGCCGCCATGACCGATGTCAGCAAGAGCCTGCGCGACAAGCTGCAGGCGGACGCTGAGGTCAGGTTGCCGAAAATCATTGAAGAACACCTCGCCAGCGATGGTTGTTACAAATGGATTGTTGAAGTAGCCAGCGGCAGTCGGGTGGAAACGGTGTTTATTCCCGAGGCTACCCGCGGTACCTTGTGTATTTCCTCGCAGGCAGGATGTATTCTGGACTGCAGTTTTTGCGCAACCGGCAAACAGGGTTTTAACAGCAACCTGACTACAGCGGAGATCATCGGCCAGTTGTGGTGGGCCAATCATCGTCTGGGTGGGTTTGCCAGCGCAAAACGTGGTGAAGGTAAGATGAACCGAATGGTCAGCAATATTGTCATGATGGGCATGGGTGAACCACTGCTGAATTTTGACAATGTTATGGATGGCCTGAGCCTGATGATGGAAGACAATGCCTATGGTCTGTCCAAGCGCCGGGTCACCATTAGCACGGCAGGTGTCGTGCCGGCCATCAATCGTCTGAAAGACTATACCGATGCGTCACTGGCTATTTCCCTGCATGCACCGAATGATGAGCTGCGTAATCAGATTGTGCCGGTGAACCGCAAATATCCGATTAAGATGTTACTCAACAGTGTGTCTGACTACATGGCGAGCCTGCCCGACAAGCGCGTTCCGATCATAGAGTACACGCTGATCGCCGGTGTCAATGATCACCGACAGCATGCCCGCGAGCTGGCGGTATTGCTGCAGGACTTTCCGTGCAAAATTAATCTGATTCCGTTTAATCCGTTTACGCAGTCTGACTACCGCCGCCCGAGCAATTCGTCGGTGTCCAATTTCCGGCAGATTTTGCTGGAAGCCGGATACACGGTGACGGTACGCACCACGCGGGGCGACGATATTGGCGCTGCGTGTGGACAGTTGATTGGTGAGGTCGCAGATCAGACCCGGCGCAGTGAACGTTATCGCCGGGCAGCGGTCGAAAGCAGTGACATCATCGCCCGCCAGACCGGGTCCTAGAGAACGTTTATGAGCAATGACAACAACAGTACGGGTGAAGAGAATATCGCTGAGCAATCGACAGTTGAACCGGAGACTGTAGTCGACAGCGCACGCACAAGACCCGGCAGCTTGTTATTGGCACAGCGTGAAACCCTGGAGCTGTCATTGCAGCATGTGGCAGATGAGTTGAACCTGACCATGCACTATGTGCGCGCGCTGGAATCCGACAGTTACGACAAACTGCCGGGTGATGTTTTTGTCAAAGGTTACATTCGCTCCTATGCAAGACTTCTGGGGCTGGATCCCGAGCAGATGCTGGACATCTATCGGGAATTCACCACCCATAAACTGGCGCGGAAGGAGGAGGCCATAAAACGCCATGCCCGTCGGCGCATGGATAAAAATCGGCCGTGGATCATTGTTTCCGGCATTGCCTTTGTTGTTGTTGCACTAGTGTTGTGGTTGCTGAGTACGGGTGACGGCCCGGATACGCCCGTTACGGAAGCAGAGCAGGGAATTGCCGAGCCCGCTGGCACTATCGACACCATACCTGTGTTTGATGTGGCACCCGCAGAAGAAGGCAGTGCCGGGACGTTTGCCAGTGCTGACGCGAATTCAGCCGAATTGTCGGCTGGTTTCGATGATCGGGCCGATGGCGCGCTGGTGTCCTGGCCGGGAGATGATCGTTTACAATTGAGTTTTGCAGAAGACAGTGGTGTTGAAATTGAGCACCGCGGTGGTGATGAATCGCACCATGAAATGCACCTGGCTGGCGAGCAATTGACGATTGCCGGCACAGCACCGTTCTCCATCGCTCTGGATAACGCGCCAGGTGTGACATTGAATTTTAACGGTCGCCAGATCGACTTCAGCCGCAATATCAAGCTGGATGGTTCGGTGCGGCTGAATATCGGTCTGTAAGTAGTTGTGAGTTCACTATGCTGACATCATCTCCAATTACCCGCCGCAAATCGCGCCGCATCATGGTGGGCAATGTCGCTGTCGGCGGCGGTGCCCCGATTTCGGTGCAGAGCATGACCAATACCGAAACCTGCGATGTCGAGGCAACCGTTGCGCAAATTCAGCGACTGGCTGATGCCGGTGCCGATATCGTCAGGGTATCGGTGCCATCCATGGACGCTGCCGAAGCGTTCAGGGCAATCCGACAGCGCGTCAGCCTGCCGCTGGTGGCCGATATTCATTTTGATTACAAGATAGCCCTGAAGGTTGCCGAGTATGGCGTTGACTGTCTGCGCATCAACCCGGGTAACATCGGCAGTGAAAAACGTATTCGCGCGGTTATCGATGCGGCTCGCGACAAAGGTATCCCTTTGCGCATAGGTGTCAACGCCGGTTCCCTGGGCAAAGTATTGTTGCGCAAGTATCCCGAGCCTTGCGCGGAAGCGATGGTCGAATCTGCGCTGACGCAGATCGATATTCTGGACAAACTCGATTTCCAGGATTTTAAAATCAGCTTAAAAGCGTCCGAGATCTTCATGACGCTGAAAGCCTACCGGGCATTGGCGGGGCAAATTGATCAACCCTTGCACCTGGGCATTACCGAAGCAGGCGGCCTGCGCTCAGGGACAGTCAAGTCTGCGGTTGGTCTGGGCGCCCTGTTGATGGATGGTATTGGCGACACCATACGGATTTCGCTGGCCGCCGACCCGGTGGAAGAGATACGTGTTGGATTTGATATCCTGAAAAGCCTTGGGCTGCGCAGCAAAGGCGTCAACCTGGTGGCCTGCCCGAGTTGCTCGCGGCAGAACTTTGATGTCATCTCTGTTGTCAACGAACTGGAAGCGCGTCTGGAAGATGTCATTACACCGGTTGATGTCGCTGTCATTGGCTGCATCGTTAACGGACCCGGCGAAGCCAAAGTGGCAGAAATTGGTTTGACCGGCGCTACCCCGAACAATCTGGCCTACATCAATGGCAAACCACACCACAAGATCGACAATGCACGCCTGGTAGACGAACTGGAAGCGATGGTGCGTTCGCGCGTGGCCGAGAAACTGAAGCTGGAAGCCGAGCAGGCCCCGAGTGGCATCATTGCACGGGGAAAGGACTGAGATATTTTATGAGCAAGATACAGGCTATCCGCGGCATGAACGATATTCTGCCGACGGAAACTCCCACCTGGCAGTACGTTGAACAGGTAACACAAGCACTGGTGCAGTCCTACGGCTATCGCGAGATTCGTTTTCCGGTGCTGGAACAGTCGCAGCTGTTTAAGCGCTCTATCGGTGAAGTCACTGATATTGTTGAAAAAGAAATGTACAGCTTTGCCGACCGCAATGGCGATGAGTTGAGCCTGCGCCCGGAAGGCACTGCGGGTTGTGTGCGTGCGGCCGAGCAACACGGTCTGCTGTACAACCAGCAGCAACGGTTATGGTATCGCGGCCCCATGTTTCGCCATGAACGCCCGCAAAAAGGGCGTTATCGACAATTTCATCAGGTCGGTATCGAGAGCTTTGGCATGGCCGGTCCCGATATTGATGCGGAAATTATCCTGATTTCGGTCGCGTTATGGCGTGAACTGGGCTTGAGCAAAAATGTGCGCCTGGAAATCAACAATATAGGCACGGCAGCGGATCGACGTGCATTTGGCGCCGCGTTGACAGCGTTCCTGCAACAGCATGAAGCTGATCTGGATGAAGACAGCCAGCGGCGCTTGCTCAGCAACCCGCTGCGGGTGCTGGACAGTAAGGTGCCAGCGACGCAGGCACTGCTGGTCAATGCGCCCTCCCTGGTCGAGTATGTCAGCCCGGAGACGGTGGCGCATTACGATCAACTGAAAAAGCTGCTGCGTGCCAATGATGTCGATTTTGTTGAAAATCCACGTCTGGTCAGAGGGCTGGATTACTACAACAATATGGTATTCGAGTGGATAACGGATGAACTGGGTGCGCAGGGGACTGTCTGCGCCGGTGGCCGTTATGATTCGCTGGTGTCGCAGTTGGGCGGTCGCGGTACCCCCGCCGTTGGCCTGGCGTTTGGCATGGAGCGATTGGTGTTGTTGCTGGAAACGATCGGGCAGGTGCCTGATTCCGTCAATCAGGTGCTGGATGTGTACCTGCTGGCTTCCGATGCTGCTGTCGCTGACCAGGTCCTGAAACTGGCCGAGGAGCTGCGGGCCAGATTGCCTGACGTGCGCCTGATGAGCCATTGCGGCGGCGGCAAGTTCAACAGCCAGCTCAAGAAAGCATATAATAGCGGGGCCCGGGTGGCGGTGATCGTGGATACGCCACCGGACACCGGGGAGCAGACTGTGCGTGTGCGTCAGCTGGATGAGGAGGGCAGCAGCGAGGCAGTCACGCTGCAAAATCTTGACGCGGCGCTGCTCAAGGCGTTGGCTCAGACGTCGGCTCCGGCCTGACTTGACACGGATCGGGCAGTGCGACACGATGCCTGCCTGCTGTGAATCAGACAAAATGGCGATAGCTGCGTTGACGCAGAATCAATAATGATCGGTAATTTCAGACAGGAGCTGTTTGTGGCTTTAAGTACGGAAGAAGAAGAAAGTTTAGAGTCAATTAAACGCTGGTGGCGTGAAAGCGGCCGCTCTCTGGCAATGGGTATTGTCGCCGTGGCACTGGTCTATTTCGGCTGGCAGGCATGGCAGGCCAGTCAGACGCGTTCTGCAGCCGAGGCTTCTGCAGTCTACGATCAGTTGTCGCAATTGATGGTGACACCGCCTGGTGAAATGGTCCCGGAAGCAGACCGTGAATCGGCACAGGCACTGGTGGCACGGCTGAAAACTGACCACGCTGACAGTGTCTACGCGCTGTATGGCGCGCTGTTTGGTGCCCGTCTGGCGGCAGAAGCTGACGATCTGGCAACAGCAGAACAGGAGCTTCAATGGCTTCTGGACAATACTCAAAGCGGGTTGTTTGGCAGCACTGACGCGACACTGGTCATGCTGGCGCAATTGCGTCTGGGTCGTGTTCTGCTGGCCAATGGCGAACCCGACCGGGCCATGAGTGTCATCAGTGGCGTTGAGCCGTCAGCACTGAGTGCGGAGTTCGATGAACTGCGCGGTGATATTTACCTGGCACAAGGGCAGCGTGAGCAGGCGCTGGCCGCTTATGAGTCTGCGCAGGCCGCCGCCGCCGGAAACCCGATTCTGCAAATGAAACTCACTGAGCTGCAAGGCAGCCTCTGACCGCGCAAGTCGCCGAGCATGTACTTATGACGTATGTAATGAAAACGATTGTTTCGCTTGCCATTGCTGTTTCGCTGGGCGCCTGCAGTATTTTTTCCAGTGACGAGACTGAGCAACCGGCCGAACTGGTCGATTTTGACGAAGAGTTTTCACTCGTCCGCAATTGGACTGTTAATGTCGGAGACGGACAGGGTCGGCGCTACAATCGTCTGCAACCCATTATTGCCGGCGACACGATATTTGCCGCGTCGGAAAATGGCGAGGTCAATGCCATCGACAAAAACACGGGCGAGGTATTGTGGCGCGAGCGTACCGGCGAAACCATTACCGGCGGCGTTGGTGTCGGCGGCAACATGGTATTGCTGGGCACGCGGGATGCCAGGGTTTTTGCGCTGGAGCAAAGCAGTGGCGACCTGTTGTGGGAAACCAGTGTCAGTAGCGAAGTATTGGCAGCACCGGCCAGCGACGGCCGTGTGGTGGCAGTGCAGACCATCGATGGTCGGCTGATTGCGCTGGACCCGGTCGATGGTCGGCAACGCTGGGTGTATCAAACCACAGTGCCTGCGTTGTCCCTGCGCGGCAACAGCAAACCGGTGATCTCGGGTAACCTTGTCATTGCCGGATTCAGCAGCGGTATGGTGTCGGGTGTTGATGTCGGTAGCGGTGCCCTGGTCTGGGAAGAGCGTATCGCAGTACCACAGGGCCGGTATGACATCGAGCGGATTATCGACATCGATGGTGATCCCATTATCGATGGCAATGTGGTTTACATGGGCAGCTATCAGGGCAACCTGATGGGGCTGGATGTGCAAAGTGGTCGTATTGTCTGGGGACTGCCGGGTTCAACCTACCACAACCTGGCACTGGGTCTGGGCAACATATACTGGGTCGACAACTTCAGCCATGTGTATGCCGTACAAAACAACACCGAACGCACTGTATGGGAAAATGATTCTTTAAGGTTGCGCCGTACGACTGGTCCGGCGACATTCAACAACTTTGTTGCGGTGGCCGATTTTGAAGGTTATCTGCATATCCTGTCGCAGATCGATGGTCGTTTTGTGGCCCGCACGCGTGTGGATCGCAATGGCGTTCGCGCGCCGATCGTCACTGAAGGCCGGCGCATTTATGTGTACGGCAACAGCGGTCGGCTGTCAGCTTACAGCCTGCCCTGAGTACCCCTGATTGACACTGCGCGGCGTGGTCGCCGCGTGCATTATCTGGAACGTCTATGAAACCCGTACTGGCCCTTGTTGGGCGACCTAATGTGGGTAAATCCACCTTGTTTAACCGGCTTACCCGCAGCCGTGACGCGATTGTGGCGGATTTTGCCGGACTGACCAGGGATCGCCAGTACGGTGAAGGCAAGGGCGGTGAAAAACCCTATATCGTGATTGATACCGGTGGTCTGGAAGGCGGCGAAAAAGGCATAGACTTTGAAATGGTGTCGCAGTCGCTGCTGGCTATCGAAGAAGCCGATATCGTCCTGCTGCTGGTGGATGGCCGTGCCGGGCTCAACCCGGGCGACACCCAGATCGTGGAGCATCTGCGCAAACTGGGTAAACCGGCTTTTCTGGTGGTCAACAAGGTTGACGGCATTGATGAAAATGTCGCCATGGGTGATTTTTTTGGCCTGGGCATTGAGCAGGTTTTCCCCATCACGGCGTCGCAGGGACGTGGCATCAAGAAATTGCTGGATACTGTGCTGGCCGGTTTTCCCGAGCCGTTGCCGGAGACCGAGCGCGCAGACGAGGGTATTCGCATTGCCATTGCCGGCCGCCCCAACGTGGGTAAATCCACGCTGGTGAACCGGATGCTGGGTGAAGAGCGGGTTGTGGTCTTCGACGAAGGCGGCACTACCCGCGACAGTGTCTATATTCCCTTCGAACGCCATGGCCATCGTTACACCCTGATAGATACGGCAGGTATTCGGCGACGCGGTAAAACCACGGAGACAGTGGAAAAATTCTCTGTGGTCAAATCACTGACCGCGATACAGGATGCCAATGTCGTTATTCTGGTGGTGGATGCCCGTGACGGGATTGTTGAGCAGGACCTGCACTTGCTGGGATACGTGATTGATACTGGCCGCGCGCTGGTGATTGCCCTGAACAAATGGGATGGCATGGACACGGAGCAGAAAGAGCGTATCAAAAGCGAAATCCGTCGACGTTTTGCCTTTGTCGATTTCGCCGCCATACACTTTATCTCTGCTCTGCATGGCACCGGCGTCGGTGATTTATACAAGTCCATTCATGTCGCCTACGATTCCGCGAAACGGGATCTGGGCACCAATGTGCTGACTAGAACGCTGCAGGACGCAGTGCTCGATCACTCTCCTCCCATGATCAATGGCCGACGTATCAAACTGCGTTATGCTCATGCCGGTGGACAGAATCCGCCCATTATTGTTATTCACGGCAAGCAGACCGATAAGCTGCCGGATTCCTACAAACGTTATCTGGAAAAGACTTTCAGAAAGGTACTGAAACTGGAAGGCACGCCGGTCCGTATCGAACTGCGTAGCGATGACAACCCCTATGTACAGCATGAAAAGGGGTTGTCAGGGCGACAGGTGGCACAGAAGCGGCGTATCAGCAAGAACCGCAAAATATCAAAGTCGCGCGGTGACTGATCAGCCGTCAATCATCTCTGGCCGCGGATGATGCTGTCCAGGCTCACCTTGCCGGGGCCAAAGGCAAAGATGGCAAAATACACCAGGAAATACATCGCAGCCAATTCCCCGTTGTTCAGCGTTGGAAACCAGGCCGGATGCGCCGTCAGGTAGGCCATGACCATCAGGATGGCGGCCAGCAGGGCGACATAACGGGTAAACAGGCCCAGCACCAGCAAGCCGCCTCCGAATAATTCGATGGCTCCTGCTACCCATAACATGTTCACACCCAGATCAATGCCGAAAAAGCCCATGCCACCCAGAAAGGGTTGAGCCTGCTCGCCAAACATTTTGGGCCAGCCGTGAGTCATGAACATTGCGCTGCTGAGTATCCGTAGCAGAGTCCATGACAGAGTTTGAGTATTGTTTGCAATGCTGTTCACGCACCGGTCTGCTGTGCCGAGTATCGACATGATAGTTCCTCCTTAAGATAGGATTAGAGTGTACTGCCAAGGCGGAGCATAGACTTAAAACGATGCTTGCGCTACCCTTCGCATATTCCTGAATCACCGAAAATCCTGGGCCACCAAAACGTCATTATGTCCGAGTTGATGCGACGAGCGATCCACCCCCGGTTTGAACTGGGAACACAAGAGCGCACACTCGCCTGGCGTTTACATATCGATATTCCATTACTGATCAGTGCGCTGACTGTCTGCTGCCTGGGGCTGTTTGTGCTGTACAGCGCCAGTGGCGAGGACATGGATACTGTTGTCCGTCAGTCCATCCGGCTTGGTATTGGTTTCGTCGCCATGCTGATCATCGCCCAGATACCACCCCGGACTTTTCGATACTGGGCAACCCCGGCGTTTGCGGTGGTTACGGTCTTGCTGGTGCTGGTGCTGTTTTTTGGCACCGTCGTGAACGGCGCTCAGCGCTGGCTATCGGTTCCGGGCGTCGGCGCGTTTCAGCCGTCCGAGCTGATGAAACTGTCCTTGCCGGTGATGGCTGCGTGGTATTTCAGCAAAGTGGTCCTGCCGCCCAGGTGGCACGATATCGTCATCAGCCTGATTATTATCGGTGTGCCCAGTTTCCTGATTGCCACTCAGCCGGACCTGGGCACCTCGATACTGGTGGGTATGTCGGGTCTGATTGTGCTGTTTTTTGCCGGCCTGTCGTGGCGAATCCTGTCGATGGCCGGACTGCTGACCGTGATTGCCATTCCGCTGATGTATCTGTTCGTGCTGGAGCCTTACCAGCGTCGGCGAGTGGATACCCTGTTCAACCCCGAAGCCGATCCCCTGGGCGCTGGCTGGAATATTATCCAGTCCACGATCGCCATGGGCTCAGGCGGTCTGATGGGCAAAGGCTGGCTAAACGGCACGCAGTCGCGGCTGGACTTCCTGCCGGAGTCTTCCACCGACTTTATTCTCGCCGTGATTGGCGAGGAGTTTGGTCTGTTCGGGATTGTTGTTTTACTGTCGCTGTATGTCTTTATTGTCGGCCGTGGCCTGTTTATCAGCTGGCAGGCCAAGGAAACCTTCAGTCGTCTGCTCGGCGTCAGCCTGTCCCTGACTTTCTGCATTTATGTAATCGTCAATATGGGCATGGTGTCAGGCATACTGCCGGTTGTCGGCGTGCCATTACCGCTGGTCAGCTACGGCGGTACATCGGCAATAACGCTGCTGGCCGGCTTCGGCATACTGATGTCAATTCACACCCACCGTCGGCTACTGCCGCACTGACGCGATTTGCGCGCATCCCCTCAAGTTTGTCCGCCAATGTGCCGCTAATTCTTTAATACAGATGCCACATGGCAGGGCAACGTTGGATGCGCCGTCGCCAGAGATCTGGCAGCGGTCGCCGAGGGGGAACGCAATAAATGCTGAGTCAGTCATCGCCAGTTGAGCAAAACCGGTCCCGGGCCGAATCAGTGTCATGGCATATTGGTCTGGCGCCAGCTCTGGTGCCGGCCATGCTGGTGCTGATATTGGTGCTGTCGGTATGCCTTTTTACGCTCACGACCGGAGGCCTGCGTGTGCTGGCAGTACTGGCGGCGGCAGCGGGTATTGTTCTGTTTATGCTGTGGCGCCTGACATCCACCCATATGAGCAATACCGGTTTGATGCGTGTGCTGCGCAATGTCAATGATGCCCAGGGTGACCTGTCGTCGGTCATGCCGGTGGTGGGAGACGAAACCTCACGTGAGACCGCGCGCCTGTTTAACCAGTTCATGGAACGGCTGCGCACTGCGTTGGACGATCTTCGTCACCATACTATCAAGGTCAGCCTGAGTTCTGCCCAGGGTCGGAAAATTGCCGAAGAGGCCAGCCGGGATGCGGGCAAGCAGGAGGATTACTCCGAGATCATTTATCGCTCCAGTGAGGAAACTGCCACCGCCATCGAAGAGTTGTCGCGCTGGACCAACAACATTGCTGATGTCAATTCGCGCAATCTGTCCACTGCCCGTGATGCGGTGGCAGATCTGGTGCGTGCCAATAGTCAGATCGCGACTGTTGGTGGCATGATGCAGCAATTTCACGGCACTGTGGAACAACTCGAAACCACTTCGGAAAATATTCGCGCCATTCTGGGCACGGTGCAGGGGTTCGCGGCGCAGACCAATATGCTGGCGCTGAATGCGGCGATTGAGGCTGCCCGGGCGGGTGAACAGGGCCGTGGTTTCGCCGTGGTTGCCGACGAAGTCAGGGATCTGGCGGTGAAGGTGCGCGGCTCTGCCGACGAGATCGGAGCGTTACTGGAAGAGATGATTGGCGTGGTTTCAAAAACCTCCAGTGGCACCGAGCGCATGATCAGCGAAACCGGCCAGGCCGGAGAGGCCATTGACAAGTCGGCGGGTGAGTTCAAACAAATGGTTAACGGTTTTGAGTCTACCCATTCGGATCTTTTGCAGGTGAGTGCTGCTGCTGAACAACTGTCAGTCAACAATCAGGATATTCGCAGCCGCAGCCATGAAATTCGTGATCTGGGCGGCCGTATCCGCAGTGACATGGAAAAGAATAACGACCAGACGCATATTTTGCTGGAATCTACTGACCAAGCCCTGCACAAACTGTGTCAATTCCGCATCGGGCGCGGGCCGCTGGAGCAGGTGCTGGAAATTCTGGAACAACGGCGTGATCGTCTGGAGCCGGCGATGGCGGAATTGACGGCCTCAGGGGTGGACATGTTTGACCGCAATCACCAGGCCATCAAGGGCACCAATCCGATCAAATTTGACGTCAGCTATGCACGTGCATTTCAGAAGGCCTGCCAGCACCTGATAGATGCCTGGGCAAAAGAGGAGGACGGCGCGCTTTACTGCCTGCCGCTGGACAGCAAAGGCTATGTTGCGGTGCATCGCAGTGAGCTGTCACAGGAGCCCACTGGCGACCCGGCGGTTGATCTGGCCAGGAGCCGCCACATGCGTTTCTTCCAGAGCCGGGACATTCCTTACATGGGGCGCTTCCGCCTGCAAAGTTATCTGCGGGATACCGGCGAAGTGATGTTCAATCTCTCGGTACCCGTGCATATTGGTGGCAAATATTGGGGTGGTCTGTTCATGGGACTGCCGGCATCGCGCCTGGGGCTCGATGCCTAGCACCGCGTGCGCCGGACTAGTTGGTGTCGCCCTCACGTGCACGGTTGACCAGGGCAATCATGTCAACCGGATTCTGCGGTACCGGTGTCAGGCGACCATTGACGAACAGGGCAGGTGTTGAGCGTACACCCGCACTGGTGCCGCCGCGCTGATCATTGCGGACTTTCTGTAACAGACTCTCGTCCTGCATATCGATATGGGCCTGTGCAACGTCAAGGTCCAGTTGCTCAAGATATCCGTCAAATTCGCCTTCCGCCTCGCTCAGGGAAGACCAGTAAGCCTGGTTGAGAAACAGCTGATCATGCATTTCCCAGAACTTGCCCTGCCGGCCGGCAGCTTCAGCGTACAAGGCGGCTGTCCATGCAAAGCGATGTGTCGAGGTCAACGGAAAATGACGGAAGACAAGTTGCACATTCGGCGCGATGCGGGGCCAGGCCTGGCTCATGACACGGTGCTCGGTGGCACAGGCAGGGCACTGAAAATCCGCATACACCACAAGCGTCACTTCATCGCCACCACCTTTGACATGATCCACTTCGCTGATCTGGTCTGGCGGATAGATTTCGCCCTGGCCCATCAGACCGTAAATGACGCTGATGATCACCAGCGGGATAACCACAACCATGGCCAGACGGCTCATGTTTTTGCGTATCTTTGCCTGTTTCTCAGCCTGCTGTTGCTTCTGTTCGCGAATCAGACGCTGTTGCTCGCGCTTGTTCATGCCTTGATCTCCTTGACGGTACTGACAATCTGGCCGTTTGCCAGGGTGCTGATAATATCATCACCGGCCTTGACCTGGGACGATGTACTGATGAGTTTGCCTTCAGGTGTGCGGGTGATGCTGTAGCCCCGCTGCAGGGTTTGCAGCGGACTGATATTTTCCAGGTTGCGTGCCAGCATCTGCAGGTTGCCACGGCGCTGTTCCAAAAAGCGCAACATGGCTCTTTGCAGGCGGCTGTCCAGTTGTGTCAGCACCTGTCCCTGTTCCTGAAGCCTGCGCCCCGGATGTTGCAGCCGTTTGCGCAACCAGTCCAGTTGCTGGCTGCGCTGGTTTAGCAGGTTCTGCATCAGGCGTAACAGTTTATTGTGTTGGTTCTGCAGACTCAGGCGCAACTGGGCCTGATCGGGACTCAACAGTTCCGCAGCGGCCGAGGGGGTGGGCGCGCGCAGGTCGGCAACAAAGTCGGCAATGGTGATATCGGTTTCATGGCCAACTGCGCTGACGACCGGAAGGCTGCAGGCATGAATCGCCCGGGCCACCGATTCATCATTAAATGCTTGCAGATCCTCCAGCGAACCACCGCCGCGCGCCAGCAGCACCACATCAATGCCCAGCGCCTGCTGCCGTCGTTGCGCGATCTGCAGGGCTTGAATGATTGCCGGCGCAGACTCCTGCCCCTGCACCGGGACCGGTAAAACGGTGATCCGCATGGCCGGATAACGTCGGCGGAAGACGCTGATGATATCCCTGATCACGGCGCCGGTTGGTGAGGTGATAACGGCGACATGCTGACAATGGTCGGGCAGGGGCTTTTTCAGGGCGGTATCAAACAGGCCTTCGTGGCTCAGTTTCGCTTTCAGTTCATCGTAGGCGCGCTGCAGTGCACCTGCGCCGGCGTCCTGCATGCTGTCCAGGATCAGTTGATAGTCGCCACGACCTTCGTAGATGCTGAGTTTGCCGCGCACAACAACCTGCATGCCATTGGCAGGCCGAAAGCGCACCGACATATTGCGGTTGCGGAACATGGCGCAGCGGATCTGGGCGCCGTCGTCTTTCAACGTGAGATACCAGTGGCCCGAGCCGGGGGTGGCCAGATTGGAAATTTCGCCTTCGACACTGATTGCCGGAAAGCAGTCTTCGAGCAGGTCCCGGGCCATCCGGTTGAGACTGCTGACACTCAGTACGCGATTTTCGCTGCTGGCTACACGCGCACTGACTGGTTGAAAAGGTGGTATATCCGGGTTCATGCCTGCATCTTAACCCAGCCCGTGAACGTATCATAGACGCTGGTTTACCAATGGCCGTCAGATCTGTATAATCCGCTTTTTGTGGATAGGTGAAAACTTATGTTACGCATTGCTGAAGAGGCGCTGACATTCGACGATGTCCTGCTTCTGCCCGCCCACTCATCTGTACTCCCCAAAGCTGTCAGCCTGAAAACGCGTTTGACTGCGAGTATAGCCCTGAATATCCCCCTGATGTCTTCCGCCATGGATACCGTGACCGAAGCGCGTCTTGCTATTGCCATGGCACAGGAGGGGGGGATCGGTGTCATACATAAAAACATGACCATCGAGCAACAGGCGCGCGAAGTGCGGCAGGTTAAAAAGTACGAAAGTGGTGTCGTGAAAGACCCGATCACCATTTCGCCTGACGCGCGCATCAGTGATCTGGTCGCGTTGATGCGGGAGAACGACATTTCCGGCATGCCGGTGGTCGTCGGCCGTCAGTTGGTCGGTATCGTCACCAGTCGTGACGTGCGTTTCGAGACCAATCTCAACGCCAAGGTCGAAACCATTATGACGCCGAAGCAGAGCCTGGTGACCGTGAAGGAAGATGCCAGTCATGATCAGATCAAAGAGTTGCTGCACCAGCACCGGATTGAAAAAATCCTGGTGGTCAATGATGAGTTTGAACTGCGCGGCTTGATCACGCTGAAAGATATCCGCAAGTCGGAAGATTTTCCCAATGCGTCCAAGGATCAGCAGGGTCGCCTGCGCGTTGCCGCCGCGGTGGGTACCAGCGCCGACACAGAGGATCGTGTGAATGCATTGGCCGAAGCAGGCGTAGACGTTATTGTGGTCGATACTGCCCACGGACATTCCGCCGGCGTATTGAATATGGTGCGCCGCATCAAGGGTCTGTACCCGGAACTGGCGGTTATTGGCGGTAATATTGCCACTGCCCAGGCCGCGCGGGATCTCGCCGAAGCCGGTGCGGATGCCGTGAAAGTCGGTATTGGCCCCGGGTCTATCTGCACCACGCGCATCGTCACGGGCGTGGGTGTGCCCCAGATCACGGCGGTTTCCAACGTCGTTGAAGCGCTGAAGGACACAGATGTCTGTGTGATTTCTGACGGCGGCATTCGTTTTTCCGGTGATATCGCCAAGGTGGTTGCTGCCGGTGCCCACGTGGTGATGATTGGCAGTCTGCTTGCGGGTACTGAAGAAGCGCCCGGTGAAGTAGAGCTGTTCCAGGGTCGAAGCTACAAGGCTTATCGTGGCATGGGCTCGCTGGGTGCCATGTCCCAGAGTCAGGGTTCCAGTGATCGCTACTTCCAGGACGCTGCGTCCGGTGTTGAAAAACTGGTACCTGAGGGTATTGAGGGCCGGGTGCCTTACAAAGGTACGATGTCCAGCATTGTGCATCAACTGATGGGTGGTCTGCGCTCCAGCATGGGTTACACCGGTTGCGCCACCATGGACGAGATGCGGACCAAGCCCGAGTTTGTCAAAATCACCGCGTCCGGCATGCAGGAAAGTCATGTGCATGATGTCAGCATTACCAAGGAAGCACCCAACTATCGTATGAGCTGACAGTACTCTCTGTCATGAACAAGGCCTGCCACGCATGAGTCAAAATATTCACAGCCAGAAAATTCTGATTCTGGATTTTGGATCGCAGTACACACAACTGATCGCCCGCCGGGTTCGCGAACTCGGCGTTTATTGTGAGATTTGGGACTACCAGTGTACCCAGGCAGAAGTCGAAGCCTTCGCGGCTCAGGGTATCATCCTCAGCGGTGGCCCGGAGACGGCAACGCTGGCAGACTCACCACAGGCCGCTGACTACCTGTTTACCCAGAACGTGCCCTTGCTCGGCATTTGTTATGGCATGCAGACCATGGCCGAACGTCTCGGCGGCAAGGTTGAAGCGTCGGACAAATCCGAGTTTGGTTATGCCGAAGTCAATCTGCCCGCGCCCGGTGCCCTGTTCGAAGGTATTGAAGACCGGATGGCGGAGGGCGGTGTGCCGCAACTCGATGTCTGGATGAGCCATGGCGACAAGGTCATCAAAGTGCCACCGGGGTTTGTCGTCAGCGCGGAAACCGGCAGTGCACCCATTGCCGCCATGTCAGATGAATCGCGTCAGTTCTACGGTGTGCAGTTCCACCCGGAAGTGACACATACCCTGCAGGGGCAACGCATACTGGAACGTTTTGTACGTAAAATCTGCGGTTGTGAAGCACTTTGGACTTCGGCCAATATTATTGACGATGCCATCAGGGTGGTGCGTGAACAGGTCGGCAGCGACCATGTTCTGCTTGGCCTGTCCGGTGGTGTGGATTCCTCGGTGGTAGCGGCCCTGCTGCACAAGGCGATTGGCAATCAACTCACCTGTGTATTTGTGGACAACGGCCTGTTGAGGCTGAATGAAGGTGACCAGGTGATGGCCACCTTTGCTGAAAACATGGGTGTCAAAGTCATCCGTGTCGATGCTGAAGACATGTTTCTAGATCGCCTGGCAGGCGTCAGCGATCCCGAGCTGAAACGCAAGGCCATTGGCAATACCTTTATTGAAGTGTTTGATCAGGAAGCAGCAAAAATCGACAACGTGCGCTGGCTGGCGCAGGGTACCATTTATCCTGATGTTATCGAGTCGGCTGGCTCGCGTACCGGCAAGGCCCATGTCATCAAGTCTCACCACAATGTTGGCGGTTTGCCGGAGCACATGAAGCTGAAACTGGTGGAGCCGCTGCGCGAGCTGTTCAAGGACGAAGTGCGCCGCATTGGTCTGGAGCTGGGCCTGCCTTACGACATGGTGTATCGCCATCCGTTCCCCGGCCCTGGCCTGGGCGTGCGTATCCTGGGCGAGGTGAAAAAAGAATACTGCGATGTGCTGCGCCGCGCTGACGCGATTTTTATTGAAGAGCTGCACAAGGCTGATTACTACCACAAGACCAGCCAGGCCTTCGCCGTGTTCCTGCCGGTGAAATCGGTCGGCGTGGTCGGCGATGGCCGTCGTTATTCCTGGGTGATCAGCATCCGCGCGGTGGAAACCATCGATTTCATGACGGCGCGCTGGGCGCATCTGCCTTATGAGTTGCTGGAAACCGTGAGCAACCGCATCATCAATGAGATCACTGATGTGTCGCGGGTGACTTACGATATTTCATCGAAGCCGCCGGCGACGATTGAGTGGGAGTAAAGTCGCGGTCAGTGGAACCGCAAGCACCATGCTGACAATGCCGATCATGCCGATCATGCCGATCATGCCGATCATGCCGATCATGCCGATCATGCCGACCGGGGAAACCAGGGACAACAGAAGCGCTGTGTAGCGAAACAGGCGGAGTTCAAAGGCGTTAAAAAGTCGCTTTTTTCGTCTCCGATTGTTGTCACCTGATTTCCAGTCCCGGTATTAAATTATTTCTTTGCCTTTTTTGCCTCTCCATTGAGCTCGCCTACTTTGGCCTGGCCTTTGCCGACATTTTTCTCCACTTTGCCCTTGGCCTCAGTGCTTTTGTCGCCGGTTACTTTGCCAGCCACTTCCTTGGTCTTGCCTTTCACTTCTTTTGTATGTCCTTTGGTTTCATTCTTGTTCATGCTTTGATCTCCAGTTTATGAGGCCTGCGTATTTTGCCTCGGATCACGAACTTCTGATGGATTCATCCGAAGGCATTTTGAATTCTCAAGATGATTTAATTTAGTGGCGGAGTCTGTATGGTGGCGAACTTAAATTAATAAATTATAGATTTATGGGTAAATAACCTGTGTTGAGATTTTTGAATATCCTGGGTAGGTTTTTTTCATTTCTCGGATTTCAAAAAATCTCCAGCTGCACACTGGCCCTAACGTTCGCTATCGCACCGACAATGTTTTTAAGGTGCACAAAGATAGAGAAATCAAGTGTTGCAGACTGCTAGCTCTGATTTTCTAAATCACTCGACGACAGGATCGACGAAATGCTATTTGATGGATGGGACAGCCTGTTGCGAACATTGGTCGTCGGGGTTTTGGCCTACGTTGCGCTCATCTTTTTGCTTCGCCTGTCGGGTAAGCGAACACTGTCCAAGATGAATGCCTTCGATCTGATCGTGACAGTCGCTCTGGGCTCTACTCTGGCCACTGTTCTGCTCGCCAAGGATGTTGCACTGGCCGAGGGCATACTGGCGTTCGCCTTGCTGATCGGTCTGCAGTTTATTGTGACCTGGTCCAGCGTGCGTTCGCGATGGGTGCGGCGGATGGCTACAGGAGAGCCGTTGATGCTGTTTTACTGTGGAGAATTTCTATCTGCCGCGCTGCGGCAGGCACGGGTAACTGAAGACGAAGTGCGAGCCGCAGTTCGCTCGAATGGGATTGAGTCAATGGATAAGGTTGGTGCCGTCATTCTGGAAACAGACGGCTCATTCAGCGTCGTTCGGCCTGGCGGGAATGGGTCCAGTTTTAGGGGTGTAGACACACCATAGTCATTCTCGCCAGACGTCCAGATCAACCCCTCAACTTGCCGAGCTGCGTCGAAAGGCATTGACGATGGCGAGCAGAATCACTGCACCGATCAGCGATATGACAAAGCTCATGATGGTGATACCGTCGTTAATTGAACCCGCCCCTAACAAAGGCCCAATCAGCCATCCGCCAATCACTGCGCCGACGATACCAACAACCACGTTCAGAAGGATACCCTGCTGAGCGTTGTTGCCCATGATTATGCTGGCGATCCAGCCGACCACGCCACCCATGATTAACCACACAATAATACCCA
Source organism: Pseudohongiella sp. (assembly GCF_040877505.1). Lineage (NCBI taxonomy): Bacteria > Pseudomonadati > Pseudomonadota > Gammaproteobacteria > Pseudomonadales > Pseudohongiellaceae > Pseudohongiella > Pseudohongiella sp. Next base: position 134,873 of record NZ_JBBDNQ010000045.1, read on the forward strand.
TAGTTTTTCCCTCCAGATTAATTTGATACGTTGTTTTGTTGACGTCAATGGCAGCGGCTTTCGCTGCTGCCATTGACTCATTCGTCGACTAAGTGGCGGACAAAGAATTACTCATTGCGCTCAAATTCAGGTGCTGAACGTAATTCCTCGCGGGTCATGCTGATGCGCAGGTCGTAATCATCGGATGAGCCGGTGACGGTGCGGTCAGTTGACGATGTTGTCGCAGTCGTGCCGGTAGCCGATCTGCGGTTATCAGAATCGCGCCCCATGGTGACATCATCCCAGCCAATGGCGACATCTTTCTCGCCCATGCCCAGAAATCCGCCGACACCAATGACAATGGCAACAATTTGCCCATCTTCATCAACAATCAGGTCGTTGACCGAACCGACTTCTTCGTCATTTGAAGTTTTGACCTCAGCTTCCATCAGGTTGCTGATGTGCATGCCGTTAGTGGGGGCTGCGTCCATAAAACCCCTGTGCTCCATGTCGTTACGTCCGTCGGCAGCCAATCGCGCTGCAGCAGACTGGTTATCAGACTGACCGGAATGCTGGGCACCCTGGCTGCTCTGATGCTGGGTTTGTTGGTCGCGCTCAAGATTCTGACCGGAAGTTTGTTGAGCAAGTGCAAGTCCAGAACTCAACGTGATGGCAGGCGTGAGCATTGTAAAAAGGGCGATCGAATGTAATTTATTCATCTGTAACTCCTTCGAAACGAGTATGTATAAGTCGGACAAAATGTCCTTTGTAAACGCTTCGTTTAGACTTTGCTTCTCCAGTGGTATTACCGGAAAGGAAACTGAATCCAATTGAATATAGAATCCAGAATAGGAACCAACTTACGGCAGGGGTCAGGCGTGGTCGGTTCGCTGACGCACCATGTCGGCGCGAAAGTAGTGGAAAGATGTAACAGCGGTGGATTTTAGTGGGGGATTGCACGATATTATTTCAGGTACCAGAACCGATAATTGAGGTCGAGTTGCGAGCCAAAACTGGTGCAATTCTCCAGGTGCATTGTTAAAATCGCGGCACTTGCTAAAGTCGGTGAAACCAGTCAGCGGATTTCGGCCGTGTCACGTCAGGAACAGACCATGAGCGATCAACCCCGACCAGTATCCGGGATGTCTCCGGCGATTGCTGCTGATACAGATGACAGCATCTTCATGCGTGAAGCACTGAACCTCGCGTTCGAAGCCGGCAGGCAGGGAGAAGTTCCGGTGGGTGCTATTATCGTCAAGAACGGACAGGTTGTGGGAAAGGGCTTTAATCAGCCCGTCGGCAGTCATGACCCTTCGGCGCACGCAGAAATCTGTGCGCTACGTGAGGCTGGCCAGACTCTGGAAAACTACCGACTGCCCGGCTGCACGCTGTATGTCACCATTGAGCCCTGCACCATGTGCCTGGGCGCCATCATCCATGCTCGCATTGACCGGGTGGTGTATGGTGCCGCTGAGCCGCGTTACGGCGCCATTACCAGTGGGCAGAGATTGCTGGAGAATGGTGTCTATAATCATCAACTGGCGGTCAACGGCGGGGTGCTGGCGCAGGAAGCGAGCGAATTGATGAAGCAGTTTTTCCGCCTGCGTCGCAAAAGCCGCGCGGATCCGGCATCGTCATCAGGCAGTGCCACAGGGTCGCAATAATTGCCTGATTTTTGCAGGCAAATGGCGTATCATAACGCCCCGAATTTCGCAGGTTTCTTCTTCCGGCTCGACTGACTTTAAGGCTATCAGACACAATGCTTGTTCTCACTGGCAGCACCGCTCATTCCGACTTCCGACTTCGTAAACTGCTGCGCAATGTGCAGCGCGAGCTGCCCGCTGTGCAGGGGCTGGCCTCTCATTTCGTGCACATCGCCGAATGCGAGCGGGACCCCTCATCAGATGAACTGGAGATGCTCGGGCAGTTGTTGGCCTATGGTCTGGGTCAGGGCGAGGGTATAGAGCAGGACGACCTGGTTGGTGAAGCGCAGGGCATAACACGTCTGGTGGTGCCCAGGCCGGGCACGATTTCGCCCTGGTCGAGCAAGGCCACGGATATTGTGCGTAATTGCGGTCTTGCTGCCATCTCACGCCTGGAACGCGGCATTGTCTGGGATATCGTGGTAGAGAAACCCTTGTCCGATGCAGAGCTGCTGATGCTGGACAGTTACCTGCACGATAAAATGACACAGGCAGTGCTGGCTGATGTGGATGAGGCGGCCTGTCTGTTCACTCACGCGGAACCCGCCGAACTGGCAACGGTTGATGTGCTGACAGAGGGCAAACCTGCGCTGCAGTCTGCCAACCAGAGCATGGGGCTGGCGCTGGCTGATGATGAAATGGACTATCTGCTTGAGTCATTTCAGCGCCTGAAACGCAACCCGACCGACATTGAGTTGATGATGTTTGCGCAGGCCAATTCCGAGCATTGTCGACACAAGATTTTTAATGCCAGCTGGACACTGGACGGCATCGATCAGGATTTGTCCCTGTTTGCGATGATCCGCAATACTCATAAAAAATCCCCGGACAAGGTGCTGTCGGCCTACAAGGACAATGCCGCAGTGATGTGTGGCAGTGACGGCGGCCGGTTCTTTCCACAGCCGCAAAGTCATGAATACGGCTACACCCAGGAACCTATCCATATTCTGATGAAGGTGGAAACGCACAATCACCCCACGGCAATAGCGCCGTTCCCGGGGGCGGCTACCGGCAACGGCGGCGAAATCCGTGATGAGGGCGCTACCGGCACCGGTGCCAAACCCAAAGCCGGTCTGTGTGGTTTCAGCGTTTCCAACTTGCGTATTCCTGAATTGCCGCAGCCCTGGGAAGAGGACTTCGGTCGACCCGCGCACATCGTTTCTGCATTGGATATCATGCTGGAGGGCCCGATCGGCGCTGCGGCTTTCAACAATGAGTTTGGTCGCCCCAATCTGTGCGGCTACTTTCGTACTTATGAAGAATCGGTGCCCTCGGTTGACGGCTATGAAGTCCGCGGTTATCACAAGCCCATCATGATTGCCGGTGGTCTGGGCAACATTCGTGAGCAGCATGTACAAAAGCATGCCTTCAAGCCCGGTGCCCACTTGATTGTACTGGGTGGTCCGGCGATGCTGATAGGTCTGGGTGGTGGTGCCGCCTCGTCCATGGCCGCCGGAGCCAGCGCTGCGGAGCTGGACTTTGCTTCGGTGCAGCGCGAGAACCCGGAGATGCAGCGTCGCTGTCAGGAAGTCATTGATCAGTGCTGGCAAATGGGTGATGACAACCCAATCGCCTTTATCCACGATGTGGGTGCCGGCGGGTTGTCCAATGCCTTGCCAGAGCTGGTAAAAGATGGCGAGAGCGGTGGTGTGTTTCAACTGCGCAACATTCCCAATGCCGAATCAGGTATGTCGCCGTTGGAAATCTGGTGCAACGAGGCACAGGAACGTTACGTGCTGGCCGTGATGCCGGAGCGGCTGGCGGAATTTGAAGCCATCTGCCAACGCGAGCGATGCCCGCATGCGGTCGTCGGTGAAGCCACCGACGAAGACGTTATACGGTTGCAGGACTCACATTTTGATAATCTGCCGATAGACCTGCCGATGTCAGTGTTGTTTGGCAAACCGCCGCGCATGCACCGAGAGGTGCGCAGTGAAACAATCGAACCGGTGGCACTGGATACGGCGCAGATCGAGCTGGAAGAGGCCCTGGAGCGTGTTCTCAGCCTGCCTGCGGTGGCAAGCAAGAGTTTCCTGATCACCATTGGCGATCGCACCGTGACGGGTCTGGTCAGTCGCGATCAGATGGTGGGGCCCTGGCAGGTGCCGGTAGCCGATGCAGCGGTCACCGCTGCCGCATTTGACAGTTATTGCGGCGAAGCCATGGCCATGGGCGAGCGCACGCCGGTAGCGCTGTTGAATGCGCCCGCATCGGGCCGCATGGCCGTGGCTGAAGCGATCACCAATATAGCCTGTGCCCGTATTAACGATATTCGTGATATCAAATTGTCCGCCAACTGGATGGTCGCTGCCGGTCATCCGGGCGAAGACGCGCGTCTGTATGAAACCGTGCGCGCCGTGGGCATGGAGCTGTGCCCGGATCTGGGCATCTGCATTCCGGTGGGCAAGGACTCCATGTCCATGCGCACGGTATGGCAGGAAAGAGGCGAGCAAAAGAGTAATACCTCACCCTTGTCGCTGGTGATCTCGGCTTTTGCACCGGTGCTCGATATCCGGCGCACGGTGACGCCACAACTGCGTACCGACAAAGGTGAAACCGATCTGTTGCTGATTGACCTGGGCCGCGGCCGCAATCGCATGGGCGGGTCAGCTCTGGCCCAGGTTTACCGTGAACTGGGTGACATCCCGGCGGATCTGGACAGTGCCCGGGATCTGAGAAACTTCTTTGATCTTGTGCAGCAATTGAACGCCCAGGATCTTCTGCTGGCCTATCACGATCGCTCCGACGGTGGGGTCATGGTGACCCTGGCGGAAATGGCGTTCGCCGGTCACTGCGGGCTGGATATTGAGTTGGCTGAGTTGTTGCACCCGGATACTCATGCCATTGATGTGCTGTTCAACGAAGAGCCTGGCGCTGTATTACAGGTCCCGCGAAATCATCTGAACAAGGTGCTGAGTATCATTGAGGAGCACGGCCTGTCCGATTGCGCCAGTGTTATCGGCGAGCCTGCCAGCCATCAGAATATCCGCGTGCTCGACACTGGCCGACTGTTGCTGGAGCGCACACGCGTGGCTTGCCAGCAGCTCTGGGCGCGCACCAGTTACGAGTTGCAGGCGCTCAGGGACAACCCTGAAAGTGCCAGGCAGGAATTTGAGAGGTTGCAGGATAAAAAGGATCCCGGCCTGCAGGCGCGTCTGAGCTATGACGCTAACCAGGATATTGCCGCACCGTTTATTAATACCGGCGTACGCCCTGCTGTTGCGGTACTGCGCGAGCAAGGCGTCAACGGTCATGTGGAAATGGCGGCGGCATTTGATCGCGCGGGATTCCGCGCTGTTGATGTGCATATGAGCGATATTCTGCGGGGGGCTGTCGATCTGGCGGCGTTCAACGTACTGGCTGCCTGCGGCGGCTTCTCTTATGGGGATGTGCTGGGTGCCGGCGGCGGCTGGGCCAAATCAGTACTCTTCAATGAGCCGTTGCGACAGCAGTTCGCCGCATTTTTTGAGCGCAAGGACACCTTGTCACTGGGTGTTTGTAACGGTTGTCAGATGATGTCCCTGCTGCACGAACTTATCCCGGGCGCCGACAACTGGCCTCGCTTTGAGCGCAACCGGTCTGAACAGTTTGAGGCGCGGGTCAGCCTGCTGACCGTGCCGGAATCGCCTTCGGCCTTTCTGCAGGGCATGAAGGGTTCGCTGTTCCCGGTGGCGGTTGCGCACGGCGAGGGTCGCGCACGTTTTGTCGGCAGCAGTGATCAATTGCAATTGAAAGCCGGCGCCGGCATCGCGCTGCAATACGCAGACAACTATGGTGCGGTGACTGAGCACTATCCGGAGAACCCCAATGGCTCGCCTGCGGGTATCGCCGGCGTGTGTAGCAGGGATGGTCGTGCCACTATCATGATGCCGCACCCCGAACGTGTGTTCCGCGCCGTGCAGAATTCATGGCGGCCTGACGAGTGGCAGGAAGACGCACCGACCATGCGCATGTTCCGCAATGCCAGGGCCTGGCTGAAGTAGACGACCAGGCTGCCATAACGAGAGGCAACGATGTACAAACTTTGCTTTTACGTGCCTGAGGATTATCTGGATACGGTTAAACAGGCGGTGTTTGCCGCCGGTGGAGGCCGTATTGGTGACTACGACAGTTGCTGTTGGCAATCTGCCGGGCAGGGGCAGTTTCGACCTCTGGCGGGTGCCAGTCCATTCCTGGGCGAACACGATACCCTGACCCGGGTGCTGGAATACAAAGTCGAGCTGGTTTGTGACGAGACGCATATCCGGCCGGCTATTGCAGCGCTCAGGCTTGCCCACCCCTATGAGGAACCGGCTTACGATGTGATCCTGCTCGCAGATTTGTGATGCCTGCTGGCATTAGCGACTTTCACTGATCAGCGTAATCTCCGCCTTTCTTTCTGCCGAGTAGCGTACATCGTACATGCGTACCGGGAAATGTTGCTTTCTGCGATCGTCAAAATACTGCTGTAACGTCGATTTGACCACAGCGAACGCGATTTCATCCCAGGGCACGTCTGCTTCCGTGAACAGTTTGACCTCAAGGCTTTCAACGCCAGCGCTGAACTCGCTGCTGGCCAGCTCACCTTTGAAGAACAGGTATACCTGGTTGATATTGGGCAGATTGAACAGTGTATACAGGCTGTCTTCGCTCAGATTGAGTTCCGCGCCGGCTTCCTCACGGGTTTCGCGAATAGCGCCTTCCAATGTGGTCTCACCGTTTTCCATAAACCCGGCCGGCAGGGTCCACAGACCTTTGCGCGGTTCAATGGCGCGGCGGCAAAGCAGAACCTGATCGCCGGTCACCGGCAGGGTGCCGACAATATTGTTCGGGTTCTGGTAGAACACAACATCGCAGCTTAAACAACAATAACGCAATTTGTCGTCGCCGGGCGGTATATGGTGAGTCACCGGGCCAGCACAATAGTGGCAAAATTTCATGCGGTCTCTGTCAGTGGGGGCTGCCGACCGACCTTTGCAAGCAGGTGGGGCCCTAGTGCGGTTTCGAGGAATCTGTGCGCTGATGGCGCTGAATCATTGGCAGGATATCAGCCTTGGGCCGGTTTTGTCGCGCATTAACTTCGTCAAACGGATGCTGCAGACAGTGGTTCAGACGGGAAAAAGAATCGTGCATCATGCCGGACAGACGAATACAGCGTGCGGTCGGGTTGCTGGCCCTTTGCAATTCCATGTCGATACGGAACTGCAGCCCTTCAAGGCGTTGACGTGTGCTGTCGGGGGCCGAACGCAGAATCTTGCGGGTTAACCGGCGTCGCAGTTTTTCCAGCGACTCCGGATTATCCCGGTGCATGGCAAGCAGGGTATCAAAGTCAGGTAAATCGCCCATAAGCGGTTAAATCCTGTTGATTTCACAATGCAACCTGAACTGCTTGGATGTGATGAACGCTTCCACGTTTTGCAGTCGTTTTTCTGCGCCGCGTAAGGCATGACTGCATGAATCGATATCAGGACGGTTGTCCGGCTCGTCAGTATCGTCAATGGTCTGGCCCTGGTCGCCGCCTTGCTGGCCGGCACGCTGCCTTGTTACTTTACGAACTTTAGGCTCCTTGTCAAGCACGATCCAGAAAATGACATAGGCCCATACCGTAACGGCGCCCAGGATGAACAGTGACAGGAAGGTGACTGTTCTGACGATAAATGTACTGATACCCAGGTAATCTGCGATACCGGCGCATACGCCAGCCACCCGGGCATTGCGGCGGCTGCGATACAAAGGTTTTCTCAGATCGAAGCGCGGACTGGATGTTTCAGCGTCAGAAGCCTCGGGATCGGGCTCCGGCGGCACAGCCTGCTCAGTCTTTCGGCTTTTGTATGAGGCGCCACCCATGGCCGCCTTGATGCGCGCCGGTCGCTCTTCATCGTCCAGCAGCCAGTACATGACAAAGTACACGATGATCAGGAACGGTGATGCCAGACAGGCGACGCAGTAGATGACCCGGACCAGTGCCGATGGTACCTCCAGGTAGCGGGCAAAACCGGCACACACACCCAGTACTTTGCGGTTCTCCCGGTCCAGTGTCAGCGGCGCGCGGGGCCTGCGATAAACAGTGTCGTCTTCAGCGTTGCTGTTCATGTTGCTCCCTCCAGCCTGGCACTTCGGCGTCCAGTATCGATTCCAGCGTATCAATCCGTTGATTCATGCTGTTGGCCAGTTCGCTGAGTTGGCTCAGATTGTAGGCCTGTTCCGCCGCAGGGAGCTTCTTTTCTTTGCGGCGGTACAGCAAGGCAACCCAGATCGTCACGAACGTGCCGCCGACGGCGACCAACGCGATGATAAATTCGAAGAATTCCATGGGCCTTGTCCTTTGTTATTTGTTGAGTTTGGCTTTGATGCTCGCCAGTTCCTGATCGATTTTTTCCTGATTGGCCAGTTCCTCGAACTCATCCTGGAGGCCGCGCTGTTTGATGTTCAGGCTGTCTACCTGGCCTTCCATCTGGTCGATCTTGCGCTCGTAATACTCAAATTTGTTCATCGCATTGTCAATACTGTAACTGTGCAACTTCTGATTGACGTTGACGCGTGACTGAGCAGCGGTTGTGCGCATCAGCAGTGTCTTCTGGCGAGCGCGGGCATCGGTCAGTTTGGCCTGCAGCTGTTCAATCTCATGACTGAGCTTGTTCAGCGTCTCGTCCAGCTTGGCCAGTTCGTCTTCCAGCATCTGGATAGTGGTCAATACGCCGGATTTTTCGATCAATGCGGCTCGCGCCAGATCTTCACGTTCCTTCTTAAGAGCCAGCTCGGCTTTTTCTTCCCAGTCGGCAGCCTGTCGGCCCAGTTGTTCGATGCGACGGCCAACGGTCTTTTTCTCAGCAATGACCTTGGCGGTGCTGCTGCGAACTTCAACCAGAGTCTCCTCCATTTCCTGAATCATCATACGAATCATTTTTTCCGGATCTTCAGCCTTGTCCAGAATTGCGCTGATATTGGAGTTAATGATGTCGCTTAATCGTGAGAAGATACCCATGTTTATTACCTCAAAAATTGGCGTTAGGTGGATCGGGTCCAAGCAGAAGGAGCAGGAACTGTGCCAATAGTTTATTATTTATCTATGTTATTGAAAAATAACAATATAAAATTTGCTTTTGGTTTGCATGACTTTTGGCGCTTGGTTGTTTGAGTTAATAAGTGGTATTTTCCGCGACATATTGGTTTAGAGTCCAGCTGAGATACTTAACATGCCGTCTGATGTGTCACTTCCCCGTATGATAGGCGAGTCTGCCAGTTTTCTCGAGATGCAGGAGCATGTTTCTCAGGTAGCGCCGCTGAATAAACCCGTACTTATCGTGGGCGAACGGGGTACGGGCAAAGAACTTATTGCCTCGCGCCTGCATTACCTGTCGGCGCGCTGGCAGAACAATTTCCTGAAAATCAATTGTGCTGCGCTCAGTGATGCCTTGCTGGAGGCACAGTTGTTCGGGCACGAAGCCGGCGCCTTTACCGGTGCTACCGGGCAGCGAAAGGGGCTGTTTGAGCGTGCCGATGGCGGCACCCTGTTCCTGGATGAGTTGGCCAATACCGCCATGCCCGTACAGGAGAAGATTCTGCGTGTCATCGAGTACGGCGAGTTCGAACGACTGGGCGGCAACCAGACATTGAAAGTTGATGTGCGCCTGGTGGCTGCCACCAATGAGGACCTGCCCGCGCTGGGGCGTGCCGGTAAATTTCGTGAGGACCTGATCGACCGTCTGGCATTTGATGTGGTGACACTGCCGCCGCTGCGCGTGCGAAAAGAGGATATCCTGGTGCTGGCCGAACATTTTGCCATCAGTATGGTAAAGGAGATGGGCGAGGATTTTTTTGCCGGCTTTTCGGAATTGGTGCAGCGTCAGTTGCTGAGCTACAGCTGGCCGGGAAATATCCGTGAGCTGAAAAATGTGATTGAACGGGCGGTTTATCAGCATCCCAATAAAACCGTGACCCGGCTGGTATTCAACCCGTTTGAATCCCCTTACCGGCCGTCGGTATCACCCGTCCGGGATGGTGTTCCGGCATCACCGGCGGCCGGTGAGCAGGCGGATAACGGTGCAGCAGCGAGCGGTGAAACGGTAGCTGCGGAAAAAGCATCGGTCGACTGGGATGGCCAGGCGCTGGATTTCCGTCAACACATACAGGACTACGAAACCGACCTGTTGCGCAAGGCGCTGGAGCATTGTCAGTTTAATCAGCGTAAAACCGCCACCCATCTGAATCTGAGTTATCACCAGTTGCGAGGGTACCTGCGCAAATATGACCTGTTGTCCTGACCTGATGTCAGAGCCAGCTTTGTCGATGGAATAGGATCATTATGGAATTGCAGTTTCCGCCCATCAATTACCTTTATCTTGTCGCCTGCCTGATGGCCTGCGCGCTGGCTGTGTTCAGCATCGGTCAGGCGCATACCCGCAGTGGCAAGTTGTGGGTGATGGTCATGGTGAGTTTTGCGCTCTGGACCTTTGGCGAGTTGGTCGCCAACATGGGCACAACACTGGCCTGGCAGTTGGGGTTTCAACGTCTGGTTTATCTGGGTGTTATCTTAGCCATCACCTCGTGGTTGTTGTTCGCTGTCTGTTTTGCCGGCTACGAACGCTGGTTAAGCAAGCGGCTTTTGCTGGTATTGCTGGTGGTGCCGATATGTTCGCTCACCATGATAATGACGCTGGATCAGCATCAGCTCCTGTACACCAGCGCCGCATTGATCGAGCGCAATGGTTATCTTTTGCTGGACCTGGACTATGGTGTCGGATTCTGGTTGCAGTTAATCGCCTGCAGCTACCTCTATACACTGACCGGTTCGTTTCTACTGCTCAATACCAGTATGCAACAGGCTCAGGTTTATCGCGGGCAGTCATTGCTGATCGGTATCGCCGCCCTGATGCCGGTGGTGCCCAATATGTTGTATGTGGCAGGCATTGATGTTGCCGGTGGTTTTGATCCGACATCCCTGTTTTTTGTGCTCAGCGCGATTCTGGTGACAATAGCCCGGCACCAGTACCATTTTATGTCGCTGACACCGGTGGCGCGCGACCTGGTGTTCGACAATATCAACATCGCGGTGGTTGTCGCCAACGAGAACCATCAGATATCTGATGTGAATCCGGCGTTTATGGCGATGACCGGTGAGACCCTGGCGGATCTGGAGGGGCTTCAGGTCGCGGACGTGCTGCTGAAGTATTTCAGCGGTGTGGATGTGTCGGTGATTGATACCGGTTGGCAGGGGCGGTTGACGGCGCGGGCCGGTGACCGTCAGTACGATGTGACCAGCATGCCGGTTCGCAGCGCTGGCCACAAAGAGATTGGTTACCTGGTTTTGCTTAATGATGTCACGCAGGTACAACGAGCACTGGATGAAATCACTCGCCTGATCGGGGATGCCGACAGCGAACGGGATGACGTGTGATGCCGCAACAGTCGGCTGCGGACGCAGTTTCTTCGTGTGCCAATTCCGGGTCGACAATACTGTCCGGTCTTGATCTGCCGCCGGTCCGGGTTGATGTCTGGCTGGTCCCGGCAGTGACGGAAGAATCTGATGTGGAACGGATTGCGGGTGCCTGGCTAAGTGTGGCGGAACGGGAGCGCCTGAATGGCCGTCGACTCGCGAAAGGCCGTGCCATGTTTTTGCTGACCCGCGCTGTGCTCCGGCGCTTGCTGTCAGCCTACCGGCCCGACATCGGACCGGCTGAGTGGCAGATCGGGCGAAGTGCTGAGGGCAGACCCTGTGTGCTGGGGCCGGTCTCCGCCCCCGCATTCAATTTGTCGCATACTGATGACATGCTGGTGCTGGTGTTTACCGCCAACGGGGAACCGGGTGTTGACATCGAATCGCTGGATCGGCAGCTTGATGCCATTGCTTTAGCGGAACGGTTTTTTTCCGGGGCGGAGTTCCAGGCATTGCAGGCACTGCCCCCGGTGCAGCGGCAGGATCGGTTCTTGCGTCTTTGGACCCTGAAAGAGGCCTGTGTCAAAGCCAATGGTCAGGGGCTGGCGCGGGCTCTGCGTGATTTTGAATTTGATTTTGAAGAAGGCCTGAGATTCTATCCCGCGCCGCAGGAGGCGCCTCCGCACCGCCATTGGCGACTGTGGTCAGCCACGCTGTCCGGGTTGCGTATCGCAGTAACCTGGCGCTGTGCAGAAAAGCCCTGCAGCAGTTCTGAGCTGAGGGTACGCCAATTGTCCTGGCCCGACCAGGTGAGCGCGCTGGACTGTACGCCGGAATATGATTGTGCGCTCTAGGTCTCTGGGTCGTCTGCCCGGAATTTATTGTTCGTCTATGTCCTGACTGTCGGTGCGCTCCTGCGCGCGCCACATACGCACGGTCTTGATCAGGTTGTCTTTGACCTGCATGATTTCAACATAATATTGACCAACCTGAATGCCGGTGGCCGACTCGGGAATCGTTTCCAGTGCTTCGACCAACAGGCCGTTGAGGGTTTTGGCATTCTCCGAGTCCAGATCCCAGTCCAGTGTGCGATTGATGTCGCGCAGGGTTGCAGTACCATCGATCAAAAAACTGCCATCGGTCTGCGGATGAATGTCGCGGCTGTTGTCGGCCATGTCAGTAGTGAACTCGCCGACTATTTCCTCAAGAATATCCTCCAGGGTAACAATGCCCTTGATAACGCCGTACTCGTCCACAACAAACGCCAGCCGTTTTCTGCTCGACTGAAAATTGAACAACTGTGTATGCAGTGGGGTGCTCTCGGGTATGAAATAAGGCTCATCCGCTTCTTTGAGAAAGTCTTCGCGCTCTATCTCAGTGCTGCGCAGGAATTTGCCCAGGCTGCGCATATGCAGCACGCCAACAATGTTATCGATTTCCTTCTGGTAGATGGGCATGCGGGTATGCTGACTGTTGCTGATGGTATCGAGAATGTCAGAGACATCATCATCAATGTTAATGCCGATAATCTCGCTGCGAGGTACCAGGATATCGTTGACCGTGACTTTTTCCAGATCCAGAATATTAAGCAGCATACCCTGGCCCTGTTTGGGAATCAGCTGGGCGGATTCATGCACCACCGTGCGTAACTCTTCCGGACTCAGTTGGTGGTCTGACGATGCTTCTGGTTTGATGCCCAGTGTCCTGATCAATACATGGGACACCCGGTTCGCCATCCACACCAGCGGGTAGAGGACTTTGAGCAAAACCAGCAACAGCAGGCTTGACGGATAAGCGATGCGCTCGGGGTGCAGCGCGGCAATGGTTTTGGGTGTGATTTCAGCAAAAATCAGAATCACCAGCGTCAGCACAATTGTGGTCAGCACCGTTTCCGGGTTGCCGAAGAGCTGAATGGCGATTGTGGTTGCGATAGAGGCGGACAGAAGATTGACAAAGTTATTGCCGATCAGAATCACGCCCAGCAGTTTGTCCGGAGCCTCCAGCAGTTTGCTGACCCGCAGGGCACCGGCGTGCTTCTGTCGCGCCAGGTGTTTGAGGCGATAGCGGTTCAGGCTCATCATGCTCGTTTCCGAGCTGGAGAAGTAGGCCGAGGCAATGACCAGAAAAATCAGCAGGCCGGTGAGGAATGGAACGGGCGACGATTCAGCGTCCATCAGGACGGTGACCTCCTTGGGTTAAGTTGAGATGTGTAGGTAAGCGTAGATTGTGGCCGTAACTATAAAATGAATTCCAGCACAAACTTGGAGCCGTAGAAACCCAGTAACAGGCAGATGAAGCCCGCCAGGGTGCCGCGAATGGCGGTGTTGCCACGCCAGCCCAGTTGGTGGCGCCCCCACAGCAGCACTGCAAATACCACCCAGGCCAGCAACGAAAAGAACATTTTGTGGGGCAGGCCCTGAGCGCCGAGGTCTTCTACAAATACAAAACCGGCGACAATGCCCAGGCTCAGCAGGCCCTGCGCAACCCAGATCAGCTCGAACAGCAAGCGCTCCATGTCCTGCAGCGGGGGGAAACGCTTGATGACGCTGGCGGCATGTCGATGGCGCAACTGGTAGTTCTGGAAAGCCAGAAATGCAGCCTGTACGGCGGCCAGTGTGAACAGACTGTATGCCACTATGGAGAGCAGAATATGGCTGGCAATGCCGGCACCAATCGCCTGCGGCGGGTAGGTGCTGTCGATCAGCAGAGACAGAACGATGACCAGCGCTGCGAACGGAAATACGCCAACAATCAGGTTCCCCAATGGCCGCCGCGCGCTGCTGGTGATGGCAAACAGTGCTATGACAGCAAAAATCAGGGTGCTGATTTCGATAATGCCAAAGTGATAACCATCGCTGCGCGCAATAAGCGTCCAGGCACTGGCAGTATGAGCGATGACTGCCGCAAGACCGGTTACCAGTACCCGGCCTTGAAGTCTGGAGCGCGCGGTTCTGGCTTTGATCGCCTGTCCCTGGAACATGAGGCTGATAAGGTAAAGCGCGACGGCAACTAATCCTGACAGCGTCGTAATTGGCATGAGTTCTCTGTATGGCTCCACGTGGTGTGCGTTGACGCGCAAAGTGTCGCACAACTGGTGCATGCGTTGAAGTGTTTTTTCCGCTACCGCCCGTGGCCCTGCCAGTGAGCTGGCTATTGTAGCTGCCCGCCATCAGGGTGATAATAGCGGGCTTTACAGTTGCCAACCGGTTTGTTGTTTTGCAGACCGTGATTACCTGGGGGCATATCACAGATGTTTGATAGCTTAACCGAACGCCTTTCCGGGGCGCTCCGCAAGATCAGCGGCAAAGCCACCCTGACCGAAAACAACATTGAAGAAGCGTTGCGTGAGGTACGCCGTGCCTTGCTCGAGGCCGATGTGGCATTGCCCGTGGTCAAGGACTTTACCGAGCGGGTCAAACTGCGTGCGGTTGGCCAGGAAGTGTCCCAGAGCCTCAGCCCCGGGCAGGCCTTTATCAAGATCGTGCAGGCCGAACTGGAAGCGGTCATGGGGTCGGCCAATGAAGAGCTGAACCTCAGTGCGCAGCCGCCTGCCGTGGTGCTGATGGCCGGCCTGCAGGGCGCGGGTAAAACCACAACGGTCGCCAAACTGGCGCGCTGGCTCAAGGAGTCGCGTAAAAAGTCAGTCATGGTGGTCAGTGCTGACGTTTATCGCCCGGCTGCCATCAAGCAGCTGGAGACGCTGGCCAGCGATGTGGGCGTTAAATTCTTTGCCTCGGATGTGTCACAGAAACCGCAGGACATCGTGCAGGCAGCGGTAAAGGAAGCGCGCAAGAGTTTTGTTGATGTGCTGCTGGTGGATACCGCCGGTCGCCTGGCGGTTGATGCCGAGATGATGGCGGAAATCGGTGATCTGCACCGCTTGCTGAACCCGATTGAGACCCTGTTCGTGGTGGATGCCATGACGGGTCAGGACGCTGCCACCACTGCACGCGCCTTTAATGATGCTCTGCCACTGACCGGTGTGGTGCTGACCAAGGCCGATGGTGATGCACGTGGTGGTGCGGCCCTGTCGGTGCGTCATATAACCGGCAAGCCCATCAAATTTATCGGTATGGGTGAAAAAACCGATGCCCTGGAGCCATTCTACCCTGACCGGATTGCCTCGCGCATCCTGGGCATGGGCGACCTGCTGTCGCTGATTGAAGAGGCCGAGCGCAAGGTCGACAAGGACAAGGCAGCCAGACTGGCAGGCAAGTTTCAGAAGGGTAAAGGGTTTGACCTGGAAGACTTCCGTGAACAGTTGCAGCAGATGAAAAGCATGGGCGGCATGGCCAGCATTATGGACAAGATGCCTGGCATGGGCGCGTTACCGCCCGGTGCGGCAGCCAAAGTCAATGACGGCCAGTTCGGGCGCATGGAAGCCATTATAAACTCCATGACCCCGCGTGAACGGCGCAATCCCGATATGCTCAATGGCTCGCGCAAACGGCGCATATGTCAGGGGTCGGGGACACAGATTCAGGACCTGAATCGTCTGATGAAGCAGCATAAACAAATGCAGAAGATGATGAAGAAAATGAAAGGCGGCGGCATGGCCAATATGATGCGCGGATTGGGCGGTATGCGTGGGCAGGGTGGGTTTCCCGGTGCCGGAGGGCCGCCCCGGTTCTGATGCTGGCGACCAGGCAAGTGTGATGGTCAAAGCCGGACGCGGGACCGGAAGCGCAGAATCGATGGTCTTTCAGTAAAAATACTGCAAACATTCCTTCCCACAAGCGGTCATTTCGCTTAGAATACCGCACTTTTTCCGGCACTGTGTCGGGAATACTCTATTTTTGTACGAAGCTAACATTAGGAAATGTAGTCTATGGTCACAATCAGACTGGCTCGCGGCGGCGCCAAGAAAAAGCCTTTTTA
Source organism: Pseudohongiella sp. (assembly GCF_040877505.1). Classification (NCBI taxonomy): domain Bacteria; kingdom Pseudomonadati; phylum Pseudomonadota; class Gammaproteobacteria; order Pseudomonadales; family Pseudohongiellaceae; genus Pseudohongiella; species Pseudohongiella sp. The sequence continues at coordinate 150,788 of NZ_JBBDNQ010000045.1, forward strand.
CCACATCACGGTTACTGATTCGCGTAATGCACGTGACGGTCGTTTCATTGAGCGCGTAGGGTTTTTTAACCCGACAGCTCGTGGGGCTGAAGAGCGCCTGCGTATCGATCTGGATCGCATTGGTTACTGGTCTGGTCAGGGTGCACAGCCCAGTGAGCGCGTTGCCAAGCTGATCAGTGAAGCAGCCCAGGCTGCCAGCACTCAGGCCTGATCGACGGTTTCGATAAGAGTCGAGAGGCGGTGGCCTTGAACAAGTCAGGCATCCGGCTGGGTCGTGTGGCGTCGCCTTTTGGCGTTAAAGGCTGGGTAAAACTGGTTTCTTTTACGCAGCCCAGAGAAAACATATTCAGTTACAAGCGCTTTTTCGCCATACGCGACGGCGAAGAAGTTGAACTGGAACTGGATGCCGGCAAACCCCAGGGTAAAGGTCTGATCGCCCATTTTATCGGGTTTGATACGCCCGAGGCTGTGCGAGAACTGACCGGTCTGGAGTTGAGCGTGACCCCGGATGCGCTGCCGGACCTGGACGGTGATGATTATTACTGGCATCAGTTGATCGGCCTGCAGGTAGTCAACCAGAACGGTACTGTGCTGGGTCGGGTGGAAAGCCTGTTTGAGACCGGTGCCAACGATGTCATGGTGGTAGCGCCTGATACCGGCAGTGTGGACGACGAGCAACGTCTCATCCCCTGGCTGCCGGCGCGGGTGGTGATCAAGGTAGATCTGGCAGCTGACCAAATCGTGGTCGACTGGGAAGCAGATTACCTTGTGTAAAGTAAAGGAAAGTAAAGGAAATTGATTGACCAGCACGGAGACGCGCACATGCAGGTTGGCATTGTCACGCTGTTTCCGGAAATGTTTACGGCGGTTACGCAGTATGGTGTAACCGGTCGGGCCTGTCGTAACGGTCTGATGCAGGTGTCGTGTCACAGTCCTCGTGACTTCGCGACAGACCGGCATCGTACCGTGGACGACAAGCCTTTTGGTGGCGGTGCCGGCATGTTGATGAAAACCGGCCCGCTGTGTGCGGCGATAGCACAGGCAAGAGCCTGGCAGTCGGCCGCACCCACGGTGATTTACCTGTCCCCGCAAGGGCGCAGACTGGATCAGACCGGGGTGACAGAGCTGGCCGCGCGAACCAATCTGGTACTGGTGTGTGGCCGTTATCAGGGCATTGACGAGCGCGTGCTGCAGACTGAGATTGATGAGGAGTGGTCAGTTGGAGACTACGTCCTCAGTGGCGGTGAATTGCCCGCCATGGTGATGCTGGATGCGATTATCCGGTACCAGCCCGGCGCGTTGGGACATGAGGATTCGGCAGGACTGGACTCTTTTGCCCCACTGGCGCAAGGGCCGGGAGAACAAGGCATTGGTTTGCTGGATTGTCCGCGTTTTACGCGTCCGCAGGAGTTTGCGGGCTTGCCGGTACCGCAGGTACTGGTTGGCGGCAACCACGAACAGATCAGGCGCTGGCAGTTAAAGCAGCGACTGGGCAGGACATGGTTGAAACGGCCTGACATGATCGAGCAACAGCAACTTGATCAGGAACAGCAGGCTTTGTTGAATGAATTTATCAGTGAATACGGTACCTCAGCTGACTGATTGACCGCGAAACGCGGCGTGAAGCAGGCTTGAGGGGTATCAATAACCGGGAGTACGGCAATGAGCAACAGCAAAATTATCGAGATGATTGAAAACGAGCAGATGAACAAGGAGATGCCGGCGTTCTCACCGGGTGATACCGTTGTTGTTCAGGTCAAGATCAAAGAAGGTGATCGTGAGCGTCTGCAGGCCTATGAAGGTGTTGTTATTGCTGTTCGCAAGCGCGGCCTGAACTCAGCATTCACGGTTCGTAAAATTTCTCACGGCGTTGGTGTTGAGCGTACCTTCCAGACCTACAGCCCGCTGATCGACAGTGTGACTCTGAAGCGTCGTGGTGATGTGCGACAGGCCAAACTGTACTACCTGCGTGAGCGTTCAGGTCGTTCTGCCCGTATCGCCGAGAAGCTGGACAAGAAAGTCAGCTGATTTGCCGACGATCGCGGTCAGTTCATGACCATGATCGGGGCGATACCAGAGCAGTACAAAAAAAGGGGAGCTTAGCGCCCCTTTTTTTTTGCCAACGCGTGGCCACAAAAGGGTCCGGAAGTTTATTGTCGGTGACCGGTCATGGTAAAGTCTTGGTATCTTCACAGCTAACATACACGCATAGCGGAGTAACACAGGTATGACCATAATTTCGGCCCGGCGTATGCTGTCTCAATTTGCATTGGTTCTGAGCATCGCTGTTACCGGAGGCGCGCAGGCACAGGGCGACTGGGAAACCAGCCTGCGCGAGACCATCAATGAGAGTCTGGGCGCAGCCTCACAGGGCCAGTTGCGTGTGGAGCGTGTCACTGAAACGCCGATGGCGAATGTGGTTGAGGTTATTCTCAGTTCCGGTGAGATTCTGTTCAGCGACAAAAGCGGCCGCTTCATGATTGCCGGTGAAATGTACATGACCCAGCCGCAAGGCCTGGTCAACCTGACAGCGGAAACCCGCAAAGGCCAGGTGAGGGACCTGCTTGCCGGTGTGCCCGAGGATCAGATGGTGATTTTTGCGCCCGACGGTGAGACCCGGGCCACCATCAGCGTGTTCACCGATGTAGACTGCACCTACTGTCGCCGGCTGCATCATGATGTCGAGGCCATCAATGCCAACGGTATCCGCGTGCGCTACCTGGCGTATCCGCGAGGCGGGCTGGAGTCGACAGCCTATCCCAAGATGATTTCCGTGTGGTGTTCTGACGATCGCAATCGCGCTATCACGCAAGCCAAAAACGGTCAGAACCTGCCCGAGCGTGATTGTCAGAACCCGGTCCTGAACCACCATAGCCTGGGTAACCGCATCGGCATTACCGGTACACCGGCCATCGTGCTGCCCGACGGAACGGTAATCCCTGGTTACATGGACGTGGATCGCCTGACAGCGACGGTCCTCGGACAGTAACGGCCGGGCCAATAACGACCGGGACATCAGCGTCCGGCATTCTAATAAATTAAAAATTCACCGTACATGAACGTGTGCGGGGTACAGCCAGTGAGAGGGACATGTGAGCCAGGATCGTAGCAAACAGACTTTGCGTATTGGTATTTGTGGATTGGGTACTGTCGGTGGCGGCACCTATCATTTGTTGAACAGCAAGAAGGCAGAGATTACCCGCCGTGTCGGCATGGATCTGACGATCGTCCACGTGGCGACCCGTCATCCGGCAGCCGAACTGGCGAAAAGTGGCATCCGGGTCAGTACCAATGTATTTGACGTTGCCAATGACCCCGAAGTCGATATTCTGGTAGAGCTGATTGGCGGCTACGAGCCGGCACTGGAACTGGTGCTGCTGGCCATTGAGAACGGTAAACAGGTTGTCACTGCCAACAAGGCCCTGATTGCGGTGCATGGCAATACCATCTTCGAAGCCGCCCGCAAAAAAGGTGTTGTGGTGTCTTACGAGAGCGCGGTGGCCGGTGGTATCCCCATCATCAAAGCATTGCGTGAAGGCCTGGCGGCCAACTCAATACAGTGGCTGGCCGGTATCATCAATGGCACCAGCAACTACATCCTGACTGAAATGGGTGAGCACAAACGTGATTTCCCGGAGGTGCTCAAAGAGGCACAACAACTGGGTTACGCAGAGGCCGATCCAACCTTTGATGTCGAGGGCATTGATGCGGCGCACAAACTTGCCATCTTGGCCTCCAATGCCTTCGGTATCCCCTTGCAGTTTGAGCAGGTATTTACTGAAGGCATCAGCCACATCACGACTGCCGACATCGAGTATGCCGAGGAATTGGGCTACCGCATTAAACATCTGGGCATCACCCGCGTCACTGAAACCGGCATTGAGCTTCGTGTTCACCCGACGCTGATCTCCGAGCAGGTTCTGCTTGCCAGTGTTAACGGCGTGATGAATGCCGTCGTGGTGAAAGGCGATTCAGCGGGCAGCACGCTATACTACGGCGCGGGCGCCGGTGCCGAAGCTACGGCTTCGTCTGTGGTGGCTGACATTATTGATATCGCGCGCGCCGGCCGTGATGAAAGTCAGGGCGCCAGCATTCCGCCACTGGCCTTTACTGCCTTGCGCAGTGACTTGAAGATTCTTGATATCACCGAAATCGAATCCGAGTATTATCTGCGAATTTCTGCTCGCGACCGCGTCGGTGTGTTCGCAAAAATATCCCAGGTGTTGACCAATTACGGCATTAATATTGAGGCGGTCATTCAAAAAGAGCCGCACGGCAGCGATTTCGAAAAAGGCATTGTGCCAGTCGTGTTGCTGACCAGTCGAATCAATGAAGCAACAATGGATGTGGCGCTCGCCGTGCTTGAAGGGCTGGACGAGATAGACGGAAAAATCATGCGCATACGCGTGGAACAGTTCGATGGCGAGCATGGTTGAGGTCGGACAATGAAATACATCAGTACACGCGGTAAAGCGCCGGCCTGCAACTTTGAGCAGGTGCTGTTGACCGGACTGGCGCCCGATGGAGGCCTTTATGTGCCGGAATCGCTGCCGCAGTTTTCCTCAGCACAAATAGCTTCCTGGGCCGGTTTGCCCTATGACCAGTTGGCATTCAAAATTATACAGCCATTTATTGACGGTGAAATTCCGGATGATGTTCTGCAGCGCATCATCACCGAAAGTTACCAGGGTTTTACTCACAAAGCAGTGGCGCCATTGCGTCAGCTCGATGCCAATGAATGGGTGCTGGAGTTGTACTGTGGTCCAACGCTGGCGTTCAAGGATTTCGCTTTGCAACTGCTGGGTCGGTTGTTGGACTATGTACTGACCCGCGACAACAAGAAGGTTGCAGTACTGGGCGCTACTTCCGGTGATACCGGGTCAGCGGCGCTGGAAGGCTGTCGGCACTGTGCGAATATTGATCTGTTTATTCTGCATCCGTACAAACGGGTGTCAGATGTGCAACGCCGTCAAATGACAACCATCCCTGGCGACAATGTGCACAATATTGCTGTACGCGGTAATTTCGATGATTGTCAGCGCATCGTCAAGGCGGCCTTTGGCGACCAGTCCTTCCTGCCTTCCGATCGCCAACTGGTGGCAGTCAACTCGATCAACTGGGCCAGAATCATGGCGCAGATTGTGTATTATTTTTATGCCTCTCTGAACCTGGGTGGACCGCTGCGGCCGGTTTCGTTTTCGGTGCCAACCGGAAACTTTGGTGATATCTATGCGGGTTACCTGGCGCGCTCAATGGGACTGCCCGTGAAGCAATTGGTGATTGCCACCAATCGCAACGATATCCTGCATCGTCTGATCAGTGACAATGAGTATTCTCTGGGTGAGCTCGAACACACATTGTCGCCGAGCATGGATATCATGGTATCGAGCAACTTCGAGCGTTATCTGTTCGACCTGTTTGACCGAGATGCCGATGCGGTCACCGCCTTTGTTACCGGACTGGACAAAAAGCCGCAAAGCCTCAAGCCGGAACAGTGGCAGCGTGCCCGCGAGCTGTTCAGCAGCCTGGGCGTCGATGACGAAACCACCTGCAGGGTGATCGCCGGAGTCTTCGCTGACAGCGGGTTTCTGATCGACCCGCATACCGCCATTGGTGTTCACGCCGCACGCCAGTGCAACAAGGACCGTAGCGTGCCGATGATTACGCTGGCAACAGCACACCCGGTGAAGTTTGCGGACGCTGTTGAAAAAGCCGGCCTGGAATACCCAGCCTTGCCTGAACATTTGCAGGATCTGATGGAGCGCGAAGAACGCTACGATGTGCTGGATAACGATATTAATGCCGTGACCGGTTTCATGCAGTCACAACTGTGATCCACCTGGTACCTCAGGCAAGGTTTAACCGATGCTGATAGAGCGACGCCCGACTCCTTCTGATGCTGCACTCACGGCATTGATGGGACCGGGTGCTGCGGCTGATCCCTTGCTGGCCCGGATCTTTGCCAGTCGCAACATCAGTGATCCCGCGCAGCTGACACTGACGCCGGCCGGGCTCCTGCCCCCGTCCAGTCTGAAGGGCATGGATGAGGCCACACAGCTTTTGTGGCAGATACTGCAGCAACAGGGTCGTATTCTGGTGGTGTCAGATTTTGATGCCGACGGTGCCACCAGCTGCGCCGTGGTATTGCGGGCGCTGCGTCTGATGGGCTTCACCAACCTCGACTTTATCGTGCCCGACCGCTTTACTTACGGCTACGGGCTCAGCCCGGAAATAGTCCCGCTGGCCATAGCCCGTGAACCCCGTCTGATCATTACCGTGGACAATGGCATTTCCAGCCATGAAGGCGTCGCCATGGCGAAGGCTGCCGGTATTGCCGTGTTGATTACCGATCACCACCTGCCAGGGCAGACCCTGCCTGCTGCCGATGCCATTCTCAACCCCAACCAGCCCGGCTGTCCGTTTGCCAGCAAAGCCCTGGCCGGCGTCGGCGTGGTGTTTTACCTGATGCTGGGTTTGCGCGCTGTGCTGCGCGAAAAAAACTGGTTTGTTTCCCGATCCATACCCGAACCCCGACTGGCTGATTTGCTGGACCTGGTTGCGCTGGGCACGGTTGCCGATCTGGTACCGCTTGATCACAACAACCGGATTCTGGTCAGTGAGGGGCTGCGGCGCATACGGCAAGGCAGGGCCTGTCATGGCATTCTGGCTCTGCTGGTGCAGGGGCGCCGCGATTACCGGTCGCTGGTTGCTGCCGATCTGGGTTTTGCCGTGGGGCCACGATTGAATGCGGCCGGTCGCCTGGAAGACATGTCACTGGGCATTGCCTGCCTGCTCAGCGACGACCCAGCGTCGGCGCAGCAACTGGCAGCGCAGCTGGACCGGATCAATGATGAGCGCAAGCGTATCGAAGGCGATATGCGCGAGCAGGCCATGGTTGCGCTGAAGCTGATGCAGGAACAGCTGGCGGCGGAACAGGACATGCCTGCGGCGCTGTGTCTGTATGATGCCCAATGGCATCAGGGTGTGGTCGGTATACTGGCCTCACGGGTGAAAGAACAGTTCCACCGCCCGGTCGTTGTGTTCGCCGATGCCGACACCACAACAGAGGCCAATACCGAAATCAAAGGCTCTGCGCGTTCGGTGCCCGGTTTGCATATCCGGGATCTGCTGGACCAGATTGCGACGCAGAATCCAGGACTCATCAGCCGTTTTGGCGGTCATGCCATGGCGGCCGGGCTCAGTCTGGACAAGTCCCGGCTGGCTGAGTTCGAGGCGGCATTTGTTGCTGCCGCAGACATCCTGCTCGATGCTGAAGCCCTGCAGAAACGCATGCTGACCGATGGCGCCATAAATGAACAGCAGATGTGCCTGGGGACCGCGGAAATATTGCGCGAGTCCGGCCCCTGGGGCCAGGGGTTCCCAGAGCCCATGTTCGACGGCAAATTTGAGCTGGTCAGTCAGCGTGTGGTAGGCGAGAGGCATTTAAAAATGACTCTGATGCCCGAAGGCAGCCAGATATTGCTGGATGCGATTGCCTTCAATGTAGACACTGCAGTATGGCCGGATCCGGGCATCAGGCGGGTACAACTGGTGTACAAACTGGACGTAAATGAATTCAGAGGGCAGCGGCAGCTACAGTTGCTGGTCGAGCATTTGCAGCCCGCCACCTGACCCTATTGACAGTTTGTTACTTTTTATCACAATCAGGGCTGCCATCGGCGTGTGACAGGCGCTACAATCGGGCAACAACAATTTGATAATGTTAAAAAAATAATCACCTGTCCGGAGAGTTCACATGGTGCATACGTTTCAGTGGCTAGGCAATCTGTCAGATTCAGACGTACGACGGGTACGGCTCCTGGTCATGGCGTTTTTGCTGGTGTTAGTGGCTGCGTGGCCCGCGCTGAAGGCAACCGCGCAGGCGCAGGAAAGTGGCCTGAACGACAGCGGTGAGCCCCAGTATGTCGACGGTGTATATCAGGGTGACGAGATTGATGTCGAACTGATTGCTGAGTCACAGAACGTAGTCCCCGGTGAAACCTTGTGGACCGCCATTCGTCTGGACCCGACTGAAGGCTGGCATACTTACTCGAAGTGGCCCGGTGACAGCGGTGATGCAACCTTCATCCACAGCTGGGACTTGCCCGACGGTGCGCAGGCCGGCGATATTCACTGGCCAATCCCGACCTGGTTGCCGTTCCCCGGCAGTGACCTGGTCACTTTTTCCTATAAAGGTGAAGTGCTGCTGATGGTGCCCGTTGAGGTGCCTGCCGATTTCGCTGGCGATGAATTTGCGATGACCGCCCACGTCGAATGGCAGGTCTGTGACCTGATCTGCCTGATCGAAGATGCGGAAATCAGCCTGGCTGTGCCAGTGACACAGGGTGAGCTTCGCCCTGATCCACAATGGGCCGACCGGTTCGCAGCGACCCGTGACACGCTGCCCACTGACGAGCACACCATTGAAGGCCTGTTTGCCATGGCGGGTGACCGGGTCAGTTTTTCCTTCAACTCCAATAATCAGGCCTTTGCCGACGCTGAGGAAGTCTGGTTCTTCCCGGAGCAGCGCAGGGTGCTGGATCCGGGCCCGCTGCGCGATGTCAGCATCATGCCGGGCGTCGTGCAGATAACCCATGAGCAGCCGCGCCGGGTCCTCACTGATCTCGAACAGGTCGATGGTCTGCTGGCGGTGCAACACGCGGATGGTCAGGTCACTGGTTACAGTATCACTGCCGAAGTGGCTACCCCGGAAGGTCTGGCCGCAATAGCAGCAGTGGCCAGCGAACAGGCCGGTCCGGGCAACCTTGTGGGTGGTGAGCGCAGCCTGCTGACCATCATTGTATTTGCCATGCTGGGCGGTTTGATCCTGAACTTGATGCCCTGTGTGTTCCCGGTCTTGTCGTTGAAGGTACTGAATCTGACGGCCAAGGGCGGCGCCAGCAGCGCTCAGAAAAAAATGCATGGTCTGGCCTACACCGCCGGTATTGTCGTGACCTTCATGGCGCTGGCCTCAGTACTGCTGGTATTGCGGGCAGGCGGTGAGGCGGTGGGCTGGGCGTTCCAGCTGCAGTCACCCTGGTTTGTGGCGCTGCTGGTCTTCCTGTTCTTTGTCATGGGCCTGAGTCTGTCCGGTGTCTACGAGTTTGGTACGCGCCTGATGGGAGTCGGTGACAGTCTGACCACTTCAAAGGGTTACAAATCGTCGTTCTTTACCGGTGTGCTGGCGACGGTGGTTGCCAGTCCCTGCACGGCGCCGTTCATGGGCGCCGCGCTGGGCTTTGCGCTGGCACAGTCATGGCTGGTGGCGATGATCGTGTTTGCCTTCCTCGGCCTGGGCATGGCGTTGCCATTCCTGGCGCTGGCCTTTAGCCCGGCACTGATGAAGCACATGCCCAAGCCGGGCCCCTGGATGGTGACCTTCAAAGAGTTCATGGCGTTCCCGATGTACGCGGCGGCGTTGTGGTTGTTGTGGGTGCTGGGCGTGCAGGTTGGTGTCAATGGCATGGTGGCGGTCGCCTCGGCGGCACTGTTACTGGCGCTGGCGTTATGGTTAATGCAAAAAGGCAGTCACGCGTCTGATGGCTGGCGACGTGCCAATACCGTGGTGGGCCTGGTATTGATCGTAGTGGCGCTGTCAGTGCTCCGTATGCCATTGCTGGAACCGCGCATGGGCAACCCCGACTCAGGCGTGGACATGAGTGGCAACGACTATGAGGCCGATTTCGAACCGTTCGCTTCGGCTCGCGTGGAAGAACTGCGCAACATTGGCACCCCCGTACTGGTTAACATGACAGCAGCCTGGTGTATTACCTGCTTGGCCAACGAGCAGACCACCTTGAGCACGCAACGAGTGCAACAGGCCATGCGCGACAGTGGGATCACCTACATGAAGGGTGACTGGACCAACCAGGACCCGGAAATCAGTCGGGTGCTGGATGAGTTCGACCGGCCCAGCGTTCCGCTCTATATCCTGTATCCGGGTGATCCGTCGGCCGAACCGATGATTTTGCCGCAGTTATTGACACCCACTATCGTACTGGATGCCTTTGCCAGTTTATGATGTTGCGGCTATGGTTAGCCTGATGCTTGTCATTGTGCCAGGGAGCGCCGAATGGACGTCAAGCCGCAACGATCATTGATGAACTTTACCTTCAGCGCCGCGCTGGTGGCGTTGACCATCTACCTGCTGGTGGTGGGGCAGAACCTGTTTCTGCCCTTGGTAATCGCCATCGTATTCTGGTTCCTTATTAATGTGTTGGCCGCCAGCTTCGCCCGTATCAAAGTTAGGGGCTTCTACATACCGCGCCCTTTATGTTTCATAGCCTCCATTTTGATGTTTCTTGTCGCCGTGTCGGTTATCGTGCAGTTCATCAGCGGCAGCCTCAACGATCTGGGCAGTGTCGCCAGGGACTATGAAGCCAACCTCAGGGCGTACTGGCTCGCATTCCCGTTTGCTGACAGTCTGCCGGCTGGCGGCATGGCGCAAATGGTCACCGAATGGCTGGATATATCGGCGCTGATTACCGCCACCGCACTGACCTTTACCGGACTGGCGGCCGACGGTGTGCTGATCATCATTTATGTTGGTTTCCTGCTGTTGGAGCAGGGCAATTTTAACGCCAAGTTGTCCGCGCTGGTCGGCAACGAAGCGCGCGAGCGCAGCGTGCGGCGCATTATCAATCGGGTGCGTAAGGACGTGCAGAAGTACATCAGCATCAAGATGTTGACCAGTCTGCTGACCGGTGTGCTGAGTTATCTGGTGCTGCGAACACTGGGTGTTGACTTCCCCGAGGTCTGGGGAGTGCTGATTTTCCTGTTGAATTTCATTCCTACCGTGGGCTCCATCATAGCCACTATCTTCCCGGCCACGATTGCGCTGGCTCAGTCCAATGAAGGCATTGCGCTGTCACTGATCGTGCTGTTGTCCATTGGTGCCCTGCAGGTGTGTATTGGCAATATTCTGGAGCCCCGCTTGATGGGCACATCCCTGAACCTCAGTCCGGTGGTCATCCTGTTCAATCTGGCCTTGTGGGGTTATATCTGGGGTGTGGCGGGCATGTTTCTGTGCGTGCCGTTTCTGATTATCACCACCATAGTTTTATCGCATTTCCCGAAGACGCGCCCGATTGCTATCCTGTTGTCCAGTAACGGTAAAATAGATATTACCGAGGAATAACACGGTTCTGTAAATAAGCTGCTATAAGAGTATAATCTGCGGCCATATGTGGTCGTCTCAGGCTGTGGGCTTTCGCTCATGGCTGGTTTTCAGTGCGCTCAAGGCTGTTTGTTGCCAGCGCGCTCATGGCTGTCGACGATCCCGGTTATTGATCAATGAATTTGTTAACGGAAGCCCCGATGAAAAGTAATGATATACGCCAGACATTCCTTGACTACTTCAAGTCCCGTGGGCATGAAGTTGTCGACAGCAGCTCGCTGGTGCCAGGCAATGACCCTACCTTGCTGTTCACCAACGCGGGCATGGTCCAGTTCAAGGATTGTTTTCTGGGCGCCGATCAACGGGCATACAAACGCGCCGTCAGTTCGCAGCGCTGTGTGCGCGCTGGGGGCAAACACAATGACCTGGAGAATGTCGGCTATACGGCGCGTCACCACACATTTTTTGAGATGCTGGGTAATTTCAGTTTTGGCGATTACTTCAAGAACGATGCCATTGCCTTTGCCTGGGAGTTTCTGACCCGGGAACTGGGTCTGCCCAAGGACAAGCTCTGGGTCACTGTCTACAAAGACGATGATGAAGCCGCTGCCATCTGGATTAATGAAGTCGGTGTTGATCCCTCGCGTGTGGTCAGGCTGGGCGATGAATCCAATTTCTGGGCTATGGGTGACACCGGCCCATGTGGTCCATGCAGTGAGATATTCTACGATCACGGCCCTGATGTGGCAGGTGGCCCGCCGGGCAGCCCGGATGAAGATGGCGATCGTTATATCGAAATCTGGAACCTGGTATTCATGCAATTCGACCGGCAACCCAGTGGCGAACTGATTCCGCTGCCCCGGCCGTCGGTGGATACCGGCATGGGCCTGGAACGTCTGGCGGCAGTGCTTCAGCACGTGCACAGCAACTATGAAATTGATCTGTTCCAGAATCTGTTAAAAGCGGCCGGCGATGTCACCGGCATTACCGACACCGGCAATACTTCTCTGCGCGTGATCGCCGATCACATCCGCTCCTGCGCCTTTCTGGTACTTGATGGGGTGACCCCATCCAATGAAGGTCGCGGTTATGTCTTGCGCCGTATTGTCCGACGAGCAGTCCGACATGGTTACCAGTTGGGCGTCAAGGACGTGTTTTTCTATCGCCTGGTCGCCGCTCTGGTCAAGGAGATGGGCGCTGCCTATCCGGCGCTGAAAAAAGAACAGACGCGAGTTGAAAAAGTCCTGAAAGAAGAAGAGCAGCAGTTTGCCCGCACGCTGGAGAACGGCATGCAGATTCTGAATCAGGCGATTGCTCAACTGTCGGGTACGGTGTTGCCCGGTGATACCGTGTTCCGTCTGTACGACACCTACGGATTCCCGGTAGATCTTACCGCTGATGTGGCGCGTGAGCACGAACTGACACTGGACATGGACGGTTTCAACAAGGCGATGGAAGGGCAGCGTCAGCAGGCGCGTGCCGCCAGTCAGTTCAACGCAGTAGAAAAACTGAGTATTGACAGTGATACGGGTACCGAATTTGTCGGTTATGACAAACTGCTTGCCGAAGCCGATGTGTTGTCGATATATCAGAACGGAAAGTCGGTTAATGCCCTCATTGGTAATACCGAAGCGGTAATCCTGCTGAACACCAGTCCGTTTTACGGTGAGTCCGGTGGTCAGGTCGGCGATCGCGGGGTGCTGGAAATCCGGCAGGCAGACAAAGTTCTGGCACTGTTCCAGGTGTCCGATACGCAGAAGCAGGGCGAACATGTTTTGCACAAGGGTGTGCTGAAACAAGGCAGCATCAAGGTGGGCGACCGCCTGGCGGCCAGTGTTGAGGCGGAGAATCGTCATGCCATCATGCTCAATCACTCGGCAACGCATTTGCTGCATGCTGCGCTGCGTACGGTGCTGGGGGATCATGTCACCCAAAAAGGCTCGCTGGTTAATGCTGAGCGTCTGCGCTTTGATTTTTCGCACAGTGCGCCGATGAGCGATGATGAGGTGCGTCGTATCGAGATGCTGGTTAATGCCCAGATTCTGCAGAACCATGCGGTGCAAAAAGAAGTCATGTCTATTGACCAGGCCATGGAAAAAGGCGCCATGGCATTGTTTGGTGAGAAGTACGGTGATCAGGTACGTGTGGTCACCATGGGTGAGTTCTCTACCGAATTGTGTGGTGGCACGCATGTGCAGCGCACCGGCGATATCGGCCTTTTCAAACTGGTGGCAGAAACAGGCATTGCTGCCGGAGTTCGCCGAGTGGAAGCGCTTACCGGTATGGGCGCACTGACCTATGTCGAACGTGAAGAAGCCGTTTTGCGCCAGATCTGCGAAACACTCAAGACCGGTGCTGACGGCGCGGTTGACCGCGTTCAGCAACTGGTTGCCGGCAACCGTGCGCTGGAAAAGGAACTTGAGCAGCTGAAAGGCAAGCTGGCCAGTGCGGCCGGTAGCGATCTGGCGGCGGAAGCGGTAGAGATCAATGGTATCAAGCTGCTGGTCAAGCAAATGGACGGTTTCAACAGCAAGACCTTGCGCGACACGGTTGACCAGCTTAAAAACAAGCTGGGCAGCGCTGTGGTGGTACTGGCCAGTGTTGAAGGCGACAAAGTCAGTCTGGTTGCCGGTGTAACACAGGACCTGACCGCGAAGATCAAAGCCGGTGATGTGGTCAATATGGTGGCGCAACAGGTCGGTGGCAAAGGCGGGGGACGTCCGGATATGGCGATGGCCGGGGGCACTGAACCCGCGGGTCTGCCAGCGGCACTGAAGTCGGTGTCGGATTTTGTGACCAAGTTCACTTGACATTTTTTAATTCTGAACGGTTTCAGCTATTGCATTCGGCGGGCCGATTTTGTTTAATCACGCACTTTTCCAATAAACAGCAACTATGGCGTTCTTTGTTCAGAAGTTTGGTGGTACCTCGGTCGGCACGGTTGAGCGTATCGAGGCGGTGGCCGACAAGATAGTCGCCAGCCGCGCAGCCGGTCACGATATCGTTGTGGTGGTGTCGGCCATGAGTGGCGAGACTAACCGCCTGATTGCGCTGGCCGAACAAATTCAGACCCGGCCGACACCGCGAGAACTGGACGTCCTGGTGTCGACCGGCGAGCAGGTGACTATTGCTCTGCTGTGCATGGCCCTGCACAAACGGAATTGCCCGGCGCGATCATTTACCGGGTCTCAGGTCAGAATTCTGACCGACGAGTCGCACACTCGCGCGCGCATCCGCGAGATTGACTCCGAGCGTATCAAGGGTGAGCTCGCCAGCGGATCTGTCGTGGTCGTGGCCGGTTTCCAGGGCGTGGATGAAAACGGCAATATCACCACCTTGGGGCGCGGGGGTTCGGATACCTCGGCTGTGGCCCTGGCGGCGGCCCTGGCGGCAGATGAATGTCAGATCTATACCGATGTGAAAGGCGTATATACAACAGATCCCAGAGTGGTTGAAGACGCCCGGTTGTTACGAAGTATCACGTTTGAAGAGATGCTGGAGCTTGCCAGTCTTGGAGCGAAAGTACTACAAATACGGTCTGTTGAGTTTGCCGGCAAGTACAAAGTGCCGCTGCGGGTGCTGTCGAGTTTTGAAGATGATCCGGGAACACTGATCAGTCTGGAGGATGACATAGAAATGGAAGCACCGATTATCTCTGGTATTGCATTCACCCGCGATGAGGCCAAAGTCACTGTTTCCGGCGTGCCTGATGTGCCCGGTGTGGCGTATCAGGTGTTGGGCCCGGTCAGCGATGCTGGTATTGAGGTGGATGTCATCGTGCAGAACGTATCGGCCGATGGCACAACAGATATTACCTTTACCGTGAAACGTCAGGACAGCGAACAGACTCGAACCCTGGTGGCGGAAATCGCTGAACGAATTGGCGCGAAAAACGTGTCCTTCGACAAGAAAATCGCCAAGGTATCGCTGGTTGGAGTCGGTATGCGGTCACATGCCGGTATCGCCAGCAAGATGTTCAAGACGCTGGCTGATGAATCGATCAACATACAAATTATAACAACCTCCGAGATCAAGATTTCGGTGGTGATAGAGGAAAAATACCTGGAGCTGGCCGTGCGATCGCTGCACGCGGCATTCGGGCTTGGGGGTGACGCTGCGGCTTAGATGGCGCAGCGCTTTGAGGCGCCGGTCTGGCTCTGAGGTCAGGCCGACGCCAGGAAAGAACGGTGGTGATTTGTTTTGGGGCAAATGACTGCAAATGGTTCGTTTGCCGGTCTCTGGTAAGGAGGGTGACAAACGGTGTTTACAGTGCAGTGAAATAAAGCATTTCCGTGAATACTTTTCAGGCAGCGCGAAGACAGAGAGCTGATTCAGCTGAAAGGGATGTTACATGGATATCATGAATGGAAAAGGAGATACATCATGTTGATCTTGACTCGCCGAATTGGTGAAACCTTGATGGTTGGTGACGATGTCACTGTTACCGTGCTCGGTGTAAAGGGTAATCAGGTAAGAATCGGCGTCAATGCGCCCAAAGACGTTGCCGTGCATCGCGAAGAAATTTACCAGCGCATTCAGAAAGAGAAAGATGCTGCCAGTGGTGAAGCCAATGACAGTCGCAGCTCGGACACGGAATAAGTCCTGATTCAAGCGCAAAAGCTGCAGTGATACAAGCAATTGGAAATTCAAGTCTGAAAAACCTGTTTCAGCCCTGCCATTTTTTCCGAGTTGTGCTATGATTGCGCCCGATTTTGGAGAGATGGCCGAGTGGCTGAAGGCGCGCCCCTGCTAAGGGCGTATAGGTTAATCCCTATCGAGGGTTCGAATCCCTCTCTCTCCGCCATATTAAAGATCCCCACCCGTGTTCGTGGCACAACCAGCAAAAATGTATCCACGTTAAAACACGGAGAGGGATGCGAACCCGATCAGAGGGTCGACAGCTTGCGCAGCAAGCTGCAACGAGCGCGCCAGCGCGAAGCCCGACAGGGGAAAAACAGCCCTAAGCTGTTTTTCTTAATCCCTCTCTCCGCCATATTAAAGATCCCCACCCGTGTTCGTGGCACAACCAGCAAAAATGTATCCACGTTAAAACACGGAGAGGGATGCGAACCCGATCAGAGGGTCGACAGCTTGCGCAGCAAGCTGCTGCTTATTAAGGGCAGGACGGCGACCAGTTTGCAGGCATCACGCTCGCCACCAGGTCATAAAGCCCCTTGTCATAATCCTCCAGCTCCGCACGGGTATTCACTTGATTATGGATACCGTCACTGGGGATGGCCTGAAGATTGACATCAAACCACGACTGCACGCCCTCGGCAAAGTACTCCTCCTTATTGGTCGCGGCATATGTGTTTTGCCACAGGTTCGCATTCATGGCGGCCTGATAAGTGTCAGTAAGCCGTTGTTCCCAGGAATTATCCGCGAGACGCAGCCCGGTCAGGTCCATTGAATGGGCAAACTCATGGATGTTAATGTCTTCGCCCAGATAACGATCATTGCTGTAGCACATGACATTCTCTTCTGCCGCCGAGCTGGCCGGGCGGAACACTGTTGCCCCCAATCCCCGTGCCCGGTTGTCCCAGTCAGTAGCCGGTGCCGCCTCGTTCAGATCGGAATGTTCCGGGATGTCCGTTGTCACTTCCGTGGTGGCCATGATCGCGACCCTGACCTTATTCTTGATCATCTCAGCCAGCACATCCGGGCGCGCAGAGGTCATTTCCAGGACTTCCCGTCTTACCGAGTGCAGAGCTGCGTCGGGTACCAGGTCTGAGGAAATCACCGGCAATCCGTTGGCGTTGCAGTACTTGGTATAAAACGGATCCAGTTCCAGCGCTGTCGGCGGCGCCGTCACCACACATTCAGAGTCATACAGTCCGATGATACGAAAATCCAGAAAGGGGTCACTGGTGTCGACCAGTGTCTGCACATCAAAGCGCAGTCCGGTATCAACACCGTTCTGCAACAGGGGAAGGCTTTTGTAGTCGGCACGGTAATTATCTGATGTCAGTGATGCCTGGGTTTCCACGCAGGTGACGTTGTCAGGGATATTGCCGGTAATCGAATCTGCCGCAATTGGTCGGACGTATTCGCCAAACCCTTCCCGAAAGCCCAGTTGCAGGGTGCCGCGGAACGCGTCGCCGAGAAATGATATACATGGAACTGATAATTCGCCGGTGGTCTCTTCGAAACTGGCATAGTGTTCGATGGAAGTGCTTTCTGCGCCATGGGCGGAGAGGATTGTTGTTGAAAAAACAGCGCCGTACAGCATGGCCTTTATTGCGACTTGCTTGTTGATATTCCGTGTCATGGTGATCGTTTTTCCGTGAATTGAATATGAGTCTTATTCAAACACGAGATTGACGCAGCTGTATACAATGACCCAATATTTTGCGACATGGTGCACAGGGGGTGATATGGGCGCCCTGCAAAGCAGGGCATGTCAGCCCGCCCGGTCAGTTCTCCAGTTGATCTCGAGTCTGACCGGTTACAGGCTGCAGGTCATCATGGTGTTAGTTGGGTGATTCAGCGACAATAAATCGCAGATCTGTCAGTGTCGCACCCGAACTGTTCAAGGCCACACCCGCGGCCAGTGGGTATTGTGCAGTCACCGCGCTGGTGTGAAAAACACGGTCATTATGCAAATACTGCACGTGACCGTCTTTTACGACGATCATGAATCGATCCCCGGGAGAAAATCGGGTATCAGCCCTGTACACACCCAGTTCCCTGACCTCAGCGACCCCTTGCTGGAAGCGTAAACTGAAGTCCAGGTTCTTGCCGGGCACAATGGACTGATTGCGGGTCAAACCAGCAAACAACAACGGCTCAGATGCGCTTGGGGTGAATTCCAGGCGTGCCGTGCCGTGAGAGACACGTTGTGCCGAGATTGCACCGGCGTCAGCACAACCATTGCACCCTGATGATTTGACCAGAGAGTTGGCTGAGACCTGTACATTGCGAGTCTCATGCCAAAGCATCGAGCCGTCTGATAGTGCCGTTTCCGGTACTGATGGGGACAGCGTCCCAGTCGTCTGGCTGTTACCGTTATCGACTTTTAAAAATTCGTCCGGTATCTGAACAATAAAGGCATCCAGACGAGAGCCGCCGGCATTGCTTGTCCACAGAAAATAACGGCCGGTGACATCAAGATTCCCCTTGGGCGCCTTGGCATAATTGTCACCGCCTCCGGCAGCATTCAGGTCGGTCATCACTGGCGCTACCGCAAGCGCAGTTCCGCTGCCGTCCAGGTTAAAACAGATGATTTCATTGGCGTGAGGCCCCACGCTGCGATTGACGCTGCTGGCACAGGCATGTTGCTCCTCAGCCGGCGTACCTGGGCGGGCGTTGGTGTGAGACAGGTGGTTTGGGGCGGTGACTGTCCAGTCACTGTTGTGATAAACACGCTTGCCCTGCAGCACACTTTGATTAAAATCCCAGAGCTTCCAGGTATTCGCGTTTTCAGCCCAGTTGTCGGCTGCGATCATGTAGCCGTGACCAACATCGGAATGTCCGGCGGCACCATCCTGGTCAAGCAACACGCGCTCATGGCCGGTCTGCAGATTGACGATCAGGTTGTCTTCGCCGTACTTGCCGTCCAGGTTGGCTTTGATGATCAGCCATTCTCCGCTGCGATCGATCTGGCATTCATCAAAATCCTGCTCGATCGGGTAGAAGTGGTAACGGTTATTGTTTTCTTCGTAGGCCATACAGCCCAGCGCCTGATAATTGCTGTCGTCGCGCACTGTTGCTGAGTGAGACCGGTCGTTATCGCTGGAGTGCATCTGTGTCAGATAGAACCCGTCACCCAGTTGGTCGGTGATATCGACGACTGTTTCCATCTGCTCAGTCATCACGTCAAAGCGAACGATACGTGGGCCGTCATTGATATAAAGTTTTGTTGGCATCGTAGCGCTGAAATACCATCCTTCCCCGGTCGCCCAGCTCAGATGGTTGCTTGGCGGAAACAGTGCCCCCAGGTCTTTGATCTCGCCACTGCTTTTGTTGAGTTCAAACAGGCTTGGTCCCTGACCGCCCCGGCTTTGGTCCAGGCCGAGAAAAATGAGCATGGACTGCCTGCCCACGTGGTTGTTCATGTTGCGCCAGTATGAATAACCTGCATAATTCACGCAATCCTGATTGGCGCAGTGACTGCTGTTAGTCAATCTGACGGCCTGCGTATTGTAAGGGGCCGGGAAGGTGAACAGTCCGCGTTCTGGCATGAAGGCTTGAATGGCGCTCTGGTCCATAGCAGGTCTCGTCGACGCGGCGCCGGCATCTTCAAGGATGCCTTCTGCGCCGGGAGCGGCTGAAAGAGGAAGGGACAGGGCGGAAACAAGTAAAGACATGCTTGCGGCAACATATTTTTGATTAAGCATTTGATATTGCTCCAGGTAATGACACTATTGCATCAATTTACATTGACTGTTTTTTGTCTATCGCCTCAGGTATATACCTGACTGGGGTGTCATTAAGCCGGAGCATTGGAAAAGTTTCACCTGTCCAGGGTAACGTTTATGTAACGATGGGAGAGGCGTGAGCCAGATCACATAGTGATGGCAGGATTTTGTGTTTTTGAACGTTGCGAGAAAACGGAGCAGGATAAGGATATTTCAGCCGGTGCGGCAGGGAGGGAGCGCAAAGAGGGGGAAGCAGGGAGCAGGGAGCAGGGAGCAGGGTGGTTGATGATGGGCTCGGCAGTAATGAAATGAGCCGGAACTGATCCTTCAGTTTACCGGCTCATTCATCTACGTTTTTTACTGTTGTTTTCATAATAATCCCGTAATGTCATTGTTGTTATTTAACTATTTTATGGCTTGTGGCCATTACGCACTGTCGGATACGGGTTTTAAGCGACAGTCGTTGGTTTTACATTGGTTTTGATCCGGTAGGATCACTGACCAACAAAGCTGAAACGCAGTGCAGAGCGAACTGAAATGGCTTCGCCGGCATCAGCAACAACTGGCTCAAACTTCCAGCCTTCGATTGCATCCATGGTGGCGCGAGTGAATTCACGATAGCTTGAATCACGAATAGTCGGTTCAGCAACGCTGCCATCAGGCATCACAGTGAATTCAACGACAGTGTAACCTTCGATACCGGAGATCTCGGCACGACGGGGATACTCAGGGACAGACTCGGCAATGGCACGCAGGTTTTTGCTGCTGTACAGGGCGGGTTCCTGGGCGTGTGCTGCACCAGCAATCATGGAGCTACCGGCAACAACAGCGATCAAAGCGGCTTTAGAGATCAATTTCATTTTTTCACCTCGGGTATATAGTTAAAGTAGATTTTGGAGTTTTCTGGTGTCACTCACTTGCATGAGAGATAAAGCAAAAGCAATGCCAACTATTTTATTGTTTAAATATCAAATATTTAGCATTTATCTCTGGGTACCGTGATGCATGGCTGTGCGCTAGAAAGATGCATGTTGCACAACAATGACTCATCAGTGACAGCATATTACCAAAGCCATTTGACAGGATCGTGTCATTAGCTTGAAGATTTAATGAATTCCGTTGTGAGCAACTGATTTAGGACTGATGAAAGTAGCGTTCCAATAATGAATGCATTCATGGTAGTGTAAGAAAAACAAGCACAATAATAATCTGGAGAACTGTCATGAGGTTACGCCGCTTGCCTCTGGCTGCATGCATCGCAGCCTTCACCACCCTGGTTGCCTGTTCAGAAACGAATGACGCGCCGACAGCCATTCCCATTGTTGAAGACACACCGGTTCCACTTCATCTCTCCGTTGTGTCCAGTGCCCCCGACCAGGTAAGTGGCGGCAATGTACTGCTCAAGGTTACGTCTCCGGCTGAATCTGAACTCATGTTCATAGCCAATGGGCAGCAATTGTATGTTCGGCGTCAGGAGTCAGCGGACAATGATCTGCTGGTGCTACTTGAAGGCTTGCAGACAGGTGCCAATCAGGTGACGGTGACGAACCCGGCAGGCGACGAACTCGGCAGTATCGAACTGGTCAATCACCCAATTACCGGCCCGATGTTCTCGGGTCCGCAACAGTATCCCTTTGTCTGCAGCAGTGTGCTGGAATGGGGCGTGCAGCCTCTGGTCGACCATGATGAGCCATGGGGATTTCCGGTCTACGATGACCAAGGGACAGTCACTGGCTACAGCAAAGATTGCTCGATTGAACCCATCATTGAATACCATTACCTGAGCACGGACGGTGAATACCACCCCATGCCTGCTGACGGCACCCGACCGGCTGATCTGGCCCGCGCGGTTTTGTCCGATGGCCGTGATGTGGAGTTTATTGTGCGCTGGGAGCGCGGCACCATTAACCGCTTTTTGTACAGCTACGCAATGCTAGCGGATACCGACGGCAGTGTTGTTGATGTCAACGATACCGGCACCACGCACTGGAACGGTCGCCTGTTGTATCACTTTGAGGGCGGAGTTGGCGTCGGACATTTCCAGGGCCGGGTCAGCGAGGAGCGCGCCCGTCTGGCAGCGGCTCTGGCGCAAGGTTATGCCGTGGCGTATTCGTCAGGCAACCGCACCGGCGAGCATTACAACCTGCAACTGGGCGGTGAAACCGCATTGATGGTGAAAGAGCATTTCATCAAGCGTTTCGGTGAGCCCGATTACACGGTTGCCATCGGGGGTTCCGGCGGGGCCATTCAGCAATATGTTTATCAGCAGAACCACCCCGGATTGATTGATGCCGGCGTGCCGCAGTACTCCTACCCCGACATGGTTACCCAGACCATTCATGTTGGCGACTGTGAGTTGCTTGAGCATTATATGGATGTCACTGATCGTGATAACCCGCGCTGGCAGGAGACGCGTGCGCGCAGTCTGTTGCTGGGGTTCAACTCCACCGATGCCGTGCCTGATCCGCTGGCAGAGGCCAAACGTGCGCTGGGTTACAGTTCGGCGCCCGGTTCCAATGAGTGTATTCCGGCCTGGCGCGGTTTGACGCCACTGACCATGAATCCGCATTATGGCCAGGTGCGCGAGCAGGACAAGATGCACCCGCCCGGCATCATGAATGATGTGAAGTGGACCCACTATGATGATCTGCGCAATATCTACGGCGTTGATGAACGTGGCTGGGCGCGTGTGCCCTGGGACAATGTGGGGGTGCAATACGGCCTGCAGGCACTGCGCGAAGGCGTCATTACCGATGCCGAGTTTCTTGACCTGAATGCCAAAGTGGGCGGCTGGAAACATCCCTCGGAGATGGTGCAGGAGGGGTATCCGTTTCTGGGTGAACCGACCCCCGAGAATTTTGATCCGTGGAGCCGACGCAATATGAACCTGTCCGACGGTGATGCACCGGCACCCAGAACACGAGGCGACCTGCAGGCCATTCAGGCACTTTACCAAAGTGGCATGGTGTTCGACGGTCAACTGAATATCCCGGTCATTGACTGGCGACACTATCTGGAAGACGAGCTCGATATGCACAATAGCCATCAGTCATTTTCGGCACGCCAGCGCATAGAGAACCGAATGGGCAACAGCGGCAATCAAGTGATCTGGTTCACTGATGCGCGTCCGGAACGGGTTTTTGATCAGACCGGTGAAGCGCTGGAAGTGCTGCATGAATGGGTAACCAATATCAAAGCCAATCCTGATGCAGGCGTTGCCGGTAACCGCCCGGCATCAGCGCAGGATGCCTGCTTTGCCACCGACGGCAGTGTGATCGCGCGCGGCAATGATGTATGGAGCGGAGTGCTGGATGACAATGCGGCAGGTGATTGCACAGAAGTGTTTCCTTTGTACACTACCTCGCGGATTGAGGCTGGCGGTCCGATTGAGGGCAGTATCTTCAAATGTCAGCTGAAACCGCTGGATGTTGCGCTCAGCGATGGCACTTATGGCAGCTGGGTGCCCGATCAGGATCAGATCAGCACCCTGAATGACATTTTTCCCGAAGGCGTCTGTGACTATACCCAGCCAGACCAGGGCCGACCCGGGCAGCCCGATTAGAACCGGGGGCTGGCCGGGCTAACGCAGGACCCGGCGCAGCTGCTCGCGGTGAAATGCCGAGGTTTCGTCAATGTCTGCCACAAAGCGGCATTTACGCACGGGAATGTTGCTGCTGATGGGGACTTCGCTGCGGCACACGATGCGCTCCTCGGGCTGTACCATGGCATTGTATTGCTCCACCTCGGCGGGCGTTGGCGGGCGCCGGAAGTTGCCTTCGCCGGGCGCGACGCAAGCCACCAGCAGGGGTGATAACAAATACAGATACGTCATGCGGAGACGCGACCGTGCCTGCGCACCTGCAGGTTTGTGGCAATACTCATGGTGACGTTTGGTCAAACTCATACGGATGATCCTCGGTAAAAAAATCATCCGTGAGCTGTGGTCTGACAATCCCTTCTGATGTGTTCATGGCGGACAGCAGCGAGTTGCCGCCAGCTGGCGTTGCAAAGTAGGGCGCCGGCAGGACAACCGTGTTGCCAAATAATGACTCAATGAGTTGTGTTGCCGATGGATCCGCGCGCAGGGCCTGGTAAGCTTTGCGATAGTAACCACGCGCCAGAGCGTCTTTGCCGAACAGCAACTGCCAGTCGCCCAGCAGCGTATCAATATGGGCCAGGGCATGGTTGTCCTCCCCATCCGACGTATGCTGCCGGTGAATGCGCTCCAGCAATTCCTGCCCGATCGCGTAACTGCGCCGCTCAGCTTCACTGCCCGACATTGACCAGCCGCTGACGCGCACTGGCTGGTCCGTGCGCACTTCCAGGCTGGTCAGGCCGCGCAGACTCGCTTCGGTGGTAAGGTAGTAATGCAGGACGGCGATCCGGTACAACAGCGGCGACAGTCCGGCCTGATGTCCGGGTCTTTGTTCCAGTGAACTGACGGCTTGCCAGAGCAGGTTTCTCGCCCGTATCAAATGCCAGGTACGATGCTCGTCTGTCATCGCCAGGGCAGCGCTTTGATGCCAGTCGGCACCGGTTTCAAGTGCCTCCGCGTAGCGAACCTGCTGGTTTTGATATATGCGCTCGCTCAGTGCCCGGTGATAGTCCAGGTAATAATTGAACTGATCCCAGTCCCGTCGCGCCAGATTGATTGCCAGCAATCGGTCGAGCACCGGCAGCTGTGCTTCGTGAAACAGGCCCTGGTCGGCGCGGACGCTTTCAAATGCCTGGCGGAAGGCCACTTCGGCCGCATCAAATTCACCGCCCTGCAGCAGGGTCTCGGCCGATGCCAGAGCCTTGCGCTGACTGCCGGGTGTGTAATGATTGCTGGCCTGATTAGATAGATGGCTGGATAGATGGGTGGATAGCTGGCTGGCTTGAGAGGCGGGTATTTGTGCCGGTGCAGCAGCACCCCAGGTCACGGCCAGTGCAGTGACGCATACGAGCAGAACAAAGGCTGGCCCTGAGGCACATTGCATGATGCAAAGCTCCGCGCATGGTTATTTAATACGCCGACTACTACTTTGTTAGGTATTCTTATCCTGTTTGGTGCTCTTATCCTGTTTGGTACTTCGACATTCCTTTTTTTTGACCGAAGCTTGAGGCTAATCCATTCTTCAGCCATTGTCTATTTATTCGCCAGAGCCTCCCCGACAGATCATCGTTGAGTCAATAAGCATTACAGATGGGTTTCGGTGATAAAAGCCATATATAAAATAAATACTAAAAATAAAGGCGTTTATTCATTAGAATGTCGGCTGACAATTTGTACTGGCAATAAATTTTTGCAGCTAAACAGGAACCCATCATGAAACTGGAAGATATCAAGACTATATGTGTCGTCGGCGCGGGCAACATGGGGCATCAGATTGCCCTGCAGGCTGCGATTTGCGGTTACAAGGTGAAATGCTCGGATGTGAATGCCGACACGCTGAAAAAGGCCGATGCTTTTGTTGACTCCTATCTGCCGGGTCGCGTCGAAAAAGGACGTTTGACTGCGGATCAGGCGAAACAGGCGCGGGCCAACATCGAATTTGTCGACAGCCTGGAAAAGGCGGCCGGGGGTGCCGATTTTGTTATTGAGGCGGCAACCGAAGTATTGTCACTGAAGCGCAAGATCTTTGCCGATCTGGATCGCATCGCGCCCAAACACGCAATTCTGGCGACCAACAGTTCCGCGATTGTCAGTTCAAAAATTGCCGATGCAACGCAGCGCCAGGACAAAGTCGTCAACATGCATTTCTTTAATCCGGCCCTGGTAATGAAGCTGGTCGAAGTGGTCAAGGGTGAGCACGTGTCCGACGAAACGGCTGATGTGACCATGGCGTTGAGCAAGGACCTGCAGAAAGTGCCTGTGCTGCTGAAAAAGGAAGTCGACGGCTTTTTGCTGAACCGTATTTTTGCCGCTATTTCAAAAGAAGCGATGTGGCTGCTGGAAATGGGTGTTGCCGAGGTTGAAGACATTGATAATGCTTGCGTGTACGGTGCCGGTCACCCGATGGGACCCTTCCGCCTGAACGATCTCACCGGCCTGGACCTGAGCTATATCATGCGTATGGAGAAGTTCCGCGAGACCGGTAACCCGGCCGACCTGCCAAACCCGCGCCTGGTAGAGCATTACATGAAAGGCGAGTTTGGCGAGAAGACGGGCCAGGGCTGGTACAGCTACCCTGGCAAGTAAGAGCTACCATCGTTGCTGGCTCTTCGTTGAAAGCAAGCAGTCAATGCTCATTTACTTATAGTAAACTGCGCTTTCCTGCTTGCTTTCGCCTCGATCCAGCGGCCTCGCCTACGCTCTTGTATTGCAGGAAATCAATGTTAATCCGCTGACAGCGCTGCGGCGACGTCAGCGGGTTCCAGCTCAAGACCGCTCATTTCAGTATCCCAGTTGGGACCGATCATGGCATTGTCTTCATGGATGCCTGGCAGCCATTCAGTGGCAAAGTCCTGCAGGGAGATGACTTTGGGTTTGTAGTCGCTCCACTCGTCAGTGCACAGGGCGGCGGCATAGCGCTCGTCCGACCAGAAAGGAAATACCTCGGTCTCCTCAAACTCGACCGACGGGCACAGGGCCCAGCCGTCCTCACCGTGCAGGCCCCAGACCTCACCGGTATGCTGCACCTGATCCAGAAAAAGTTGATAATTGGCATCTTCGTCTTCGCCCAGTACGGCGGGGGGGTTGATGGCTGTTGTCATTGCGCTGTCTCCTGCTGGATGTGTCGTCGTTGGGGTCGTCTTTCGAGGGCGCGTATAGTAGCTGAAACAGGCTCAGGATACAGCAATTTCACCACAAGGATTTATTTATGTCGCCAAGCAAACCAGTCTTACCCTGCCAGGCCAGCACCCTGGACACTTCCATCAGCCCCAACGGAAGTCTGGAGCTACTGTCTCAGGCCGAGGTAGAGCGCTTGCGTGGTGTCGCCCGGGGCGCCCTGTACGAACTGTTCCGGCGCTGCGCACTGGCGGTGCTCAATTGTGACGATACCTCAGACAGCGCTGAAGAGGTCTACCAGCGCTATCCTGACTTTCAGATCGAGATCGTTCAGCGTACACGTGGCATCAAACTGCAGTTGTGCAACGCACCGGCCTGCGCGTTTGTCGACGGCGTGATCATCAGCGGTATCCGCGAACATCTGTTTGCCGTGCTGCGCGACATCGTGTTTGTGTCCAGCGAGCTGTACCGGCCTTTGGAGAACGGGCACGGGGAAGATGCAGGTGACATGATCCAGCATAACTTTGAGGCCATTCGCTTCGATCAGTCTGATGTTGACAGTGCCGAGGCAGTCAAAAGCCTGGTGTTTCATGTGTTGCGCAATGCCGGTTTGTTGCAGCCCAAAGTATTGCCGCGCCTGGTTGTATGCTGGGGCGGGCACGCCATCAGCCGCGACGAATACGACTACAGCAAATCGGTGGGGTACCAACTGGGCCTGCGCGGACTGGATATCTGCACCGGTTGTGGTCCGGGCGCCATGAAAGGCCCCATGAAAGGGGCCACGATTGGTCATGCCAAACAACGGATACAGGGCGGGCGTTACATCGGCATCAGCGAACCGGGTATTATTGCCGCCGAATCGCCCAACCCGATTGTGAATCATCTGGTTGTGCTGCCGGATATCGAAAAACGGCTGGAAGCCTTTGTTCGTCTGGGGCACGGCGTTATCGTGTTTCCGGGCGGGGTGGGTACGCTGGAGGAGATTCTGTTCCTGCTGGGCACACTGATGCACCCGGCCAACAAGGACATCCATGTGCCGGTCATTTTCACTGAGCCAGCCTGCAGTCAGGGTTATTTCCGCAAGGTGGACGCTTTTCTGGTCAACACCCTGGGCGAGGGTGTCCGGGCGTTTTACCAGATCGTGGAGGCGGACCCGGTCAAGGTGGCGCAGGTCATGAAAACCGGGATTGACAAGGTCTCGCGCAACCGCCGCAAGTCACGTGATGCCTACTATTACAACTGGTTGCTGCACATCCCGCAGGGTATGAAAGATCCGTTTGATGTCACGCACAAAACCATGGCGGGTCTGACACTGACGCGGGATCTGCCGGCAGAAGAGATGGCGGTGAACCTGCGCCGTGCCTTTTCCGGCATTGTTGCGGGTAACGTCAAAGACAAAGGCGTGCGCCTGGTCCGCGAGTTGGGGCCCTTTGAGCTGCGCGGTGAGCGCGCCATCATGGATGCCATGGACGGTCTGCTGCGCGACTTTGTCGCCGATGGCCGCATGAAGCTGTTAAGGGAGCAGTACAATCCTTGTTATACTATGCACCCTGTGTCGTAGGGCATCTCACGCCGCAGGGCATCTCCTGCCGTCAGGACATCCGCCGGAGCCTGCAAATATGCCGGTCTGCGCCTGCAAGAGCCGTCTCGGGGCGGCAGTGCAAACCGGCGTAATACTTGACTAAATTAGTCGGATAATGAATAATTGACCGCCTGAAGCCACCATATCTGGCGTCCTGATCATCAGGAAAGAGCTTTCAGGAAAGGTTTTTTGGAAAGAGGTTTCCCATGAGTGAACAACTGAGTGGCAACGCACAGGTAGAAGACCTGATGCGCAAGGATTACGCAGCCGGCTTTCATTCGGCTATCGAATCCGACACCCTGCCACCGGGGCTCGATGAGGACACGGTGCGCTTTATTTCGGCACAGAAAGAAGAGCCGGAATGGATGCTGGAATGGCGTCTGAAAGCCTACCGCGCCTGGCGCGAAATGGTTGAACCGACCTGGGCGCATGTGCACTACCCGGAAATCGATTTTTCCTCGATCTCCTACTATAGTTCGCCCAAAAGCATGAAAAACCGGCCTAAAAGTCTGGAAGAAGTCGATCCAGAGCTAATTGCCACCTACGAAAAACTGGGCATTCCCCTGCATGAGCAGGCGGCACTGGCCGGTGTCGCGGTGGACGCCGTGTTCGATTCGGTGTCCGTCGTCACCACCTTCCGCGAAAAACTGTATGAAGCAGGCGTGATTTTCTGCCCCATCTCCGAAGCCGTGCACAAGCACCCAGAGCTGGTGAAAAAATACCTGGGTTCCGTTGTTCCGCAAAAAGACAATTTCTACGCGGCACTGAACTCCGCGGTGTTCTCGGACGGTTCCTTTGTGTACATCCCCAAGGGCGTGCGCTGCCCCATGGAGCTGTCGACCTATTTCCGCATCAACGAACTCAACACCGGGCAGTTCGAGCGTACCCTGATCATTGCTGAGGAAGGCTCCCATGTGAGCTACCTGGAAGGCTGCACCGCGCCCATGCGCGACGAAAACCAGCTGCATGCGGCGGTGGTCGAGCTGGTGGCGCTGGATGATGCCACCATCAAGTACTCCACGGTGCAAAACTGGTACCCGGGCGACAAGAACGGCAAGGGCGGCATTTACAATTTTGTCACCAAGCGCGGCATTGCACATAAAAATGCGCGCATCTCCTGGACGCAGGTGGAAACCGGGTCTGCCGTCACCTGGAAGTATCCCAGTTGCATCCTGAAAGGGGACAACAGTGTGGGTGAATTTTATTCGGTGGCGCTGACCAATAACTTCCAGCAGGCCGATACTGGCACCAAGATGATTCACCTGGGCAAGAACACCAGCTCGACGATCATTGCCAAAGGTATTTCCGCCGGCCGCAGCAACAGTTCCTATCGTGGACTGGTGCGGATGAATCCGGGCGCCGAGGGTGCGCGTAACTTTACCCAGTGTGACTCGCTGCTGATAGGCGACAAATGTGGTGCTCACACCTTTCCTTACATCGAAAACCGCAACTCGTCTGCCGTCATCGAGCATGAGGCAACCACCTCCAAGGTCAGCGATGAACAGATGTTTCTGTGTCAGCAGCGCGGACTGGATGCGGAAAAAGCGGTGTCGATGATCGTCAACGGTTTTTGCCGCGAAGTATTCAAAGAACTACCCATGGAGTTTGCGGTGGAAGCCGGCAAGCTGCTCGAAGTCAGCCTTGAAGGCTCGGTCGGATAACACGGAAAACGAATTATGCTCGAGATCAACAAACTTAATGCCCAGGTCGAAGACAGTCATATCCTGCATGACCTGAGCCTGTCCATCAAAGCCGGTGAAGTGCATGCCATCATGGGCCCCAATGGCTCCGGCAAAAGCACGCTGGGCAATGTGCTGACCGGGCGCGATGGTTATGAAGTGCTGTCCGGTGACATCACCTTCAACGGCAAGAACCTGCAGGACATGGGCATCGAAGAGCGCGCGCGCGAAGGCATGTTCCTGGCGTTTCAGTACCCGGTGGAGATTCCCGGCGTCAGCAACATGGAGTTCCTCAAGGCTGCCGTGGATGCCCGGCGCAAACACCAGGGCCTGGAAGAACTGTCGTCATTTGATTTCATGAAACTGGCACGTGATACCAGCAAGAAAGTGAGTCTTGACCCGTCTTTCCTGAAGCGCGGTGTCAACGAAGGGTTTTCCGGCGGTGAAAAGAAGCGTAACGAGATCATGCAGATGATGTTGCTGGAACCCAGCCTGTGCATTCTTGACGAGACCGACTCCGGCCTCGATATCGATGCCCTGCAGGTGGTTGCCAGCGGCGTTAACGCCATGCGCAGCAGCGAGCGCAGCTTTATTGTGGTCACCCACTATCAGCGCCTGCTGGACTTTATTGTGCCCGACTACGTGCACGTATTGGCCGGTGGCAAGATCGTGAAGAGCGGTGACAAGGAACTGGCCAAAGAACTGGAAGCCAAAGGTTACGGCTGGCTGGAAGGTGAGGTCGCCTGAGTATGTCCGTACCCACAGCAGTCAGCAATGCACGCAGCGCATCAGCGGTTGCCAATGTCGGCGCAGCCGAATTCCAGCAGCACGCACTGGCGTTGGCCGATGCACAACAAAGCCCGGCCTGGCTTGCCGCCTTGCGTGAACAGGGCAGCACCGATTTTGCCCGCACCGCCTGGCCCGGCCGCAAGACCGAGCAGTGGAAGTACACCACGCTGCAATCATTCCAGGACTTTACCGCAGCCGACTGGGGCGCGGGCAGGGTTGCAGGTGATCGCGCGCGTGACGCCGTTCATGCTGCGTCCGTTGTCAGCTCACAGCTGCTGACGCTGGATGCCACGACGCTGGTGTTTGTGGACGGTGTTTTTGACGCTGAAGTCTCGGACGCTTTGCCAGCGGGCATGACCCTGTTCAGCAACGCGGATGCTGCGGCGCAAAAGCTGATCAAAGACTACCTGGGCCGAATTGCCGGCAGCGTGGATACCGCGCGCCGCAACCTGTTTGCGATGCTCAACAATGCCTGGGCCAGTGAAGGCCTGCTGCTACACGTGCCGCGCCAGACAACGCTGAACAAGCCGGTGTATATCGCGCATGTGTCTTCGTTGAGTACATCCAGGGAACCGACCGTATCCAATCAGCGTGTGCTGGTGGTGGTGGAAGAGGGCGCCCGCGCCGAAATTGTTGAACACTATGTATCACAATCAGCGGAACAACAGGCCTTTGTTAATGCAATGACCGAGATACATCTCGGCAACAATGCCCAACTGCACCACACCCGGCTCAATCTGGAGCCCGAATCCGTCTCCCACATCGGCGGGGTCTACCTGAACCTGCAACGTGATTCACGTTTCAACGGGTTTACCATTGCTGAAGGCAGCCGCCTGAAACGCATCGACTATCAGATGAATCATTGCGGACCGGGCGCCGAACTGAACCTTGACGGTGTCTACCTGGCGCGCAACAAACAACTGGTGGATTACCACACCACCATCGAACACCGCGTGCCCAATGGCACCAGCAAGGAAGTCTTTCGTGGCATTATCGGCGACCGCGCCAAGGCCGTGTTCAACGGGCGTATCCATATCCACAAGGATGCCCAGAAAACGCTGGCAGAACTGAACAACCGCAACCTGCTGACCTCCAGCAACGCGGAAATAGATACCAAACCCGAGCTGGAAATTTATGCCGATGATGTGCGTTGTGCGCACGGTGCCACCATCAGCCAGCTTGACGAAACCGCACTGTACTACCTGCAAAGCCGTGGCATCAGCCCGGCGCAGGCGCGGGTCATGCTCAGCTTCGGGTTCATCAATGAATTGCTGCAGGGCCTGCCGCACGAAGAAATCAAAACCGCACTGGGTACTCATCTGACGGCCCTGTTTGCCGCCGACCGTGCCCTGGTTAGTGATGTCGGGGCTGTTGAAACCGGAATCACTGATGCTGCCAGCGAGCGTAGCTGACATGGGCGCAGCCGAAACAGCGAGCGCAGCCACGGTGAGCAACAGCACTGGTTTTGATGTCGAGCGCGTGCGTGCGGAATTTCCCATTCTGCAGCAACAGGTCAATGGACACCCACTGGTGTATCTGGATAACGCCGCCACCACACAAAAGCCGCGCGCAGTGATTGACGCCATCAGCGACTACTACTGCCACGACAACAGTAACGTGCATCGTGGCGCTCATGCGCTGAGCGATCGCGCCACAGCCAAATTCGAAGGTGCGCGGCAAAAAGTTGCGGACTTTATTCACGCCGAAGCTGCCGCGCAGATCATCTGGACCCGCGGCACCACCGAAGCCATCAATCTGGTGGCCGCGTGCTGGGGGGGCAGCAATCTGCAGGCTGGCGACCGTGTCCTGGTCTCCGCCATGGAACATCATTCCAATATCGTGCCCTGGCAGATGGTTGCCGAGAAAACCGGCGCCCGGGTTGAGGTGATTCCGGTGGACGATACCGGCACGCTGGATCTGAAAGCTTTTGCCATGATGCTCGACAATCGCGTGCGACTGGTGTCGGTGAATCATGTGTCCAATGCGCTGGGCACCATCAACCCGATTGCCGACATGATCAAACTGGCCCACGAAGCTGGCGCCCTGGTGCTGATTGATGGCGCGCAGGCCATCGCGCACTGGCCGGTCGATGTGCAGGCACTGGGCTGTGATTTTTATACGTTTTCAGGGCACAAACTGTTTGGGCCCACCGGCATCGGTGTCCTGTATGGTCGCCGCGAACTGCTCGACGCCATGCCGCCGTACCAGGGCGGTGGCGAGATGATTGAAACCGTCAGTTTTGCCGGCACCACCTACAATCAATTGCCGTACAAGTTTGAAGCGGGCACGCCCGATATTGCCGGTGCCATTGGTCTGGGCGCTGCCATTGATTATGTTAATGCTCTCGACCGCAACGCCGCCGCCGCGCACGAAGACGCACTGTTGGCCTATGCCCGCGACAAGGCCTTGCAGGTGCCCGGGCTGCGACTAATCGGCACCGCGACAAACAAGGCCGCCGTGCTCAGTTTTGTACTCGAAGGCGCGCATCCATCGGACATAGGCATGTTGATGGACCAGCAGGGCATTGCGGTACGCACCGGCCATCATTGTGCCCAGCCGCTGATGGAGCAATACCAGATACCCGGTACCGTGCGGGCGAGTTTCAGTTTTTACAATACATTCGATGATATTGATCGGCTGTTTGCCGCGCTGGATAAAGCCAGCGGCATGTTGCTTTAGTGCACAGGTGTGCATTGATTAATATTAAACAGGGGGTAGTACCATGGCTGTAGAAACGTATGATCCGCGTACTGCTGCCACCACGCGGGTGACAGAAGCCCCAGTGACAGTTAGCCCGGCCGCAGTAGAACATTTTCGCCGTCAGTTGCAGAAAGACCACAGCGCCCGGGCCGTTCGCCTGAGCGTCAAGGAAAGCGGCTGCACCGGTTTCATGTATGTGGTTGACCTGGTACCTGAAGTCAATGCCGATGACATCCGGCAGACGCTTGAAGAGGGTGTAGAGCTGATGATCGACCGCGGCAGTCTGAACGTGGTCAACGGCACCCAGATTGATCTGGTCACCGAAGGCGTCAACCGTCAACTTCGCTTTCAGAACCCCAACGCCAAGGATCATTGTGGCTGTGGTGAAAGTTTCAGCGTCGGATAAATGTCCGCCGGCCAGCTGACACATAACCAGCCGACACATAGAGAGTAGAACATGCAGCGACAAATGGTTGTAGCACAGGCGGACTGCCCGGCGCGACGCGTACCGGACGGTACCCCGGTTACCATTGCCAAAGACAGTTTTGTCAGTATCACCCAGGCCCTGGGCGGTAACTACACAGTGGTGCACAACGGGCAGATGTTGCGTGTCGACGGCACCGACGCCGCCATTCTCGGCCTGCAGCCGGAAACGCTGAGTTTCCCCACCCCCAGCGATGACAGCATTCATGAAGAGCAGGTCTGGGAAGCGCTGGGCACCGTCTTTGATCCGGAAATTCCCGTTGATCTGGTCAACCTGGGGTTGATCTACAAAGTTGCCATTGATCAGGACTCCAAAACCGTCAGTATCGACATGACCCTGACCGCACCCGGCTGCGGCATGGGCCCGGTGCTGGTGGGCGATGTTGAATACCGGGTGCGCAAAGTGCCCAATGTGAAGACGGTCAACGTTGATCTGGTGTTTGATCCGCCCTGGAGTCGCGACATGATGAGCGAAGAGGCGCAGCTTGAAACCGGGATGTTCTTTTAGAAGGGAAAAAGCACACGTCATGAAAGAGTTTGGCACAGACATCACCACCGACGACATCATTGATACGCTGGCGTTTTTTGACAGCTGGGATGACCGCT
>NZ_JBBDNQ010000046.1:0-183606 GCF_040877505.1 Pseudohongiella sp.
GACGATAGTTGACATTGATACCCAATGATCTGAATCCGCTATCAACATCGGTTTCGGTAATACCGGAATTGATGGATTGTTGCCTGGTCACGCCAAAGTCGCGGTTGGCGCGCTCGCCATTGTGGAACGTGGCAACAGCGCCGATTTCCCAACCAGTGCCGTCAGCCTGGCAACCCAGACAGGTTCCCGCGCCGAAAATTCCGAGCGTACCAATGCTGCCAGTTGCTACCCGGCCATCCAAAAAGTAACGCCAGTCATCGCCAAGGTCATGACGCACTTCCAACAGCAATGCACCCCCGGAACTCGATTCGCCCAAGCCATTCAGTCTGCCGTCGTCTGAATCAGCCTCTTCCCGGCCTTCTTCGTAGCCTAAAGACGTTTGAATCAACCAGGAATCCTGCACCAGCGTCCGCCAGCCAATGGCTTCACCAGCCCAGAGAAAAACATGGTCGCCACTTCGCCACTGCACACCGCCGGCCGGATCGACCTCAACCCCAAACTCGTCCGAACCCTCATAGGCCGTTTCATATTCAACGCCAAGCCCAAGGCCAACACCCCAGCCATCACCATTGGTAAAATCGGTGACCGAAGGCAGCGGAACGAGCGGCGTTCGTGACTCCTGCGCAGTGACCGATCCAGCAAACAAAAACGCGCCAAGCAATGCGGCGACGTGAAGGACTGTTTTTCTCATGCTTTTTTCCTGGGAAGTGATAGGTGGCTTTACGATGCGCTCGGCAGTACGAGGCCCTTGTTCAACAGCAAGCAGGTGAACAAACAGCACATCATTGGCAAGCTGATACGTCAGTCTGTATTCAGCGGATCAGACAACCACGCCGAAAATATCACCCACAATAGACGTTAAACCCATAGCCAGTGCGCCCCAAAAAGTCACTCTGATAGCGCCGATTGCAATGGATGCGCCGCCCGCTCGTGCAGCCACGGCGCCCAAACACGCCAGAAAAAATAAAGATGAGATAGCAACAGCGACTATCAGATTATTACCTGGTGTCGTCCATGCCACGAGTAAAGGAAGTGCAGCACCAACAGTAAAGGTAACAGCTGAAGAAAATGCAGCCTGAACAGGCTGAGCCCTGACAGTCTCGGATATCCCTATCTCGTCTCGAGCATGCGCACCCAGAGCGTCATGAGCCATCAACTGCTCGGCAACCTGTCTTGCCAAAACAGGCTCAAGACCTCTGTTCTGGTATATAGTTGCAAGTTCATTTTTTTCGAAATCTATATCAGTCTCCAAGGATTTTTTTTCGATGGCCAGGTCTGCTTTCTCTGTATCAGACTGGGAACTGACGGACACATACTCCCCAGCCGCCATAGACATGGCTCCCGCCACAAGTCCTGAAACGCCTGCCAGCAGGATAGTCTCTTGTGTTGCATTGGCAGCAGCAACGCCAATGATGAGGCTGGCTGTCGAGACGATTCCGTCATTGGCGCCTAAAACAGCGGCACGCAACCAGCCTATTCGATTCGATCTATGCGCTTCATGATGGCTCATCAGATTTCTCATTCTGTCGGATTTGGTAGCGCTCTTGCCCTGAAAGCTTATCACTGCTTACTGGCCTTATTCCTGATACTGTTGGTACAACTCACGCGGCCAGTAGCGCACCGGCTCGATATGGTCTTTCTCAATGAGCTCTGCCTTCACTCGCTGATAGTCGTAGCAATTCAGTTCAAAATTATTGCCCCAAGGGTCAGCGAAGTTGTAGGCCCAGCACATGTCAAAGTCGACGATATCATTGGTATTAAGCGGTTGGCCTGATGGGCTGTTGATGCCGTTGGGCAATGACCGGGCGAAAGCCATGAAGCCTTCCGCATCAAGGCTGAAGGCGACACCCGTCACTTGCGGCGCCATCGGGTGCCCATCGCTTGCTTCGAACAGGGCGAGCATGGTATCGCCGCCATCTGCGGATATTTGCAGCGGCCCGCCATCAAATCCCTTTGCCCAGAACTCAAATTTTTTAACCGCTTCAAAGCCCAGGTAGTCGGCGTACCACTGGGCTGCCTTTGCTCTATCCGGCACGCGAATATGCACGTGATCAAGTCGGCCCATGCGAAACTTTGGCTGATTCATAGCTTCCCATGAGCCTCTAAATCGTCCAGCAAGGCCTCATAGCTCATGACAGGCTCGGAAGCCCGTTCCTCGAATGCCGCAAAATCTTCCTGATCTTCAACCAATGCCTCGCGCATGACATCCTCCAAATTTGTGAGCAAACGCAATATTACGTCATAACATTAAAGCGTCAAATATCGGCCCGGCTAACGATAAAATAATTGGTTTCGGAAATGGATTTGCTGTCAATCACAGGTGAACCTTCCAGTGGCCGGTTTTGTCAGAGCCGATGCGGGTCAAACTGCCCGCTTTCTGCAACTTGGCTATGGCCCGGGCAATGGTGCGCACATCCTTTCCGAGGGAATCTGCGAGCTGTTGGCGTGTTAGCTGGGCGTTGCTTTGCAGCAGTAGCAAAATGGCATCCGGTGTCTTGCGTCCCGCAACATTTACAGGGGCGTTTACAGGGGCGTTTACAGGGGCGTTTATAGATGAATCAAGAGCGGTGCTTTGTGAGAGCGTTTGTGCAATGACCGATAGCATGAATTGAATAAAGGGCGCGCTCTCGGCCAGTTGATCCGCCTGCTCAAGCGCCTGGTAATAGTCGTGCTGATGGTCCTTAATCACACTCTCAAGCGGCAACGACAGAAACAGCGGGTGCCATTGCGACAAGATCAGTGTCTGCCACAGTCGTCCCATACGGCCATTGCCATCGCTGAACGGATGGATGAACTCCAACTCGTAATGAAAAACACTGCTGGCGATCAAGGGGTGATCTTTTGCCTGTTTTATCCAGCGGCACAGGTCTGCCATCAAACCTGACACCTGGTGCGCGGGTGGCGCCACATGATGCACCACATC
Organism: Pseudohongiella sp.; assembly: GCF_040877505.1. Lineage (NCBI taxonomy): Bacteria > Pseudomonadati > Pseudomonadota > Gammaproteobacteria > Pseudomonadales > Pseudohongiellaceae > Pseudohongiella > Pseudohongiella sp. The sequence goes on from NZ_JBBDNQ010000046.1 coordinate 2,924, forward strand.
GCCTTTGTGTATACCCACCGCCCGAGTGCGAAATGCTCCGGTATTGACCAGAACATCGGACATTATCAAGCCATGTGCGCTGAGCAGGTCAGTGATGTTATGGGGCTGCAACCCCGGCAAGGCATCGTAAGCGGCAATGGCGCCTTTGACTTCGGCCAGTTCGCGCACGCTGCCCAACACGCGCTGCCCCTCAACAATGGCTGTTACCTGCTCTTCGGTCAGCGTATTGCCCTCAATTGCCAGTGTGCCGGTGATGGTCTTGATGCGGTTCTGTTTGCGTAGCTGCGGTGAGGCATTCAGTTCACTGGCATCCAGCCTGCCAACCTGCTCGCTGATACCAGCAACCAGATTCAGGATGTCAGCGGTGATTGTGAAAGGGGGCTTATCGCGCATCGTTTCTTGCATCTCTACATTGAAGATATTGTGCCTGGATACCTTGAGTATAAAGCCGCTTCGGCGCTGATGTCCTGCAACGCCTTCACCAGCACCTGCCTGGCCTGTGTCGGGTCCAGCCCCAGCGTTTCAACGCAGCCCAATAAAATCATACACCATTCGGTCAGGTAAAATTTTTCAGCTTGATATGACTGTCTATTGAGTCGGCCAGCGCTTTTGGTACCTCATGCTCAGTGGCTAATGCCTGCCACTGAGACACCGCGTTGATCACACCATCAATAACCGCATCGATTTCTTTGCGCTCTACCCGCGGAAGCTGAGCGTCCGCAAGCGCGTAAAAATCAGCGCGGGTATGACCGCTGCGCTTGCCATTTAATGACATCCAGTGCTGCTCTACCCAGGGGTTGCCGGGTTTATAGCTAAAGGCAACGTCATAAGCAGGGCTCAACCGCCATTGCTTGTCCTCCAGCATAAAAGCAAAGTTCTTGGAATGATCATCGTGGTTCGTTGCTACGTGGTTAAATACCAGTCGGCGAAACAGATCGATAGCGTCCGTCCGCGGCAACCTGAGCTGGCGGGCAACCTGGAATAGCTCTTCATAGGAAAACGCGCCAATATCGTGGTAGTTGACGTGTTTAATGGCGGTAAGCGTTTGAATGTGTTTTTTCTCATTGCCTACCCGGTCAAAGCGCCTGGTCACAAAATGGCGCCGGTTGCCTTCTTCAAGCAAGTGACAGGGCATCATGTGAATGCCGGCTTGCGTGGCCATCAAGTAATAAACATATTCCATCGTGCCGTAACCGAGCGGGTCGCCAAACGTTTGTTGGGACGGGTCGCGCTCTTTTACGCCGTCAAACTTCAGCAGGTAATGCTCAAACCCGGCCGGTACGATTCCCTGCCCTGAACGAACCTGGCTAAACCCCTGGTTAAACGCCAGAATTGCTTTGGGTCTTGCGCCACCGGCGCTCGTGCCAACCGCCAATAACGCCTGCATCATTTCTTTATTTGCCGTGTCATCAAAATGCGTGCGCTGATGAAAGCCATTTCGTGCATCGAGCACTTCCTGCGCTAACATCATCAAGCTCTCAAGCTCTATGTCTTTATTACTGGCAGTGGTTTGCCTGTTCCGGGCGGGGTGATACTCCAGCGCGCCCATGCCCCGTTCGCCGGTATACTGAAGCCGTTCAAGCGGGGTCAGGGGTTCTGTGCGACCTGGCTGTTTCGCAACCCACTGGTTCAGTACCGCATTACCAAAGTCGTCGGGCAATGAGTCTGCGAGCATGCCCGGCAGGCCCCTGAACGTGTCCCAGTTTAGCCCCGGAAAAGCGTAAATTCTTCCCGTCTCGGCAGGCATTGTCAGCGGTGCAAGCGGGATGTTTTGGTCGACAAATTCAGGGAAGTACTCGAACCGCGCCGCTGTGTCGCCTTTGTTATAACTCAAGGCGCCGGCAGGTTCTCCTTTATAGCGAACCTCAATGGTATTGATCACCAGTCGAGCTCCTCATTGTCGGCCGGTTGCACGCGCTTTTTGCCGCTCGCCCGTTGCTTCTGTTTGGTGCTGCTTTTGAGTAGCTGCACAGGAGAAACGCCCTCGTCCGGGAAGGCGGCAAGCAAGTTGTCGATATGGCCCAGCGCCTGAAGAATCGCGACATAAGTCGGCAAGGTGCTTTTACCAGCCTCGGTGGACTTAACCGCATTCAGTGAGACCTTGGCCAGGGTGGCTAGATCTTCCTGCGTTAAATCCTGATTCAACCGATACTGCCTGATCCGTTGACCAATGATTGCTGAAACACGATCAGAATCCATATAAAGAACCCTAAATAGACTTTAACCTCGTGATTAGAGTTTAACAGACTATTTAGGGAATGTAATTAGATTTAATTTAAAGGCCTAAATAGAGCCTGTAAGGTCATAAAATTCTATATATAGGCTTTATAAGGGCTATAATATGACATATGGAGGCGAGCGCTACCGCCGTGCACGACAATCAGAGCCTTAGGTTTCATGGAAGACCGGCTCCTGGCCGGCAGTGGGGATGACGACTAACAAAGTGATACCTCTCGGAAAACGTTTCCGCGGAAACGTTTTTGGGACTTTAGCTTACGCATATGGGCTCAGATCCAGGTTCTCATGTTGGCACACCCGTATAATCTCAGGCCGCGTCACCATCAATCTTAGGTGGCGATTCAAATTCTTAAAGCTCAGCGGGGGCACCGAGATCCCGTCTGCCCAGATACATAGCATGAATAAAAAGTAGTCGCAGACTGATAGCTCTGTTCCCAACAGAAATTCATGTCCCTCTAACTCCGCATCCAGAATTGAGAGCATTTGGCTGATCCGCGCATCCTGGGCTCTACGAATCTGCTCGGCTCCAGACGAAACCTCAGAATGCCGTTCAGGATAAAAATAAATCATGAGCTCTGCCTGCAATGTACTTGAAAGATACAAGAGCCACTGAAAGAACCGCGCCCGCAGTTCGATGTTTTTAACAGGCATCAAGCCAGCTTCTGGGTGTTTCTCGCAGAGATAAATGCAAATAGCAGCGCTTTCCAGGATAACAGTTTTGCCTGTCACAAAAGCCGGGATTCGACCCGTCGGGTTCAGGGCCAGGTACTCGGGGGACTTGTGAGAATCAGACTTTCTGTCGACCAGCACGAGTTCATGGTCGACACCAAGCGCTTCCAGTACGAAGCGGGGGGCCATACTCGCATTTAACGGGTAGTAGTATAGCTTGTACAAATCTGGCTCCATTGTCGATTGCTAGTTATAGCGCCCAGTTCAGCCGCAGCTCAATGATGGGCCGAGCCGATGGATATCAAGCCGCCTCGGCACTGATATCCTGAAACGCCTTCACCAGCACCTCGGGCTCCTGCGCGCCGGAGATAAGGTACTTGCGGTTGATGATGAACGCCGGCACAGAGCTGACACCGGCCTTCTGGTAAGTGGCTTCGTCTTCGCGTACCGCCGCCGCAAACTGATCCGATTCCAACACCTGCCTGGCCTGTGCCGGGTCCAGCCCCAGCGTTTCCACACAGCCCAATAGCACCTCCGGGTCGGAGACATCCAGCGCCTTGCCAAAATACGCCTCGAACAGTGCCTGCTTCATGGCCGTCTGCTGACCCTGCTCAGCAGCCCATTTCACCAGACGGTGGGCATCAAAGGTATTGGCGGTCAGGCGCTCCTGCAGTTTTTCAAAGTTGACGCCAAGCTCTTTGGCAATCGTCATCATATTGCTCTGCGCTTCGCGCATCTCGTCCTCGCTGCGCCCGTACTTTTTCGCCAGCGCCGGCAGGATGGGCTCACCCTGGCCACTGTGCGAGGGGTTCAGCTCAAAGGCATGCCACTGCACCGTGAACTCATAGTCCGATGCCAGCTGCGCCATGGCCTGCTGCAGGCGGGCATAACCGATGGCGCACCAGGGGCAGGCGATGTCGGAGACGATGTCGATTTGTAGTTTGTTCATGGTGGGCGCTCCGAATTCTTCTTGAGGGTCAGCTCTATACTGCCAGTATTATTGTAAAGGTCTACGCTGATATTGGGTAACTCTGACGCATAAAGAGGTAGAACCATTGTGTGCTTCAAAATCGAAATATTAGCCGATTCATCTTCATATGTTTGGTAGCCCATTCGCTATTTCCGAGCACTAACAATGAAACAAAAATCGTACCTTCCGACGTCAAACTCTGAGTATAGTCTAGAAGGCGGTATACCTCCTCATTTCATCAACAAGAACCTCTTTAACGTTTGCTATGGCTTCTCCTAGTTTCTCGCTATACTCTTCCGATTCCTGATTGTATTTTTCCACAGATAAGTAGCTAAACGAGGAAATTGTATCGCTATTGAAGTTCATCATCTCGGTTTCAGCAGATGATAATTCTTCTACTAAGTCGTCGAACTCCGGAAAATATAGCTCGATAAGTGCAACTGCCTTATTCGACTCTTCAGATCCTAGAGAGCCGTGTTGAGACTTCCTCAACTTAAGTAAATCATTATCACGCACACCTTTGAAGAAATTTACAGACTCTTCCAGATAATAAGACTCCATGCTCAAGAGATGCTCATAGCATTTTTGGATAATCTCTCTGTAGTGTTTGTTGTGCTCTCTCTTGTTCGACTTATTTTGAACGATATATACGCCGAGCAAAGTTAACATGCCACCCAGCATTGTTTGGAAAACGGGAAGAATGCTTTCCATAAAAAGGTCACCCTATTAATTCTCTGATTCTTGTGAAAGTGATCTAAGTTTAATTGGAGTAAAGTAAAATAACATACTCGTTCTAAAGTGTTCTTCTAGTTCTCGTCGCTCTCTTCATTCTTTGAAGCATCCAAGTTGTCGAATAGCCTTTGGATTTCAGAAGGTGATCCAACATTTTCATACTTTCTTATGATATCACTATAGGTGCTCATATTATTCTCATCGAAGATAGTATTGTATTTATCGAGCCAATATTTGTAGGCTTCTACGCTCGCTTTGTTGGAGAGATTCTTATATTCGTCAAAATGTGTCGGTAGATGATTTTTCATGTATTCTAGATTCCGAAACTTTTCTAAATCATCAGGAAACCTATTTTGAGACATAATCTCGCTAAGCTTCCCGAAACTAGATTCGTGCTTCTTCAAATATTCATTCACTATAAAATTCTGTGAATCTCTCAGTTGATTCAGATTATCAGCTCGATATTTATGTCTCGGCTTCGAATGGGAGGCTCTCGCATCAATGATCGAATTCTCATCAACCTCTACCGACAGATAGGACTCACTATCTTTCATGAACATCGATGTGCTGTACATATGAAATGCGCTAATATCTGATTCGCCAAATATTTCTGCCTGAATCTCCGCTAGAGGTCCTATAACTTTGTTGCCGTTAGAGTGTATTTTATACCACCAATCATCCTTGGCATCATCGGTTACAAAGATGACGCTGGCTATATCTTTTTCTTTTGACTTCTGTATTATTTGTTTCCAGATGATTAGATCACCAAACTGCCGCTCGTAATTCAGTCCATCATAGAAAAAATGGGTATCCTCCTCTTTCTTAGCTTTTGACGCATCTTTAAAGCCCGGCGGAATTCTATTCCTAAACCGCTCCGCACCTTCTTTATAAAGGTTATCTAGCCATTCTTGACTTTTCGGTTTTTCACCAACTTTTCCTTCGAATAAGCTGTTTAAATCGTCTCTAATTGAGTCATGAGAACGAACGCAGGGTTGCTCGCTATTCCAATGTGCCACCGATTTTCGGTAGCTCGCTATACTTCTACTAATCTCCTTCTCAAGCCTTTCAGTATTCTCCGCTAACTTAGGAAAGCGGCGCTTCAATGCCAGCTGTTCGAAGTCAGATTTGAATACATTCTGTACCTTATCAAGGTTTCTATCTATTTCACTAAAAATACTTTTTTCATTCTTGATAACCTCTAGTCTTCGCTTCTGGTACTCGAGACCCGCGTGGTATGGGATCCAAATTTGCCCTTCTATAGATTTCAGTATTTTAAAGAAATCATTTCTAGTTTGGAGTGCATAACCATACAGATTAAGAAGCACGTTGGCATCGAACACAAAAAGTGTTTTGTCATCCTTCCAAAGATTTCCAAGCTCTTGTTGAGATGCGCTATAGAACCCCCTAAATATATTTTTCATATTCACCCCCTATATCCAATGATTTTTGATGATACTTCGAAAGCATTAAGCCCTTGTCTGCACACGCAGAGTAGGGCTGCTGGTAGGCGGCGAACTCATCTGGAAAGACGATTCCTATCTCCTCCCCCAACTTAGTCAGCTGTACCTCAGTCTATTCTGCCTGGAACAACCACTACAATTAGTCTGGAGAAATTCGAAAGCGGACGAGTCTAAATACCCGGGCCTAAAAATTCATTGTTTCGGACAAGTACAATAGGCGTAAGCTAATTCTAGAAAATATCGTTTTGCAATGGAGGTAAATCAAATCATACCGTTCTCTTAACTTATCTAGTGCCCTATCCAACAGGCTCGTGGTGTAACTGAAGTTCGATTATTATGGCAGCCAATAGTTTTATCTACCGAGACTTCGCTATTGGTGATAATCGTAGCAAAAAATTCCCATATACTGCTTTCCGTGATCTTGTCGTAGATAGCGTTGTTCGCTAGAACCTTTTCCGTGTTATACCATAGCCCAATGATACAATAATACCTGTTCATTTAGTCTAGCTCTACATACTAATTATACTCAACATCCCCCGAGGTAGGTGACACGTTTATACGTCCGATTTGGTCCTTTTGTTAGAGGCGTTCTCTTCATCACCTAATATATCGCTAATAAAATCATCCACACCAGCTGCCTTGTATGATATGGCTTTGTACAAATCAAAAATGCCTGTGATTCGTGGAAAACTCCAAATTGAATTCCCTTTTCTATCGACAAACTCAAGTTCAATAGCTATTGAATAAGTGGGCTGATAAGCGTACGTATTAAACAAGTGATTATCCTCACTATTATCATATTCCCTTTTATATATTCTTAGGATTCTCCCACCGTATTTTGTCTCAAATACAGCGCCAATAATCTTGGTAAACCCAAATTCGGAACCTTCGTTCGCCTCGACTACTTCCCAGCGCAATGTGGACTCCTGAGTTAGTTCAATTAATTTGGCTACAAGTGCTACTAACTTTTCGTCTTGCTTAGCCATTTCCTTGACTCCATTTGTCATCTTCACGAATGTTTGAAATTTCTTGGATCACCATATTCATTTCAAGATAAACCGCTCTGATCGAGTTCTTATCTATACTCTGATTCTCTCGAATTTCCTCAATGATCAAACGGAGTTTCTTTAGGGATAAACGCATTGTTCCAGAGGACTTATTCTCAAGACTCCTAATATTTACTTGCGCAATCGCCAGTTCTTCGATAATTGCATGACTAGAGTCCGGGAGGTTAGTCAATTCACTAGAAATCGTTGATGCGTGATTCTGTATTTTCTTTAAAAGACTCGGTAGTCTCGCTCTAAAAAGAAACTCTTGCTTTATTTTTCTCACTCCCAGAAAAACATAGATAGTGAAACCAAGCCCAGTAATCGAAGCAAGGCCACCGATTCGGTCAACGTTCAGCCATGAAAAAAGCGATTCCATGTACAGTATTTCCTTAGTTTCTATTGCTGCTAAAACGCGCAGCTAAGTGGTTGAGGCGAGTCCGTAGCAGAAACGCTGTCGCCGTGATTGGGCTTACTAAAGCTTCTACAATATGTCATCGTATTTGCGTCCATCAATCTCGCTGAATTCGAATGAACAAGGAAGTGCATTCATTCCGGCTTTTGCCATGGCTGTTGCATGAAATATCCAATCAACAAGTTCAATGGGAAGTTTGCAAAGTCCAAATTCGGATTCGAACTTAACTAGCACCTTTGGGAGGGTATACTTCCCTCCTGGAACTTGTTACGCAAGTACTTAGATTTCTTAGCATTCTTCTTTAGATGCCATATAGAAGCCGACTTTTATAACTTCGAATACGCCCCCCTTCTCTTTGTCCGACTTCATTAGGGGAAATTGCGACTCGGGCAACTTATTCCATTCTTCAGCAGAAATAACATGGCCAATTCCCATTGCAAATCCTCGATAGCAGTTGAGGTTTGATGCCGCTGTTCAGCGGCGAAGTTGTCGTGCCACAGTTTTTGCGCTTTCTATGTGCTTTTTACTACCTTATGCCGCGCAATAGCTCGCTCGGTAAAGCCTTGTAGACCGTCGTAGTCGTCTAACCACAAATCGAGATTTCCATACGCATTCCTGAAATCATCCCATCGAGGATACTCGTTGACAAATAGCTCCATCCCTCGTGCAAACTCAAAAAGATTGTTTACAAGAGCCTGAAGCTCCGCAAGCCTGAAAAGGTAGGTAAGTATATTCTGAGGGGCGACGAGCATTTGAGCACCTACGGTAAAGGAATCTGGAATTCCGGATATCCGTGAATTATGAACCTGAAGCCTCATTAAAATGTAAGCTAAATAGCTACCCACTTCTGGATCTGCTTTTTCAATACAACGACTAAAAATGGTTTTGTACTCCTTCGGTGGTACGGGGAGCGCTGCCGCAAGTTCTCTTCTCCTGTTATTCCTTGGTTCAGACGCTCGTTCGTAGGCTTCAGATAATAAGATTGCACTTAATTTGAAATACTCAGTTAGTTCACTCAATGCCTCTGGTAAAAATACTTTCGCGGCAATGAATTCCCTTTCTCTCTGTCTTTCGGCATTGTATCTGCCGATATTAAAGGCGATAAGACTTGAAACGAAAGCGAGCATACCTACGTTCAAGCCTTGCCAGTTGTGCCAAACACTATGCACATAATTCCAGTCTCCGTCTCCGCTAATCCAAGGAAACAGAAACATGCTTAACCCATAGAGTGTTACTACTGGTATACCTATTCTATTGAGAAGTTCTATTACTACTTCAGGCTCCAGTATTCCTATATGTCTCAATATGTTTCCCTCAATCTACTGGTGGCGAACAATCTTGACCACTGGCGTTGTCACAGGACACGACGCCTAAGTTCAGGGGCGTTTGAGACGATGACTATTTTTTGGCAGCAAACCTGGGCAATGGCTCAAACGTCCCTTGTAACGATTTGTTAGATGCCGCCTCACCCGTCGCCTCAAACTTGGAGGAAAAGTCGCATGGTCTCAATTGATTCTGTGAGTTCATCCGGGGTGAACAGTACGTTTTGGTCGTTCTCCGGATGATGAATTTGATGGCGAATGTACTCGGTAAGAATAATTTGCTGCGACACCGCAGAACCATCCTGCCGGAGACGAATGTACTGACGCTCCGGTTTGCCAAGTTTGTAGTCAGCCAAGCGTCCTTCTGCCTCAATGAACCCATATAGTTCGTTGTGATATTCATAGGACGCCTCTCCAAACGCAGAAAAATTTACTTCATTAAGGCTTGGATACGGTAGCTCATGTTCAAGAACGGGCGAAACTCGTTTCGGAGCCTGATCTGAAACCAGAATGATGTTCTCAAATTTCAGGCGCTTGACGATTTCGGGGCTGTGTGTTGTGAGCAATACCTGGGTATTGGGTGCTTCAGACAGGGCGATCAGCGCATCAGTCAAATCGCGCTGATGTTCTGGGTGTTGAGATGTTTCCGGTTCTTCGATGGCGTATACAATATCGGGCAAGTTAGCCTCATTTTGTCTCCTCTCTGCTTCTGCACGGAAAAAACTGATCAGCACGAGGCGCTTTACTCCACTTCCTCTCTTATTAATGGGGATATCATCATCACCGGTAATAGAGACGTTCTTGAAGACATCCGGCCACTTCAGGCTGGCGAAATCAGGAAGTTGAGGGTCGAGTGAATTGGCGATTGCTGGGTTCATTTCCCTAAGCTTTTGTAAGGTTCTCTGAGCCACCTGATCCAATCGTGCCTTCACCGTGTCCGTGACCTGCGCCAAATCTGCTTGAATTTGTGGATCACCGAGGATTTCCCTGACAGCGATTCGCATAGGATCCTGAACTTCATCGTCAGAATCGCTATTTTTTCGATCCGATTGGAACAGCGTGTACAGCGGCATATACGCCTTGAGTTGTTCCCAGATGCTCCTGGCGTCAATCTTGGCAACTTCAATTTCGCAGTCGCCTAACTGTAAATTTGCCTGCCCACGCCAGATAGCTTTTCGTAGCTCAGCATTCTTTGTCTTATCCGGGCAGTCGAAACCGCCAGCTTCCAATATCTTCTTAAGGTCGGCGTTCTTCTTCAGAAGTAAGTCAGAACATTCTGGGTTTACGGGGTGATTGGCCCTAATAAATACCTTTTCCTTCCCCGCATTTGGGTATCTCTTGACGACATGCAGGGTTCGCGCCGACGTTAGCAGGTATTCCTCCTGCAGTGTCGTCTGGTTCGTGGCGTCAATGACGATATTTCCAGGAAGATCAGTGAATTCGATTTCGATTTCAATGCAGTCCTGCCCTTGAGCAAGGCAATCTTTGTTTATATCGTCCTTGTCTATCTTTACGCAGCCTTTACCTTCATTGAAAAAGACGTCCAACGCTTCAAGAAGTGTTGATTTCCCAATGTCGTTACGACCGACAAGGACGAGCAGGTCATCAAGCTGTACCGTCACCGGGCTTGAATAGCTTCGAAACCGATTCACGGTTACGGCTTTTATTTTCATCTTGTTATCACCCCATGTAGCAAAGCGGCAACTAATGCCCGTTTAAGCCGTAGCATTTTTGTGTTATTGTTTCAGCATAGCAAGTAACACAAAAACGCGTATGTTTTAGCGTCGTCTGGAAGCGCTTGTTATGCATCTGCTATCAGTCTAACCCTAGGAGTTTTCTAGCACCATCTGCAAGAACCTTGCGCCCTTCTTTGGATTTTCCAATAGATACAACGAGTTTTACGATCTTGTTGGGTGCCGTTCTAAGCCACGTTTCTTTTGGATAATACTCTATGTCTTCCGACACCCTCTCTATACCATCCTTGAACTCTCTAAACTGAGTAGACGTTATAATCTGGTCTTCCTCAAGTTTACGTACCTTTTCTTCGAGACGAGAAAATTTCTCTCTCAGAGCATTGATCTCCTCTACAGTAAATTCTTCGTCTTTCGTCTGTTCGCCTAGCTGCTCCGATATTAGCTCTCTGAGCTCATTGACCTCACGATTTAGATCTTTCTCTGCTTTTAGTTCACTTCGGACCTCGCTAGTCCAACGAGGAATAGTTCGGAACACCTCGTCTAGTGAATCCACGAGCATTGTCTTGTTAGCAGTTATTTCGCCAGGCGACATTTCTATTCGGTAAATGTGCAAGGCCCGGTTCGCTGTGAAGTAATAAGTCTGATTGTGAAGGAACGTTATTCGTATCAAATCATCAATATCATCATCTCCGAAGTAACGTATAAAGTCATCGCTTGAAAAACATGTGGAATCTAGGACCGAATCTATCTCTTTTTGTATCGTCAATCGAAGTTTCATGAGGATTCCGCTTTATTTGCATAACGCTCTTCGTAATGGGCGAGGCGACAGCCCTGTCCAAGATTGATTTGATTGTTAGCTGCCATGACTTGAATCTACAACACTGAGTCAATTAATGGCGCAACTTTTTCATATGCTGAGCTGACACCTGATGCCACTGCTATTTTTTCCAGTCCGCCCCATAGTGCGGCGATTATAGCTTTGTTTGGCTTAGTTTTAGCTAGCTGATCTTTGATACTTTCTACGTCAACTGAGTAGTCTAGTTTTTCTTGTTCGTTGAGATCGCTAGACGTAGCAATAGATTTTTTCAATTCATCTAAATGCGTTCGTAAATCTGCAAAATCAGCATTGACTACATTTCCATCGCCAAGTGTAATTATGTTGCTGCCTGTAGCTGTGATGTTGATACCAGCGTATCTGTCTTTAGGTTCAAATTGAGAGCCGCCTTCAATCTTGTCGATACCTTTTGCAGTGATTTCATAGAACGTTGTTGTCTGTGGGATTGTTCCGCCTTTGACGTTTATGGTTTTTTCTATGTCAATGGTCTTTACCCAGTTGTTGTCAATTAGATAAGTTAGGTTTGACATTACTTGAGGCTGTGCCAAACCATGGAGGGCTTTTAATTCACGTTTTGCATCGCTAATTTTTAAAGCAGAACCTTTCTTACCCATTTTGCTTGTCGCATTAGCATTCCTATCGTAGAAATATTGGAGAATAGATTTTCTTATTTCATCATTTGGGTTCATTTCAGCAGCTCATCAAATACATCCGGATATCCATAATTCACTGATCCTCTATTGCCCGGATTGCCAGGATTCCCGGCATTGCCAGGATTACCCGGGTTACCTATATTTCCGTAATTTCCCATATGCTTGTTTAGAACCATATCTTTGTGTAATTCGCCGACATAACTTCCCGATAGTTTATGCACGTGTGTACCATTGATCTGGCCAACTGCTTTTCCATGCATATCGTGAATATATTTACCTCGAATATATCCAACCGCAGTCCCTCGAGAGCTGTAAATGTAATCAGTCATAGAATCCTCGTGCAGCTAACGCCCTTGTTCTGGCGCGAAAACATGTTGGTACCGCTTTGTACGTCCCTAGTGAGCGTTCCTACTAGGACAGCTTATGGTTTCGGCATACATTTGAAGTGCAACTCCACTCTGGGAAAATTCCCCAGAATATACGGGGGTTCGGATTCTTCCGTTTCTATAGCTTCGAACACTTTGTCATTCGATTCACAGTACCGAGCGGCCTCACCGATAGCATCAGCTTTCAACGTGCCCATACCCGAGAATCCAGAAGCTGCCTGTCGTGAGACCATATACGCATCATTACCAAGTGGCACAATGCCCGAATTCGATGCACAGGAGGTTACTAGTCCTGCCACAACAGCCAAGCCCATAATTTTCGACATCAACACGTTCTCCATTCGTGGTGCTAACAGCTGGAGTTCCTCTCGCCAGAACGCTAAACAAATCGCCGATACACAGGCTCATCCCTATAGGAACATCGCCCAGTGTCTTAACATCAATCAAGGGAGAGGCCAAAGCCCAATAAAACCAGAATACTGAACCACTTACAACTATCCAACAGGCTAATATAGGGTACATTTCACACCACCCGCACAACCCACCCCTCAGTCATACTTCAACGCAGTAGCCTTGCCCCGGAATATCCGGTACACAAAAAACGTGTAGATCAGGATGGTGGGCAGCACCACGGCGGTGCCCCAGAAGGTGAACAGCAGCGAGGCGGTGCTGGCGGCGGATTCCCAGATGTCCATCTGGCCGATGATGATGTCGGGCAGGATGCTGTAGGCCAGGCCCAGGGCGGCGAGCAGGCACAGGGCGATGAGGCCGGCGAACAGCAGCCATTCGGCTTTGCTGCGCAGCACGCGGGTGTCGAACACCAGCCAGATCAGCGCGCCGTAGATCAGGCTGCTGAGGATGGGCACCGGCAGCAGCCACAGGCTGTCGGGGAAGGAGAACCATTTGTCGGCGATGGTGCTGCTGACCAGCGGGGTGGCGATGGACACCAGCAGCAGGGCCAGGCCCATGGGCAGGATGGAGGTTTTGGCCCAGCGCAGGGCTTTGTCGAACAGGGCGTGTTCGGTCTTGATCAGCAGCCAGGCGGCGCCCAGCAATATGTACAGGGCGGGCAGGGTGATGGCGATCAGGCCGGAGAACAGGGTGTTGATCCAGCCGGTGTCCAGGCCGGTGATGTAGGTGCCCAGCATCCAGCCCTGGGCCAGTGATGAGATCAACGAGCCGGCAAAAAAAAGATTGTTCCACATCTGTTTGCGGTGGGACACGGCCTTGGCGCGGAAGTCGAAGGCAATGCCGCGCAGTATCAGCCCCATCAGCATGACGGTGACCGGGATATACAGCGTACTGAGGATGATGCCGTGTGCCTGCGGGAAGGCGATCAGCAAAATGCCGATACCCAGCACGATCCAGGTTTCGTTGGCATCCCAGAACGGGCCGATGGCGGCGACCATGACGTCTTTTTCGTCCTCATCAGCCAGCGGCAGCAACATGCCAATGCCCAGGTCGTAGCCGTCCAGCACCACATAAATTAGCAGTGCCAGGCCCATGGCGCCGGCAAAAAACAATGGTAACCAGATTTCCAGTGCCATCACAGTGCTCCTTCTGCGGCTTGGTCGGGGTTTTGCAGTCGGATGGACTGGGTCAGCGACGCGGCCGGTTTGGTGGCCATGTAGCGCAGGGTGGCGATGTAGGACACCAGCACAAACACATACAGTGCCATGTAGGCACTAAACGTCCCCAGCATCACGCCGGGGCCGTGATCGGCGACCACCTCTTCGGTTCGCATCAGGCCGTTGATAAGCCAGGGCTGGCGGCCGATCTCGGTGACATACCAGCCGGCCAGCACCCCCACCCAGCCGGAAAAGGTCATCCAGGAGGCGGCGTGCAGCAGCCAGGGCCCGGGTTTTTGTTTGCGCCGGAACAGTTGCCAGCCGGCCCACCAGGCCACGGCGATCATCAGCAGGCCAATGCCCACCATGAGTCGGAAGGCCCAGAACACTGGCGCCACCGGTGGATGTGCACCGGCAAACTCGTTCAGGCCGCGCACTTCGCCGTTGGGGTCGTGGGTCAGGATCAGGCTGGCGGCGTAGGGAATCTCCAGCGCAAAGCGGGTGGTGCGGGTGTCTTCATCGGGAAAGCCGAACACGGTGAAGGGCACCGCGCGGTGGGTCTCCCACACACCTTCGATGGCAGCGATTTTCGCGGGCTGGTGTTCCAGGGTATTGATGCCGTGCAGGTCGCCAATCACCACCTGCAGTGGCGCGGCGACCATGGCAATGGCCACGCCGGTTTTGAACACCATCAGCGTGGCTGGCCCGTCGACGCGGCTGCGCATGCGCCAGGCGCTGATGCCGATGACCAGGAAGGCGGCAGTGAGCAGGCAGGCGGTCAGCATGTGTGCCAACCGGTACGGGAAAGATGGGTTAAAGATGATTTCCAGCCAGCTGCCGACCTGGAACACCCCGTTCTCCAGTACATAACCCTGGGGTGTCTGCATCCAGGAGTTCAGGCTCAGGATCCAGAACGCGGACAGGGTGGTGCCAAAGGCCACCAGACCGCAGGCGATCAGGTGCATGCGGTTGGAGACGCGCTGTTTGCCGAACAGCATCACGCCCAGAAAGGTGGCTTCCAGGAAAAACGCGGTCAGCACTTCGTAGCCTAACAAGGGGCCGGCGATGTTGCCGGCGCGGTCCATGAAGCCGGGCCAGTTGGTGCCAAACTGGAAACTCATGGTGATGCCGGAAACCACCCCGATGGCAAACGACAGCGCAAATATTTTTACCCAGAACTGGTAGGCGTACTCCCAGTTCTGGTTGCCGGTGAGTGTGTAGCGCAGGCGGAAGAAAAACAGGATCCAGCCCAGGCCGATGGTGATGGCGGGGAACAGGATGTGAAAACTGATGTTGGCAGCAAACTGCGCGCGGGCCAGGACAAACGGGTCGAAATCCATCGTTGTCTCCGTATCGGGTTTGGCACGGTGCGTAGTGTGCCATGTTTTTCGGCTTGATAGTATGATACGAGATCAGCGGTTGTTGCCGGGCAAGCAAAACAGGGACAGGACTCATGTCGATCGCGAACGAGCTGGATGCCATTTATCAACACCATTCCCGTCGCATACTGGCGACGCTGATCCGATTGCTGGGCGATTTTGAACTGGCGGAAGAGGCCATGCACGAGGCGTTTGCACTGGCCCTGCAGCAGTGGTCGCAGGACGGGGTGCCGGCCAATCCTACCGCCTGGCTGGTCAGCACCGGTCGCTTTCGGGCCATCGACCAGATCCGTCGTAATCAGACCGCACGACGTTATGCGCCGCTGTTGGCGGAGGATGAAGAGGAAGAACCCGAGTTCGACGACCCCGCCATCGCCGATGATCGGCTGCGGCTGATCTTCACTTGCTGCCACCCCGCATTGTCGGTGGAGGCACAACTGGCCATGACCCTGCGTGAAATGTGTGGTCTCACTACCGAGCAGGTGGCGCGCGGTTTATTGCAGCAGCCGACCACGGTGGCGCAGCGCATTGTGCGTGCCAAACGCAAGATCCGGGAGGCGGCGATTCCGTATGAAGTGTCCGCCGCCGATGCACTGCCCGCGCGCCTGACGGCGGTGCTGCAGGTCATTTACCTGATGTACAACGAGGCCTATTCCAGCAGCCAGGGGGATGTAATTGTTAACGCCGACCTGGCGGTGGAGGCCATTCGTCTCGCGCGGCTGCTGGCTGAGTTGATGCCGGACACGGCACACAGCGCGGACATCACTGGTTTGCTGGCGTTATTGCTGCTGCAGGATTCGCGCAAGGCCGCGCGGCAGGATGACGCCGGTCGCCTGATCACGCTGGATGAACAGGATCGTGGACGCTGGGATCAGGCGCAGATCGCCGAAGGTGTGCAGTGTCTGCACCGGGCGCTGCGGCAGGGGCCAGCGGGTATTTATACGCTGCAGGCTGCCATTGCCGCCTTGCACGCACAGGCGGCGCGATACCAGGACACCGACTGGCCGCAAATAGTGGGTCTGTATGACGCGCTGTACCGTTTGTCGCCATCGCCGGTGATTGCCCTGAATCGCGCGGTGGCCGTGGCCATGTGCGAAGGCCCGGAGACTGGTTTGCAACTGGTGGATGAACTGGCCACCGCGGGCAAGCTGGAGCGTTATCATCTGTTGCATGCGGCGCGCGCGGATTTTTATCGCCGCCTGGGCCACACTGATGCGGCCCGTGATGCCTATGAAAAAGCCCTGGCGCTGACCGAACAGGCACCGGAACGCGCGTTTTTGCAGGCCCGTCTGGCGGCGCTGACGGACACCACAAAAAAAATCTGATCTCTTTGTCGATTGCTACCGGGCCGATGCGACTACTGCGTACGACGGAAACCAAAAGGGAGCAACAACACAATGAAAGTCATGATAATGCGCAAAGCCGATACGGACACTGAAAAGGGCGTGATGCCGTCCGATGACATGCTGCAGGCGATGGCCGACTACAACGAAGAAATGCTCAACGCCGGTGTGATGATTGATGGCACCGGCCTGAAACCCACCTCAACCGGCGTGCGGGTGCAGTTCAAAAGCGGTGAGCCCATGGTCATCGACGGGCCCTTTGCCGAAACCAAGGAACTGCTGGCCGGGTTTACCATGATCAATGTCACGTCGATGGATGAGGCGATTGCATGGGCAAAAAAATGGCCACGCATGGACAGCGACGGCAATGTGACGCTGGAATTGCGCATCCTGTATGAAATGGAAGATTTTATTGACGGCGAAGGCATCGAAAAACACAAACGCTCTGCAGCACGATTGGCACGGCAGCCGACCAGCATGTCAACGCATCTGTCATTTAACGGCAATTGTCGCGAGGCGATGAGCTTTTACGCCGACGTGTTGTCGGGTGAGGTCACCTTCATGCTGCCGTATGCCGACACGCCCATGAAAGATGAGACTGACGCTGACTGGCAGGACAAGATCATTCACGCCGAGATCAACCTGGGCGGCCGTGTGCTGATGGGCGCTGATGCCCCGCCAGCGATGTACGAAAAACCCACCGGCACCTCGGTGCAGTTGTACTATGACGATGTAGCCATTGCTAAAGAGGTGTTTGATGCGTTGCTGGCAGGCGGCTCGGCTTATATGCCGTTTGCCGAAACGTTCTGGGCCAAAGGCTTTGGCATGCTGACGGACAAATACGGCATTCACTGGATGATCAACGCGGGCAGCCCCGACGCATGACTGGTAAATTTCAAGGAGCAATAAAATGAAATACCTGGCACTGGTTTATTATCAGGAAAGCATCATCAATGCCATGAGCGAGCAGGAATGGCAGGATCTGAATCAGGAATGTATCCGCTGTGTGGAAAAACTCAGCGGCACCGGCAATTATATTATCGGCCAGGCGCTGCACCCGGTGGAGACAGCAACCACCTTGCGCGTGCGTGATGGTGAGACCTTGGTGTCCGATGGTCCCTTTGCGGAAACCAAGGAACAGCTGGCAGGTTTTTATCTGCTCGATGCACGTGACCTGAACGAGGCCATTCAGCTGGCAAGCAACATTCCACCGGCGCGGCTGGGCAGTGTTGAGCTGCGCCCGATCCGTGAGCTGCCGCCGAAGAAGTGAGGCTGGCGTAGTGAGACTCGTCGGCTTCTTGCGTCGTTCATTAAAGTATGTACAGTGTACATACTAATTGCCTCAGCCAGAGCAGCTGATAAAGATGAACAGGACGCTTACGGGAGCTAGCGAAAATGAGAGAACACTACGATTTTTCAAAAATGAAGGGCAAGAAAAACCCTTACATCAAATACCTAAAGCAACCAGTCACCATGCGGCTGGATAAAGATTCTGTTGAATACTTCAAAGCCCTGTCTGAAGAATCCGGGATTCCCTACCAAACTCTCATAAACCTGTATTTGAGAGACTGTGCCGTCAATGAAAAGAAGCTGGAATTGTCCTGGGATTAAAAATTCATAACAAGGCTCAGCTGTCATAGGCATGCTGCAGCGCGGCAATATCCAGCTTCTTCATGCGCAGCATGACCTCAGTCACCTTCTGCACTTTCACCGGATCCGCATCAGTCATCATGTCGCCGAGCACTTTGGGCACCACCTGCCATGACACGCCGAACCGGTCCTTCAGCCAGCCGCATTGCTGAGCCTCTGCCGGACCGCCGTCGCCCAGCTGCTGCCAGTAGTGATCGATTTCTGCCTGCGTATCGCAGTTGATCTGGAATGAAATGGCCTCACTGAATTTGAACACCGGCCCTCCATTGAGCGCGGTGAACGTCTGCCCGTCGAGCACAAACTCCACCACCATCACCGAGCCGGCCGGGCGTTGGTGAAACTCGAACCCGGCTTCGCCATAACGGCTGATGCGGGTGATGGCGGCATTCTTGAAAATGCCAATATAAAAGTTGGCGGCCTCTTCGGCCTGGGTATCAAACCACAGGCAGGGACTGACTCGGTGACTGATGGACATGGGTAGGCTCCTGTTTTATCGGCTTTGGTATTGTATAGTCGTGCCGCTGCGCCGCCGTTCGACAATTGCGTTGTCGAGGACACAAAAAACCTGTTGACCTCAGCTTAGGTTGAGGAATTAACATGGCGGCCAATTCACAGGAGCCAGCAGGATGACAAGCAGGGATCAGGGGCAGGAAATCATCGACGTTGTTAGCGACATCGTTAGCGACGGTGGTAGTGATGGTCGTGGTAAGGAGTCCGCTCAGCAACAAACCGCAACAGAACCGGCCACGCAATGGCGCGCCGTCATCACGCTGGCGCTGGCGACCCTGATTGTGGCCAGTGAACTGACCATGTCGGCTTTTGGTCTGCCCCTGATCGCGCAGGAACTGGGGGTCAGTTCCCAGGCCACGGCGTGGGTGTTGCTGGCGTATTCATTGCCGCTGGCCGCCATGGCCATTTCCGCCGGCCGCTGGGTCGACCGGGCAGACATTCGCTGGGTATTCATGTTGTCGCTGGTCGGTGTCGGGGTCACCAGTGTGCTGACTGCCGTGTCACCGAATTTTCCGATGCTGCTGTTAAGCCGCCTGCTGCAGGGCCTGGCCAGTGCCCTGTACCTGGCGGTGTATTTCCCCACCGTGACTGCCACCGTGCATGTCAGTGAGCGCGGACGGGCGATGAGCTATATCGCCATGATCATGATGGTGGGCAGCATCGCGATGGCGCCACTGGGTGGTTATGTGGCGACTCATCTGGGCTGGCGCGAGGTGTTCCTGGTCAAGTTTCCGTTCCTGGCGCTGGTGTTGTGGATGGGTTATTACACCATCCCGGGGCTGACGCAAAATGCCGATGGCAGCCGCATCACCTGGCTGCAGCGTCTGCCGTTTCCGGACTATTCCATGCTCAGGGAAACCTTGCTGATTGGTGGCTGTGTGGTGTCTGCACTGCTGGCGCTGGAACAGTTTGAAAACCGTCCGCTGCTGGGCGCCGGGTTGCTGGTCATTGCCACCCTGTTTGGTTGGGTCTGGAGTCGCCAGAGCTCGGCGCGTGGGGTCAGGTCTCTGCTGGGCCGCGCCGAATTTGGTTTGCCAGTATTGTCGCTGATGCTGCTGGCGTCGACGATGGGCCTGATGGTTTTCTCGTTGCCGTTTTTTATTGCTGACGTCATGCAGCGCAGCCCTGAAGTACTGGGTGTTGCCATGATGGCGTTTGTCATCACCGCCTCAACCGTCTCCCCGCTGGCGGGAAATATTTCCGATCGATACGGTCCGCAATGGATTTCCGTTTTCGGCGCGGTGGTGATGCTGGCCGGTGTGGTGAGCATGCTGAGTGTCACCGCGAACGCCGGCGTCTGGGCGCTGTCCTGGCGCATGGCCTGGATTGGTCTGGGCATGTCGTTGTTTAATGCGCCCAATATGGCCGCAATACTGCACGCGGCGCCGGCCGGGCAGACGGGGACCGCCGGTGGTATCAGCACGGTGGCACGCACCTTTGGTAACGCGGTGGGACCTGCTGTGGCCGCAGTGGCGTGGAGTCTGGGTGGCGGCGGACTGGCCGGCTTTCGCGCCGGTGTGATTGTGTTAGCGGCCCTGACCTTGTGCGGCGTGATTGCCCTGTTGTTGTCAGGCCGAAAATCGTCTGCCTGAGGCTGTCTATCTGACTGACCTGTGAACGACTACCTGATAAATAATGCAGGGTGATTCACATGTTTAACTGTGTTAATCAGGGCGAAATTTGACCGCATTACCGCGTATGCTTGGTTGGTTTCAAAAAGTCGGTCAGTCAGGGTCGGTTTCCAGCAGTCGGGCGCCGGGACCTTCCTCGCCCAGTTCATCCCAGGGGTTACGCAATGGGCAGTCGCGCAGTGACAGGCAACCGCAACCGATACAGCTGCTAAGCTGTTCGCGTAAGCGGGTCAGTTGATCGATGCGTTCGTCCAGATCCCGGCGCCAGCGCGCCGAAAGTTTTCGCCAGTCGGTCGCGGTCGGGTTGCGGCCGTCAGGCAATGAGCGCAGGGCATCACCGATGTCTTTCAGAGGAATGCCGGTGCGCTGTGCCACTTTGATGATGGCGACACGGCGTAACACACTGCGCGGAAAACGACGTTGGTTGCCCTGGGTGCGCCAGCTCTTGATCAGGCCTTTTTGTTCATAGAAATGAATGGCGGAGACGGTGACGCCGCTACGCTGCGCCAGCTCGCCAACGCTCAACTCGGTATGAAACGTGTCGTGATCGGACATGATAAAAACGCTTGACCTCAATATTACTTGAGGTTTTACCATGCGTTCAGTGATGAGTGCAAGCCATAAGATATAAAGGAGTTCTGATATGGCATTCGACCAACCAAACGTGGAAAAAATCAAAGTGGCCGTGGTGATGGGCAGCACTCGTGCCGGGCGCTTCTGTGACACCGTTACCGCCTGGCTCATGTCGGCGTTTGAAGGACGCTGCGAATTTTCGGTGCAGGTCATTGATCCGGCCGAGTTGCCGATGCCGGGCTGGGCCGATCTGCAGGAAAGTGCGGGCGTCGCAGAATTGCGACAGCGTCTGGATGACGCGGACGCATTTATTGTGGTGACTCCGGAATACAACCATAGTTTCACAGGCGCCCTTAAAACCGTCATTGATATGGCGTATGAAGAGTGGCAGGCCAAGCCGGTTGGTTTTGTGTCCTATGGCGGCGTGTCGGGCGGACTGCGCGCCGTAGAGCAGTTACGACTGGTGTTTGCTGAACTGCATGCGGTGACATTGCGCGACAGTGTGAGTTTTGCCAGCGCCTGGAACCGCTTTGATGAGCACGGCCAACTCAGGGAGCCTGAGGCGGCGGAAAAATCGCTGAACAGAATGTTGGCGAAACTGCACTGGTGGGCCAGCGCGTTGCGGGACGCGAGACAACAACGGACGTACAGCCAGGTGGCGTAGGCGTCGAAATGTTATGTAGAACAACAGGAGAGAATGCATGCAGGAACACCCCATTATCAGTGTCAAAAACCTGAGCAAAGTTTACCCCTCAGGTTTTCATGCACTGGACAAGGTCAATCTGAGCATCAAACGTGGCGAGATCTTCGCCTTGCTTGGCCCCAACGGCGCCGGCAAGACCACCCTGATCAGTATTTTGTGTGGCCTGGTCAATCCGGGTGAGGGTGAGTTGAAGGTGGATGGCCTGGATATCATTCGCGACTACCGCGCGGTACGCAAAAAGATTGGCCTGGTACCTCAGGAACTCGCCGTCAGCATGTTCGAGACGGTCTGGGATACAGTGACGCTGACGCGTGGTCTGTATGGACGCAAACCGGACGACAGTTATCTGGAAAAGCTGCTGCGCAGCCTGTCGCTGTGGGACAAGAAGGACAGCAAGATTATGGCGCTGTCGGGTGGCATGAAACGCCGGGTCCTGATTGCCAAGGCCCTGTCGCACCAGCCGCAGATTCTGTTTCTGGACGAACCCACGGCTGGCGTTGATGTCGAGTTGCGTCGTGACATGTGGCAGATGATCCGTCAGCTGCGCCAGGACGGCGTCACCATCATTCTGACCACGCACTATATCGAGGAAGCCGAAGACATGGCGGACCGGATTGGTGTGATCAACAAGGGTCAGATCGTGCTGGTGGAAGACAAAGCCGAACTGATGAAGAAGCTGGGCAAACGGGAAATGTTGATGGAGTTGCCTGCGCCGTTGTCGGCCTTGCCGGCTGGACTCAGCATCGATGGTCTGGAACTCAGCGACGACGGCAGCAAGCTGGTGTACACCTACGATACCCGCAGCGACTACGGCGAAATCGGCCGGGTAGTGCGCACGCTGTATGACCATGGCATTGAGTTCAAGGATCTGAAGACTTCACAGAGTTCACTGGAAGACATATTTGTCAGCCTGGTGTCCGGCGATGATGCCCGAACGATTGCACAAGGAGACCCAAAATGAATTACCAGGCTATCAAGGCGATTTACAGGTTCGAAATGAAAAGAACATTCCGCACCATGTTGCAGAGCATTGTATCGCCGGTGCTGACCACCTCCCTGTACTTTATTGTTTTTGGTTCGGCTATTGGTTCACGCATGACCGAGATCGACGGCATTGGCTATGCGGCGTACATTGTGCCGGGTCTGATACTTTTGACCGTGCTGGTGGAAAGCATCAATAACGCCGCCTTTGGTATCTATATGCCCAAGTTTACCGGCACCATCTATGAAGTGCTGGCAGCGCCCATGTCTGCGTTTGAAATCGTGCTGGGTTACGTGGGTGCGGCGGCGACCAAATCGGTGATGCTGGGCCTGATCATTCTGGTGACGGCGCGCTTCTTTGTTGATTTCTCGATAGTCTATCCGTTGTGGATGCTGGCCTTTCTGGTGCTGATATCCGTGACCTTCTGCCTGCTTGGTTTTATTCTGGGGGTGTGGGCCGATGGCTTTGAGCGCTTGCAGATTGTGCCGATGATGATCGTGATGCCGCTGACCTTTCTGGGCGGCAGTTTCTATTCCATCAGCATGCTGCCGCCGGTGTGGCAGACCATCACGCTGTTTAATCCTGTGGTGTATCTGGTGAACGGATTTCGCTGGGCCTTTTACGGCGTGTCGGACGTGAACGCTGCCTTCAGTCTAGGCATGATTGTGCTGTTTATGCTGATTTGTCTGGGCATTATCTGGTGGATATTCCGCACCGGCTACAAGATCAAGGTGTGACCTACGCTTTTACACCCAGCCCTGCAGCAACCCGTACCACAGGGGCAGGGTGATAAAACTGCACAGCAGGCCCAGCCCGACCAGCGCGGCGACAAGCCGGGGCGCCAGTGACGCCCCGATGGCCAGCGCGCCGGCGGTGATCATCGGCGGCATGGCGGCCTGCAGAATCACCACCTGCATCAGTAACGGCTGCGGCTGCAACAGCCATAACAGGCCCAATGCGATGGCCGGCATCAGCAGCAGTTTAAAACCCAGCGCAAACACCAGCGGCGTGGTCTGCCCGGTCTCCAGTTTCAGGCGCAACTGGAAACCCACGGCAATCATCACCACGGGCACCAGCGTGGCGGCCAGCGAGTCCAGCAACAGTTCCATGAACGGTGAATAGCTCGTGCCCTTCAAAACCAGCCCCAGCACCAGCCCCAGAACCAGAGCAACAAAGGCGGGGAACAGCAGGATCTTTTTTAGGATCTGCGCGCCACTGGGCCGGACATCGGCCGCCGGATTGAACCAGGCTGCCACAATCGCGGCGTAAGTGACCAGTGCCAGAAAGGATCCGGCCTGGTCATAGATGATGGCAAACGGCAGTCCGGCATCACCGTAAAACGCCTCCACCATGGGATAACCCAGAAAGGAGGTATTGCCCAGTGGCAGCACCACCAGCAGTGCGCCCGTCACATTGCGCGGCCACTGCCACAACCTGGCGGCCAGCAGCACGGCGCCGGCGGTCACCAGCAGCAGCGCCCAGGGCAACACCGCCGGTATCCAGAGCTGACTGGAAAAATCCAGCAGGGGTATTTTCTGCAACACCAGCGCTGGTAGCGCCACGTACAACACATATTGATTCAGCACAGTGCCGGTATCGGCGGGGAACTGCCTGACCCGGCGCAACAAAGTGCCAATTAGCAGGTAGACCAGAATCAGAACAAAGTTTTCCATGTCAGCTACCGGCCGCGTCAAGCAGGCGCTGGGCCTGGTCGCGTAATGCCTGTTTCAATTCCGTTGGGCCCTGCACTGTAAATCGGAAAGGCATATGCGATAACCACCAGGCAAACCATTGGTAACTATCGGTGTGGGTGTTGAGCAACAGACCGTCTTCCTGTTGCTGAAACATGTCCACGATGTCCGGATGGAACCCAAACATCTTGGCCGCCGTATCAGCGTCAGTGTGCAGCACAACCGACACTGGGTATTCGCGCGGCATGTTGCTGAAACTACGACTGAGGTGTTCGGCGGCATCAAAGCGTTGTGGTCGAGTAAAGCTGTGTTCCAGTGTTTTGACCTTCTGGATGCGATCCAGGCGGAATGAGCGAAGGTCCGAGCGCAGGTGACAGTACCCACTGACATACCAGCGCCCACGCCGGAACACCAGCCCGTACGGATCCATGTCGCGCTGCATCACCTCTTCCTTTGGCGAGCGGTAAACGAAACTCACGCGTCGTTCGGACTGGATGGCGGTGGTCAGTGTGAGCAGCGTGCGGTTATCGTAACTGGGCTCTACGCGCGGCAGTATCAGGCGGGTGGTATCGCTGACCGCGCGTACGCGCTGCTTCAGATTGGCCGGCATGACCCGTTCCAGTTTGGCCTGCACGCTGGCAATAGCCGGCGTTGATTCTGCCAGTCCAAGTTGCTGCGCCGCCAGCAGACCCAGCGACACTGCCAGGGTTTCTTCGTCGGTGAACATCATCGGTGGCAGCTTGAATCCGGCTACCAGCATGTAACCACCGTAGCGTCCCTGTTCGGTGGTTACCGGAATGCCGAGCTCTTCCAGCACGGTGATGTAGCGGCGCGCAGTACGGACATCAACGTCCAGGCGCTGGGCAATCTCGCCACCGGTCAAACGGCCATGAGTTTGCAGTAGTTCCAGAAGTGCCATCACCCTGGTCGTTGGTCCGGGCATAGTGCGTCCCTCTTTTGATGGCGGGTCAAGGCTGACTCGTTGGGGTTAGGTCATTGCTGCCAGCCGCCTCCCAGAGCTTTATACACACTGACGACGCTCAGTGCCATATCGGTTTCGCTTTGCGTTAACAAATCCTCTGCTTCCAGTTGGGTGCGCTGGGCGTCGAGCACGTCCAGAAAACTGTCAGATCCCGCTTCAAAACGCTCTGCCGCCAGGTTGCTTGCGTGTGTGCTGGCCTCGGCCGCTGACCGCAGTCGTGCCTGCCGTTCGCTCTCCCGGTCCAATGCACTGATCGCATTCTCCACGTCTTCCAGCGCCAGTAGCAGGGTTTGTTCAAAGCGCGCGAGCCCCATGCGTACACGAATATCCTGCGCATCAATACGATTGTGCACCCGGCCCATGTCAAATGCATCCCAGCTCACACGTGGACCGAACAGATAATTAAGTGTGCCGCCGGAACCCAGGTCGGCGAAATGTGTGGCCAGAAAGCCGATACTGCCGCTGATGGAAATACGCGGATACAGATCGCTGACACTGACCTGGTAACGCGCGATGTCGGCACTCAACTGATGTTCGGCGCGACGCAGGTCCGGGCGTCGTTGCAGCAGAGTGGCCGGGTCCCCGGTAGCGATGGACGGCGGTATTGATGGCAATGGCTGGACATCACTCATTTGCTGGACCAATGTTCGCGGCGCCTGTCCGGTCAGCACAGACAGCCGGCGCACGGTCTGCTCAATCTGGGCGTCCAGCGCCGGTAGCCGTGCACGTACCAACTCAAGCTGGGTCAGTGCCCGTTGCACATCCAGTGCATCGCCCATACCGGCGTTCATCAGTTGCACGGTCAGCTCGTGTGATTGCATCAGGTTGTTGCTGTGGCGTTGGGCCACACTGCGGCGTTGCTGCAGCCCACGCAGCTGAATATAACGTGCGGCCACTTCCGCGGCCAGGCTGACATAAACGCCATCAAGTTCTGCCTGGGTCGCTGCCACCTCGGCGTTGGCGGCGGCCACTGTGTGTCGCACGCGGCCAAAAAGGTCGAGCTCCCAACTGGCGTCAAACCCGGCGCTGTAACTGTCAAAAGGATTGTCCGGGGCTGGCCGGCCGCTGGCATCCGCCACGCGTTGCCGGTTGGCGTCCACCGAGCTTGAAGTGGTCGGTCGATAGTTCAGCTGTTCACCGTCGCGTAGCGTCCTTGCCAGCGCCAGGTTGTCCAGTGCAATACGCACATCGTGGTTATGTTGCATGGCTTCATCTATCAACGCATTCAGCCTTTGGTCGTACAGCTGTCGCCACCACTGCGCGACAACTTCTCCCGTGTCGATGGCAACAGTTTGCGAAACACCGGTCGACTGATCAAACGCAGTCGGCAGCAGGGCGTCGCCCGACGCGCGGGGGTCCACGGAGGAACCGGGTGCGGAGCTGGCGCAGGCCGTCAACAATACCAATGCACAAGCCAGCGTCAGCGCCCGGGCATTGGCGACATTAAGTTTAAATGTTGTTCCAGAAAGACGCATCAATCGATCTCCGCAATCGGGGTAGTTTGGGGCTGTTCTACGGTTTTGGTTCTGCGAAAGCGCTCTTCAGCGCTACGCAGCACGACATAAAACACCGGGGTCAACATCAGACTGAACAGGGTGACGCCGATCATGCCGGAGAACACGGCCAGCCCCATGATGTTGCGCATCTCCGCGCCGGCACCGGTTGAAATCACCATGGGTAGCACGCCCATGATAAACGCCAGTGACGTCATCAGGATCGGGCGCAGGCGAAGCCGGGCTGCTTCGACGGCGGCCGCCGTGATAGTCATGCCCTTGTGTTCAAGCTCACGCGCGAACTCCACAATCAAAATGGCGTTTTTACTCGCCAGCCCCAGCAACACAAACAGACTGATCTGGGTGAAGATATTGATGGTATCGCCCGCCAGCCAGATGCCGACCAGGGCGGCAATGGCGCTGAGCGGCAGGATCATGATCACGGCCAACGGCAGCGTCAGACTTTCATATTGCGCGGCAAGTACCATGTACACCAGTAACAGACACAACGGGAAGATAAGCAGTGCGGTATTGCCCGCCAGTACTTCCTGATAGGTCAGGTCGGTCCATTCATAAGCCATGCCCGGCGGCAGGGTTTCATCGAGAATTTTCTCAATCGCATCCTGCGCCTGACCACTGGAGAAACCGGGCGCCGGGCCGCCGTTAATATCACCGGCGCGAAAACCGTTATACCGGGTGGCGTTGGCAGGCCCGTAACTTTCCTGCACATCAACAATCGATCCCAGCGGAATCATGGTGTTGTTGGCACTGCGTATCTGCAGGCGCTCGATATCATCCGCGGTATCCCGGTAACCCGAATCCGCCTGGGCAATAACCTGATAGGTACGCCCGAACAGATTAAAGTCGTTTATGTACGAGGAGCCCAGGTAGATCTGCATGGTTGAGAAGACGTCCGGCATGGACAATCCCAACTGCACGGCGCGATCACGGTCCAGTTCCGCGACCAGTTGTGGTGAGTTGATCAGGTAACTACTGAACACTCCTGCCAGTTCCGGCGTTGCCCAGGCCTTCTGCAGGACGTTCGTGATGACGTCGTTAAGGGCATCATAACCCTGGTCGGTCCGGTCCTGAATCTGCAGCCGGAAACCGCCGATGGTGCCCAGCCCATTGACGGGTGGCGGTGGGAAGATGGACACAAACGCTTCATCGACGCCGTTGAACATGGTCTGCAGTTCGTTGGCAATGGCCGGGCCCGACAGTTCGTCCGCCTTGCGCTCACTGAACGGTGTCAGCCCGACAAAAATGATGCCCTCGTTGGCACTGTTGGTGAAACCATTGATGGACAGACCGGGGAAGGCAATCGCGCTTTCGACACCGGGATGTTCCAGCGCCGTTTCAGACATGTCACGAATAACCTGTTCGGTTCGGTCCAGCGTGGCACCGGCGGGCAACTGGGAAAAGGCGATAAGATACTGTTTGTCCTGAATCGGAATGAAGTCCTTGGGCAATGCCTGGAATCCGCCCCAGGTCAGCGCCAGCAACAGGCCGTATACGGCCAGTGATGCCGTGCGTCGCCCCAGCAACTTGCCGACCGTGACGCTGTACTGGTCCGAGGCGCGACCGAAACGACGATTGAAGCCGGCAAAGAATCGGTTCAGCCAGCGAGTGGGTGCAAAGCGATTGCTGCGCTCAAAGTCCGCTGCCTTTTGTTCGCGACTTTTCAGCAGCAGAGCTGACAGCGCCGGACTCAGCGTCAGGGAATTGAACGCCGAGATGATGGTGGAAATAGCGATGGTCAGGGCAAATTGCTGGTAGAACTGGCCATTGATGCCACTGATAAACGCAATGGGTACAAAGACGGCGACCAGGGTCAGCGAAATGGCGATGATCGGTCCGCTGACCTCGCGCATGGCCTGGTATGTGGCCTCACGGGGCGCCAGGCCGTTTTCAATATTACGCTCCACGTTTTCGACCACCACAATGGCATCGTCGACCACAATACCAATGGCCAATAACAGACCGAACAGAGACAGCACGTTGATGGAAAAGCCAAAGGCGTACATCAACGCAAACGTGCCCACGATAGACACCGGCACCGCCAGCAACGGAATCAGCGATGAACGCCAGTTCTGCAGGAACAGAATAACCACGATCACCACCAGCACCAGCGCCTCAAGCATGGTTTTGACCACGGCGTTGATGGATTCTCGGACAAACACGGTAGGGTCATAAACAACGCTGTATTCCAGGCCTTCCGGAAACGCTTCTTCTAGCCTGGCCATGGTGGCGCGAACATTGTCGGAGATCTGAATGGCGTTGGCACCGGGCGCCTGGAACAGCGGCAACGCGACCGCCTGATCATTGTCCAGCAGAGAGCGCAGCGCGTACTGCGACGCGCCCAGTTCAATACGTGCCACGTCGCGCAAACGGGTGATACCACCACTGGCATTGGTCGCCACAATGATATTGCCAAATTCCTCTACGGTTTCCAGGCGGCCTTGGGTGATGACAGGCAATTGCAGGTTCAGCGGTGCAGGGTTGGGCGCGGCGCCGATGGCACCGGCAGCGACCTGAACATTCTGACGGCGCACAGCGTCGACAATTTCCTGGGCGTTAAGCCCGCGCTCGGCGATTTTGTCCGGCTGCAGCCACAGGCGCATGGCGTAATCACCGGAGCCGAACATCTGCACCTGGCCGACACCGGGAACCTTGGCCAGTTCATCCTTGATGTTGAGAAGGGCATAGTTGCGCAGGTACAACATGTCGTAACGCGCATCCGGTGAGCGCAAGTGCACCACCATGGTCAGGTCAGGCGAACTCTTGATGGTGGTCACACCCAGCTGGCGGGTGATGTCGGGCAGCCTGGGCAGCGCCTGACTGATGCGGTTCTGCACATGCTGTTGCGCCAGGTCGGGATCGGTGCCGATGGCAAAGGTCACGGTCAATGTCAGCAGGCCGTCCGAGTTAGCCTGGGATGACATGTACAAAAGGTTTTCCACACCACTGAGCTG
This sequence comes from Pseudohongiella sp., assembly GCF_040877505.1. NCBI lineage: Bacteria > Pseudomonadati > Pseudomonadota > Gammaproteobacteria > Pseudomonadales > Pseudohongiellaceae > Pseudohongiella > Pseudohongiella sp. Next base: position 32,821 of record NZ_JBBDNQ010000046.1, read on the forward strand.
TTCTTCCAGCGGTGTGGCCACGGTATCGGCAATAACCGCCGGGCTTGCCCCCGGGAATTGCGCGTTGACAATGATCGATGGCGGCACCACTTCCGGATATTCGGTGATGGGCAGTTTAAAAACCGCAATCAGACCTGCAAGCAGAATAAGCAGGGAAATGACACTGGCGAAGATCGGCCGGTCAATAAAAAAGCGTGAGAAGTTCATGACGGATTCCGAAAATTTGGGCTTGACTGTACGGGGGAATTGTTACGTGCGTTGCTCAGTGCTGAGCAACGCTTACGGGCATATCATTGCTCAGCCGATGCAGGCCGTTGACCACCACGCGCTCGCCTGATGCCAGGCCATCGAGTACCACGCGCTGGCCCTCAATGGTTTGTCCCAGTCTGAGTTCGCGATACTCGGTGCGGCCGTCATCGGTCACCACGTAGACAAAACGTCGGTCCTGGTTGGGGCTGATGGCGCGTTCGGGCACCAGCAGTGTCGGTTCGGTGCTGACGCTACCCAGATTGATATCGGCGAACATGCCGGGTAACAGAATCTGGTCCGCATTCTCAATGACCGCACGCGCCCTGATAGTACCTGACGCGACATCAAGCTGATTGTCAAAGGCATACAGCCGGGCACGGTAAACCGAATGCTGGTTGCCGCTGGCGTTGACGGAAATGTCCACCGGGATATCAGCAAGACCGCTGAGTTTTTCCGGATTCAGCGCCTGCAGGCGTTGCGCCGATTGCTGCCCGCGCAGCAGTTCGAAGTAGCGCGCCTCGTCGACATCAAATTCGGCATAAAGCTCATCCATGCTGACGATGTGGGTCAACACCGGTGCATTGACCCCGGCGCCGACGACATTGCCAACGGTCACTTCCGCGCGGCCCGCACGGCCGGCAAACGGTGCCTTGACGTGGGCGTAGTCGAGTTGCAGCTCAGCGTTGACCAGTTCGGCTTTTGCCGCGTCACGTCGGGCGCGGGCATTGTTCAGATCGTTGCGACGATGATCCAGAATGCTTCGTGAAACCACATCGCGATCTGCCAGACCTTCGGCGCGGTCAAATTCTACCTGCGCCAGGGTAATCGCTGATTCGGCCGACACCAGTTCTGCGCTAGCGCGTTGTACCGCAGCGGCAAAGGGTCGGGGGTCAATGACAAACAGCACCTGTCCAGCTTCCACATAACTGCCATCTTCAAACAGCACTTGCTGGATGGTTCCGCTCACCAGGGGACGGACTGCGGCCTGTTCGGTAGCCGCCAGACGTCCGGAATATCGTGTCCAGGTGCGCAAGGGCTGATAATCCACGGTCACGGTTTCGACCTGGAGAGGGGGGAAAGCTTCTGCCGGATCGGCAGCGTTGGCGGTGCCTGGTGACTGGAGCATCTGCAACAGCAGATACGCCAGCGCACCAAACAGCAGCACGGTTCCAACAGAGAGTTTAAAAGGGAGTCGATTCCAGCGAACGATCATGTCCTGCTCCTGCATATCCTTGGATTGAGGTTCAATAGCACTCAAATGAGCGATACATCCATACCGGTCGGTATGTGAGGCAGTATCATACATACCGGTCGGTATGTCGTCAAGCCTGCGACAGGAAAATCTATCGAAACGCGGAAAAACGGGCGGACAGGCGCTACCGGGACTCATCAAGCCTGATGAAGAAACCGATGGCTGAGGATCAGGCGGACTGGATGGTCGGGGGAGGTATTGTTAGCGGACGGATGCCAGCTTGGGGGTATCGTGACCGGCGCTGCTAACGCGATAGCGTTGTTTGACATCAAGTACCCGATACAGGCCTTCGCGCAGGTCAATGCTCAATTGCTCAAGGTCCTGATGCATGCGGCCGTGCAGCCAGAGGCCTTCGATGAACTGGTGGATCAGGCGGCCGGTCTGTTCCGCATCAGGTATGTGATTAAGATACTTGCCGGCGGCAAGATTGCCGACCAGGCGGGTATAGTGATTGATGCTCAGTGTGGACATGTCGCGAGCGGTGTCGCGGATACCCTGATCTTCACAGCTGCCCTGGGACCCGGCGGTGAACAGCGGGCAGCCACGGATTTCAACAACACCGTCACAACACTGCTTCTCCAGCAGGTGAGCCATGACGTTTTCCAGTTGCTCCAGGGGAGTAAACCGGGATGACAGCATGTCATCCATCTTGCGTGTGACGTCTTCGCACTGGCTGGCACACACGGTGAGGAACAGGTCCGCCTTCGAGGTGAAGTGATGGTAGAACGCACCTTTGGTTACGCCGGCGTTCTTGCAGATTTCCGCAATACCAACGGTGTCATAGTTGTTCTTCCAGATCAGTTCGCTGGCGGTGTCCAGCAGTTTCTGCTTGGTATCCGGTTGCTTGCTGTCTTTTACATCTTTCTCGATTGCTGGTGTGGTCATTACAACCTGTCTGTTGGTGAAGGTGAAATTTATGGTACGTACCGATGGGTATGTTGTCAACAAATAGCCACATTCTACTAGGGCTGAATATGCCCTATATGGCATTTAGACTGGCCTTGTCGCTGTGGCTTTGACCGCACCGCATAACCCAATAGACCCGCATAAGGAGAAAAACAATGCAGACCGTTTTATTTTACGGCGTACCCCAGGGATGCTCTTTTGGTGCCATTGTGGCGCTGGAGTGGTTGCAGCAGCCCTATTACCTGAGCCGCGTAGAAATGCTGGACCAGCCCTGGGACTCGCGCTTCGGTGCGCTGAACCCTCTCTACAAAACACCGTCGCTGCTGGTGGTTAACGATGCGCCGGACGGCAATCGCTACCAGGTGATCAACGAAAGTCTGGCGATTCTTTTACATATCGCCAGCCGCGATCTGGTGCGAAACCCGCAGTTCAGCCAGGGCAGTGAGGACTACGATGCACTTAACCAGATGCTGTCCTACCTGGTGACGGATTTTTTTGCAGCATTTGCGCCACTATGGACGGCCTATGAAATGGGTGATGCCGACCCAAAGGTCAAAGCAGTCCTGCGTGAGGTGGGCACCAATGAAGTTGTCCGGTGTTGTGAATATCTGGACAGACTGCTGGCCGATCAGCAGTGGCTGCTCGGTCGCGCCGGCCGTTCGGTGGCAGACGCCTACCTGGCAGGCATCGCCCGCTGGATTGACTACCATCAGCTGTTTGACGTGGAAAAAGCATACCCCAGCCTGCACTTTCATTTGCAGGAGCTGCAGCGTGATCCAGCGGTCCGACTGGCGACTGCCATCGAAAAGAATGAGTTCATTGTCAGTGGCAGTACTTTTAAAGGCCACCTGACCCTGGATGATTTGAACATTCAGTCGTTTAACAACCGAAAGTCCGCATGAAGCGAAAAAAGTCAGTTGGCTTGGCTATTACCCTTTCCATTAACTACCAGTTCCATTAACAACCATTAAAATTCAGGAGATATCACATGAACACTATTACTTTCTACACGCACCCCTATTCTCGTGGTCGCATCGTGCGCTGGATGCTGGAAGAGCTGGGTGAACCCTATGATGTACAACTGCTGGAATACGGCAGCACCATGAAGGCACCCGAGTACCTGGCCATCAATCCCATGGGCAAGGTGCCAGCGATTAAACATGGTGACACCGTGGTCACTGAAGTGGCGGCGATTTGTGCGTATCTGGCTGACCAGTTTCCGGAAAAGAACCTGGCGCCAGCGTCCGGCAGCAAAATGCGTGGCACCTATTATCGCTGGATGTTTTTTGTTGCGGGACCACTGGAGATGGCAACCACGTCAAAGGCCTTCGGCTGGAAGATTGATGATGAAAATGCGGTGTCCATCGGTTGCGGGCACTACCAGGACGCCATTGATGCCATGGTGACCGCGCTGGAAAAAGGTCCCTACATTTGTGGAGATCAGTTCACTGCGGCCGACGTGCTCATTGGCAGTTATCTGGGCTGGGGAATTATGCAGAAGAACATTGAGCCCTTGCCGGCGTTCACCGCCTACCTGGCCAGGATCGAAGGCCGTGACGCTGCCAGGCGCGCCAATGAGCTGGATGATGCCTTGATCAAGCAGGATTGATATTCTGGGCCTGACAGGTTGTTGAGACCAACAACCTGTCAGTTAACAGCCTGCCAGGTATCCGCAGACCGATCCTCCGACGCGCCCGATCAAAAAAAATGAACCTTCCCGCCAAGGGTATCGTCATAAGACTAAACACAGACTTTACGGACGACTATGCATCAATCGGAGTTGGATTATCTGGTGCTGGCGATGCAGGAGGGCAACGAGCGCGCTTTTCGCATCGTTTTCCAACTGTACCACTCGCCGCTGCTGCGTTACGCCTACCGGATCTGCAATCATCAGCAACTCGCGCAGGACGCGGTGCAGAACGCCTGGATGCAGCTCGCCAGGAACATCCGCCAGCTGGATGATCCGCGCGCATTGCGCGCCTGGCTGTATCGTTCGGTGCGCTGGCAGGCGATAGATCTGCTGCGGGCTGCCAGACGGCAGAGAGACACCACGGAGCCGTTTGAGAATGCGGAGCAGCCGATTGATGAGGACGCCATCATGGATAGCGAAGCGCTGCACCAGGCCATCGGCCGACTGCCGCCACTGGAGCGCCAGGTTATCCATCTGTACTACCTGGACGAACTGACTGTTGACGAAATCGCCGCAGTAGCAGAGCTGGCGCCGGGCACGGTGAAATCGCGGCTGTTCCGGGCAAGAAAGCTGCTCAAAGAACGTTTTGATGTCTGACAAAAAATACACAGGAGAACGTAGCATGAACATTGACGAAAAAATCAGGCATGAACTGCGCAACGATTCAGCAGATCTGGACGCGTTACTGACAGACCAGCAGGGCATGTTCGCGATGGTGGGCAACACCTTCAAGGGCGGTCTGGGACGCTGGATGGTGCTGGTGTTCATCGTCATCTTGTTGGTGACGGCGGCGATGTTGTGGTGCGGCTACGAGTTTGTGGTGGCAGACACGCTTGATGCGCGGATCTATTGGGGTGTGTGGTTCATCGTCACCTTGATGGCGCAGGTCGCCATGAAACAATGGAGCTGGATGGAAGCCCGGCGGATCTCGGTTTTGCGTGAGATCAAGCGCGTGGAGATTGCTGTGGATAGGCTGAAAGCGGTCGTCAGCGCTGGCGCGGATACAAACAAAGAAAAAAATACTGGCGCAAGCAATTGACACCTCCATCATCGAGGTATAAATTACACGCCATGAGCACAACACCCAGCACCGCAAAAACCAGCACCCGGCAAGCGCCCGACTACGGCAGCGCGGCCTATTGGCACGGCACCATCAAAATGTCGTTGTCCAAGTTTTTTGTGCTGTCGGTACTGCACCGGCACCCCATGCATGGTTACGAGGTGGTGCAGGCGGTGGAAAAAAGCACGGGCGGCTGCTGCAGTCCGTCCGAAGGCACGGTGTATCCCATGCTCAATGAGTTTGAGGCGGGCGGCTACCTGAACTGTGATACTGAAACGGTTCAGGGGCGCGCGCGCAAGGTGTATTCACTGACGCAGAAGGGGCGTGATGCTTTCCAGGTAGCAGTCGACGCCTGGCAGGAAGCAACGGCGTGTATTATGGCGAGCCAATCCATGGCGGCGGACGCCAATAGCCAGGCAAGTGCCGGTAGCCGATCAAGTGCCGGTAGCCAATCAAGTGCCGGTAGCCAATCAAGTGCCAAGGCCTGCTGCAGCCCGGAGCCCACCGATGCACGCTGAATTTTTTTTGCGGTTTATGCCTCGTTGTTCGATGCCTAGAGGAAGAAGGTAAGTGTCCGACACCCATCATTTGCACCCAGCTGATTCGCCGCCCGGCCGCCTGCCCATTGTACTGTCGCTGGGTGTGGTGCAGACGCTGGGCTGGGGTTCCACCTATTACCTGCCGGCTATTCTGGCGGTGCCAATTGCCGAAGATCTGGGGTTGAGCACTGGTAATGTGTTTGGCGCATTTTCGCTGGCGCTGGTGTTGTCGGGATTGCTGGGGCCGATGATCGGGCGCCGTATTGATCATCGTGGTGGTCGTCCGGTGCTGGTGATGTCCAGCGTGTTGTTTGCCCTGGGTCTGTTGCTGTTGAGTCAGGCGGTTGGCCCGGTGACCTTGTGGCTGGCCTGGCTGGTGATCGGCGTCGGCATGGCGATGGGTTTGTATGAGGCGGCGTTTTCCACCCTGGCCGGCATTTATGGCAGCAACGCGCGTAACGCCATTACCGGCATCACATTGATCGCCGGTTTTGCCAGCACCATCTGCTGGCCGATCACCGCAGGCCTGGAAAGCACACTGGGCTGGCGCGGGGCCTGTCTGGTGTGGGCGGCCGCGCATCTTGTGATTGGGTTGCCGCTGAACCGGCTGGTGTTGCCGCGCATGAAAAAGACCCGGACGGTGCTGATTGAGGAAGGGTCGACACCGAAAGCGCAGGGCAAAGGCGGTTTGACCATGGCGTTGCTGGCGTTTGTGTTTGCCGTGACCTGGTTCACCAGCACAGCGATGGCGGCGCACCTGCCACGGCTGTTGCAGGAGAGCGGTCTGCCGTTGGCCACGGCGGTGCTGGTTGCAGGCCTGGTAGGCCCCGCCCAGGTCGGCGCCCGGTTCCTTGAATACGCATTATTGCAGCGCTTTCATCCGCTGTTATCCGCGCGCATGGCGTCACTTACCCATCCGCTGGGTGTTGTGTGTGTCCTGGCGCTGGGGTCCCCGGTGGCGGCGCTGTTCACCGTGCTGCACGGCGCGGGCAACGGCATTCTTACTATCGCCAAGGGCACCTTGCCGCTGGCGATATTCGGCCCGCAGGACTATGGCTTGCGACAGGGCTGGCTGATGATGCCGGCGCGGGTCAGCCAGGCCTTTGCACCGGTGTTATTTGCTGTGCTGATTGACCGCTTTGGACTGCATGCGCTGCTGTTGTCCGCTGCGCTCGGCTGCCTGGCCTTTATCGCACTGATGTTTATCAAACCTGTATTAAACAAATCGTAAAGGAGTCATGAGAAATGAGAGTACGCAATCTGCCGGATCCCGATCATTTGCCGGCGCTGGACACCCGTTACATTCAGCAAAAAGTCTGGCACGACCAGCACAGCTATCTGCCGCATCCACCACGCATTCTGCTGTTGTACGGTTCGTTGCGCGAGCGTTCCTTCTCCCGCCTGGTGACAGAAGAAGCCGCACGTATCCTGCGTTTTCTGGGCGCCGAGGTAAAAATATTTGATCCGTCGGACCTGCCGCTGCCCGATCAGGTGGAAGGCGATAACCACCCGGCAGTGCAGGAACTGCGTGAGCTGGCGATCTGGTCAGAGGGTCAGGTGTGGTGCAGTCCTGAGCGCCACGGCCAGATCACCGGCGTGATGAAAACGCAGATTGACCACTTGCCGTTGAGCATAGGTGCCGTTCGTCCCACACAGGGCAGAACCCTGGCGGTGATGCAGGTCAGCGGGGGTTCGCAGTCGTTTAATTCGGTCAACACGCTGCGCCAGCTTGGTCGCTGGATGCGCATGTTCACCATTCCCAATCAGTCCAGCGTTGCCAAGGCGTTTCAGGAATTTGATGACAATGGCCGTATGCGCGCCTCGCCGTATTACGAGCGCATTGTGGATGTGATGGAAGAGCTGATTCGTTTTACGCTGTTATTGAGGCCGCACAGCCAGGCCCTGACCAATCGCTACTCGGAGCGCAAAGCCGCCGAGATACCGCTGGTGGTCGAGCAGGATCTGGCGGCGATTGCTATCGGTCGGGGAGGTCGGCCTTGACCCGCGATTCAATCATCCCGTGTAAAGATGATCTCGCTAACGGGTGAACCACCCCAGATGTTGACCGGGCGCTGCTCGCCGGGATGTTCCCGGGCGCAGCGCCCAATCGCCTGCGCAACCTGCCTGGTTGCCTCGTGGGCCTGCCTGGAGTTCGGGCCCACGGAATAGCTGGCCACCAGGTCCTGCATTCTGACTTGCAGCTCATATCCCCCACCGCCAACAATGACCTCCTCAACCTCGCCGGGGGCTGGCGGCGGTACATGCCCGATATTGGCTACAGCGCTGATCAAGGTTGATTGTAGCGTGTTGATGGCATCGCGAAGTTCAGCGCAGTCATCTACGTTAAAGCGATGCTCAGTCAGGTAAACGGATTGCTGTTGAGCTGATCCATTCTGGGTTTGTTGTTGATCAAGTTGAATCGGGAGCGAAGGATCAAAATAACGATAATGAACCGTGTCGCGACCGCCGCCACCAAGCTGCAGGTTGGCAACGTTCCAAAACAACCCGTTCCAGTGATCCTGCTTTATGCTGATCGTCGTTTCCCGGGGCATTCGCGACAGGCTGTCCAGAATGTATCGCTGACTTGTCAGCTGGGTGTCTACGATGTAGTACGACTCGCCCGATCCCCCAACAACAATCCTCGACAGGCCTTGTAGTTGGGGATATTCACGGGTGCCGGTAATCATCAGCGAATCGAGTTTATCCTGATCTTCTGGCAATACCAGAACACGGGGTTCAGGGTTGCCTATTGCGCAGTTTGCCAGCAACATAAAACAGATTGCGCCAATCCCTGAATGAAGTTGAGTCAATCGATGAAGCATAAGACATATCTTCTTTCGGTTGATAAACCTTCGTGCGTTTACTTTACAAGATCTCCGGTCGCTCCACCACCCTGTTGCTCAAGGCGGTCACGGCGTAATCAGGTATTTCGTACCCGTGGCCTGCTTTGAGTAAGCCTGGATGGCATCGGCCGACAGTGCCTCTGCCATGGTGAGTCGTTTGTCGTAGTGGCTGGCGAAAGTGGTATCGATTTCGTTGACCACACGCTGGCGCAGTTGCTGTACTTTTTCCTGCCCCAGTCCTTGCAGGAACGGGGTCAGCAACCAGCCGCCGACGCTCCAGATCATGCCGTAGGAACGTTTTAATACCGTGGGGCTTCGATCCAGGCCACCATAGATGTACACCTGTTTGTGCACGGTCGAGCCGTAGCGGCTGTATTCCTTGGCGTTCAGGTTGGCGGCAGTTTCCATGCCCGCCAGAATCTGACTGGCCAGTTCACCACCGCCGATGGCATCAAACGCCAGCGTTGCGCCGGTCGCCGACAAGGCTTTTACCAGCTGTTCCATAAAGTCGGGATCGCTGGAGTTGCAGATATGTTCTGCGCCCAGGTCTTGCAGAATCTTTACCTGCTCGGGTTTGCGCACAATGGTGACCAGCGGTACGTTGTCCGCTTTGCAGATCTTGACCAGCATCTGGCCCAGGTTGGAGGCGGCGGCGGTGTGCACCAGGCCGGTGTGATTCTCCTTGCGCATGGTTTCCACCATGCACAGCGAGGTCAGCGGGTTAACGAAACAGGAGGCGGCCTGTTCAGCGCTGGTGCCCTGGTTCATCACCAGGCAGGCAGCGGCAGGTTTGACCACGTATTCGCTGTACATGGCACCACCGGCAATACCGACAATTTTGCCAATCAGATGCTCGGCACCACTGCCGGCGGCAACCACTTCACCGGCGCCTTCATTGCCCACCGGCATGGACTCGTTCAGGCGCGCGGCCAGCGCAGGCAGCATGGCTTTGGGCACATCCATGGTGACCACCGGATCATCGGCGCTGCCTGACACCTGCAGGCTGCCGACATCGGCCGGGCCAATCAGCAGGCCCAGGTCGGAGGGGTTGATGGGCGTGGCCTGCACACGAATCAGTACTTCGTTGGCCTGGGGCGCAGGCACCGAGGTGGTTTCCAGGTTGAGCCGTAATTTGCCCTCGGCGGTGATGGTGGAGCGGATCTGTCGGGATTGTTGTGCGGTCATGGCAACCTCTGTCTGATCTGAATAGGGCACTACCATATCATCAATCAGTGCATACAAGGAGAGTGATCGGTCGAGGTGCGGATAGTCTGACCGTTTTAGGCTCGGTTGTGTCGGGGCGACTATTTATGGGCCACTATTTCGGGGTTGCAATCGCTCATCAGAGGCAATAACTTTCCGATATGTTGTTTTGCAGCAGGTCACCATGCAGTTCGATACATGCAGGTAAATTTGCCATTTTTCGCTTCAGAGGGCGCGATCGATATGGTCAGACTGAAATTTTCCGTTACCTTGAACTACCAGGTATTAAGTTCACCCTGTGATTTCATCTTTAATTTTCACCCTGCGCTCACTGACAGGCAGAGTGTGATGGAAGAGTCGTTGCTGATCGAGCAGCACGTCGCTGCCAAAGAATTGATTCACGGCGAGGATGGCGCCCGCCACCTTCGCCTGCAGGCATACCCGGGTGACCTGACGGTAACCTACCAGGGTGTGGTTGATATCAATCACCATCATGACGACCCGGACACGCTGCGTGAACTGCCGGTTTCAGAGCTGCCACTGGACGTGTTGCCTTACCTGTATCCCAGCCGGTACTGTCAGTCTGACAAGTTTGCCGCGTTGGCCAATTACGAGTTCGGATCTATGGCACCTGGCTACTACCGAGTCATGGCCATCCGCGACTGGGTCAATCGAAGAACCCGTTTCGTCTCCGGCAGCTCAGGCAGTGCGACCTCTGCACTGGAGACATTGCTGGAGCACCAGGGCGTGTGTCGCGATTTTGCGCACCTGATGATCGCCATGTGCCGGGCGCTCAATATGCCCGCCAGATTTGTGTCCGGGATTGATTACGGCGTAGATCCGAACCTGCGGTCGCCAGACTTTCATGCTTATGTTGAGGTCATGCTCAGCGGGCGCTGGTACCTGTTTGACCCCAGTGATGTGACCCATCCGATGGCGTTGATCAGGATGGGGACCGGACGTGACGCAGCCGATGTTGCTTTCGCCAACGTGTTTGGTTCAGTTAACGCCACGTCACCAGACATTACAATTCACGCGCTGACAGATGACAATAAAGGCATCATCGAGCCTGTGTATAGCCCTGATGCCTTGTCCAGCACAGATCAGCATAGTCGTGAATGACGGGAAGATTCACCGGCAGGATGGGGGCGCACTCAGTCTTCCGGTTGGAAACTGAACGGCCAATTGTTCTGTTTGGCGACATACATGGCGCGATCGGCACGCGACAACAGGGTCTCCAGATCGTTGCCGTCCTCAGGGTAGAGGCTGATGCCAATGCTGACGCTGATCTCAACGCTCGATGTCTCGCCGGTTTCGGCAATGGTGAGTGAGACTGGCGCGGCAATGGCAGATGCCAGCTTGGTGGCGACACACTCGGCGGCCTCCCGGTTGCTGACACCATTCAACAACAACACAAATTCATCTCCCCCCATCCGGCACGCCACGTCGCTGTCGCGGATGACGCCGCGTATGCTGTCGGCAACAGCAATCAGTGCGCTGTCCCCAACCTCATGTCCCCACTGATCATTGATGCCCTTGAATCCGTTTACATCCAGATACATCAGTGCCAATGTCCGGCTATCACGCGTCGCGCCCGCCAGGGATTTTTCGCACAGGGAAACAAACAGGCGACGGTTGGGCAGGCCAGTGAGATAATCGTGGTAGGCAATCTGACGGATTTCCTCCTCCGCCTGTTTACGATGGTGAACCTCCGCTTGCAGGCTTTGATTGGCCTGCTGCAGCTCGCCAGTGCGTGCGTGCACCAGCGCCTCCAGTACGGTATTCTGTCGGCGGATGCTGAACAGTTTGTATTGGTACAAAAGGAACACAGCAACACCTGCGATAATCCCCAGGGTAACCCTGAACCAGAGCGTCTGCCAGAAAGCAGGCATGATCTGAAACGAAAGTTCCGCCGTGTGCGGGCTCCAGATACCATCCCGGTTGGTGCCGCGTACCACAAAACGATAGTGTCCCGGGGACAGGTTGGTATATTCAGCGAAACGCCGGTTGCCGGCAGCCACCCAGTCGTCATTCAGACCTTCCAGCCGGTATTCGTAGCGCAGTCGCGTTGGCGCGGAATAATCCAGGGCGGCAAATTCGAATGACAGATAGTTTTCAGTATGGCCCAGGACGATGTCTGTTGCGCTGTCAGCAGCAGCATGCCCCATACTGCGTTCCTCATTCAGCACCAGGAAACGCGTTATCACCAGCGACGGCGCATAGTCGCTCTGACCGACCTGGGCCGGGTCGAACACATTAAAGCCGTTAATGCCGCCAAAATACATTTCACCGCTGTCAGCCCGTAAATATGCCCCGTTGTTGAATTCGTCTGCCTGCAGGCCGTGGCTGACATCAAACTGGCTCACCTCCCCGCTGTTCGGATCGAAGCGGGCGATACCATTGTTGGTGCTGAGCCAGAGGCGACCGTCGTCGTCAAACAGGATGCCGTAAATAACGTCATTGGGCAGGCCATCGGCAGTTGTGAACTGGGTAAAATGTCCTGCCTCGCGGTCATCAAGCCGGTTCAGGCCGCCACGGGTGCCAAACCAGAGCGTGCCGTTATTGTCCTCTGCTATCGACATGACAATGGCGTTGTTCATGGGTGCTGTCTGATCTGGCGTGGGGGCGTAGTTTCTGAAGGTTGCCGACTCCGGGTCGTAGCGGTTGCTGCCAAACCAGAGGTCGCCGCGTGAGTCTTCATGCATCGCCAGCAACCAGTCCACTGGGGCACTGCCGGAGTTGCCCGGCGTTGCTGGAAAGCGTTGAATCAGTCCGGTTTGCGGGTTGAGACGATTGAGTTCACCACGGGAACCGGCCCACACCATGCCTTGGCGATCGACATGCACCCGCCACAGGACGCTGGTACTCAGTGAGCCTGGGTCCCGAGCATCATGAAAGTAGTTGCTGAAGTGTTCGGTGTCGGGATCGAAAAGAGACAGACCGCCCTGGGTGGCCAGCCAAAGATGACCGTTCATATCAGCGGCTATATCCCTGACAATGTTGTTGGCAATGCTGTCGCTGCGCGCCGGGTCGTGCACGTGGTGGGTGAAATCGCCGCTTTGCAGGTCCAGTACATTCAGCCCGGCGGCGGTGCCGATATACAAACGCTGGTCGCTTTTATGGAATGCCCGAACGGTATTGTTGTTGAGGCTGTTGGTAGTCCACCATTCATTCGCATAGTGACGGAACTGGTCCTGCGACGGATTGTATTTATTGAGCCCGCCTATGGAAGTGCCAAACCAGAGCATGCCACTGTTGTCTTCAAAAACACTGATTACCTGATTGTCACTCAGTGTGCTGTCCACGCCTGTGCGGTGTGTGTAATTGAAGAAGCGGCCGCTGTCCCGGTCAAACAGATCCAGACCGGCAGTGGGGTGGTGTCCGATCCAGAGCCGTTGCTGACTGTCTTCATACACGGTTCTGAGCGCGTTGGAGCTGAGGCTGTCGGAACTGTCCGGGTCATGAAGGTAACGCCGGACCTCGCCTGATTCCGGATCGAGCCGACTCAGGCCTGCATCCTCTGTGGCAATCCACAACAGGCCGCGGCTGTCGACAACAAGATCGCTGACCTGGCTGCCAGAGGTAGCATCCGTATCCAACGGGTCATGGGTATAGCGTTGTACCTGGCCGGTAGCGGGATCGAAACGGTTGACCCCGGCATCTTCGGTACCCAGCCACAAAATGCCGTCCGACGTCATGGCAATACTGGTGATATGGTTGCTGCTGGGTGTCGAGGTATCCAGAGGGTCATGCAGGTGGTGTTCAAAATGTCCGGTGTCCGGGTCCAATTGACTGAGTCCGCCCGGCGTCGCGGCGACCCATAGACGTCCTGCCTGATCTTCCACGATGTCCCGTACCGAGATGACAGCAGGTTGACCGGAAGCAGCATCGCGCGGCCGGTAATGGCGAAATCTGCCGGAGGGTTGCATCAAACGTGACACCCCATCCGCGGTGCCTATCCACAAGTTGCCATGGCTGTCTTCAGTCAGTACCCGCATCAGTGAGTCCGACAGGCCCGGGTGTTCGACGAGGTGCTGCTCAAGATCTGGCTGCTCGCTGTCAGCCAATGCGCGACGGTAGATCGTAAAACCATAACCGTCATAGCGGTTCAGGCCGTCCTCGGTGGCAATCCAGAGGTAACCCCGACGATCCTGAAGCACCGAGTGGACTGCGTTTTGTGACAATCCTTCCTGTACCGTGATTTGATCAAAACTGATGTCAGGCCGGTTTTGTTGGGCCAGAACGGGTGCAGCGAGAAGCAGGCAGGTGATCAGTAGCGATCTTAAGAGGAGCACGGCAGGTCCTTGGTCAGGTCTTTATATTTTACTTTGACTGCAATTGTATCGTGATAATTCGCTCTTAGACACAGATGAGAGGTGGCAGTCGACATGACTTGTGCACAGGATAAGGTCCGAAAATGGCCAGCTGGTAAGTCCTGCTGGTGGTATTCTGTGGCCATGAACCTGGATGCTGACCATTGTTACCCGATTGTGCAGGCCCGCGACGCGCGCTTTGATGGCGTGTTTTTTGTGGGTGTGTCGTCTACCGGCATTTATTGTCGCCCGGTCTGCACGGTGCGCACGCCGGGCAGACAACGCTGCTCGTTCTTTGCCAATGCGGCCAGCGCCGAAGCGGCCGGCTTCAGGCCCTGTCTGCGCTGCCGGCCCGAGCTGGCGCCGGGCAGGGCGCCGGTAGACAGCGTCAGGCAAAGTGCCCGGTTGTTGTTTGATGCCATCCAGTCGGGTGCGTTGGCCGATGGCAACATGGAAGACCTGGCCACGCGTTTTGGCCTCAGCTCGCGGCAATTGCGTCGCATCGTGCAGGCCGAATACGGTGTGAACCCGCTGGCAATCGAGCGTACCCGTCGTCTGCTGCTGGCCAAACAGTTGCTCACCGATTCGTCATTGCGAGTTGTAGACGTGGCGTTTGCCTGTGGTTTTGCCAGCGTGCGTCAGTTCAACCGCCTGTTTGTTGAAGCCTACCGCATGAACCCCAGTGCGTTGCGCAGACACAAGGCTGCGGACAGTGGCCTGGGCATTCCGCTGAAGCTTGGGTTTCGCGGTCCGCTGGCCTGGCCGGCGCTGGCCGGATTTCTGGCCGGGCGCGGCAGTGTGCGCACGGAGTGTCTGATCGACGGGCGGTATGTCCGCACGGTCCGCCTGGCCAATCACGTGGGCTGGATTGCGGTGCAACCTGAGTCAGAAACAGTGCTGAAAGTCGAGGTATCTCCTGCCTTGTTGCCTGTGTTGCCAGAGCTGCAGATGCGCCTGCGTCGGTTGTTTGACCTGGATGCCAGCCCACTGATTATTGACAGTCAGCTCAGTGCCAATGCCAGGCTCAAACCCATGATTGAGCGGACTCCGGGGTTGCGGGTGCCGGGCGCCCTGGATGGTTTTGAGTTAGCGCTGAGGGCCATTGTCGGTCAACAGGTCAGTGTCAAATCGGCCACCACCGTGTTCGGGCGTTTTGTCGAGACCTTTGGTCAGGTAATTGAAACACCGTTCCCGATGCTGGACCGGCTGGCGCCAACGGCGGACGCAGTGGCAGCCGCTGAGCTGCCACAATTGATTGCGCTGGGGCTGACCGGCAAGCGTGCCGCCACCGTGCTGACACTGGCCCGCGCAGTGGCTGACAAAGGAATAATACTTGACCCCTCGGCCGATGCAGAGCAGGTGCGAGCACAACTGCTGGCGCTGCCCGGCATTGGACCATGGACCACCGAATATATTGCCATGCGCGCGCTGGGTGATCCGGATGCGTTTCCGGCCTCAGACCTGGCGCTGATGAAAATTATGAGTACTGAAAAACCCAAAGTGTTGCAGGCCGAAGCGGAAGCGTGGCGGCCCTGGCGTGCCTATGCCGCGATACATGTCTGGCATTCGTTGAGCGCCGGTGGTTGACAGGTGAGAGGATTGCAAAGAGAGTAGAAACAAGGAGCCAGGTATCATGATAAATGCAAGCTGCTACAGCGAAGTCAAATCTCCGTTAGGTGTATTGACTCTGACTGGCAATGGTGAGGCCCTGACCGGTCTGTACATGGAGGCGCAGAAACATCGGCCGGCACTGCCCCGGCACTGTGTCCGTGATGATACGTGCTTTGCGTCCGTGCGCGAACAACTCGCCGCCTATTTTGCCGGAGAACTGCGCAGCTTTGATGTGCCGCTGGCAGGCAGTGGCACCGATTTTCAGCAACGCGTCTGGCAGGCATTGCGTGACATCCCGTATGGCGTCACGGAAAGTTATGGCGCCCTGGCAGCGCGTATCGGTAAGCCTGCAGCATCACGCGCAGTGGGCATGGCCAATGGCCGCAACCCGATTGGCATCATTGTGCCCTGCCATCGGGTGTTGGGGGTCAGCGGTGCACTGACCGGTTACGGGGGTGGCCTTGCACGCAAACAGTGGCTGCTGGCGCATGAACAGGCGATGGCCGGATTGTTTTAACCAGCTCGCATCAATCCGACAGATAGTATTCAACTGACACGACCACTCTGACATTTTTGATATGCGGGTTGTTGCGATCGCGGTCACTGATGCTGAACTGACCCTGCGATGCATTTTTGATCTTGCCCAGCGAGCTGTCGGAATCATCCGCGAACTTGATGGCGGCAGCGCGGGCCTCCTGCGTGGCTTCCTCAATCATTGCCGGTTTGATCTCGTTCAGGCGGGTGAAAAGGTATTCCGGTTGCAGGTGATACTCGGCACCGGAAAACACAATGCCCTCGCGGCCCAGATCTGACAGCGAACTCATCAGCCCGCGCACCAGGGCAATGTCCGGTGAATACACGGTCAGTGCCTGCGTTGCGGTATAACGGAATTCGGCGCGGGAACCGTCACCATATGACTGCGCCAGCCGATCGGTGATGGCCGGCGGTGCCATGGTGACGGCCTCAGCCGGCAGGCCGTTGCTCTGCAGGAATGTCTCAATGCTGCTGTTATTGCTGTCCAGCGTGGCATACAACGCGCCCAGGTCATTGTCGGCGGCGGTGTATTGAATCGGCCAGATTACGATGTCAGCTTCGTGCTCCTGCTCGGACAGGCCTTTGACGGTGACGGTACGTTCGAATTCCTTGACAGTCACGGCGTAGCTGCCCAGCAGGTAACCCAGGCTGCTCAGGCCCAGGACCAGAGACAGGCCCAGCGATAGACCCAGCGCAATGGCGCTGTTACGGGAGATGGCGTTCACAGATGACCCTCGTTATCTAGGTGGCGTTATTGCTGGCGACAAAGATAACGGAAGCTGGCTGACTGCCAGCTGAACGGATCGGTGTTTTGGTGTCTATGACGGTGAGGCTGCCGTCAGCAAACAGATCCAGCCAGCTTTCCAGGGTGCGAAAATACCACGGCGCTGGTTCGCGGAACTGCTGACTCAGGGCAGCGCTGAACCCTTGCCATGAACCCGGACGCCAGCCATCGACATAGGGTTGATCGCCGCAGGCGGCTATCGGGTGCAGGGTTTGCACAAACATCAGGCCGTCGGGTTTCAGTAGTTGTGATGCCGCCCGGAATACACTTTCGGTTGAGCTGTCTCCGAGCAGGGAGAAGTTGCAGACCAGCGCGTCAAACCGGTGCGGGAATGCATGTGTTGCCAGTGCGTCGTAGCCCAGTTCGTGGAACTCGCCGCCGCCGGCCTGGCGAGCGGCAGCAATCAGTTCGGGCACCACATCAACGCCGGTCACCTGCATACCTCGGCCGGTTAGCGCCCGCGCCAGCCAGCCTTCGCCGCAACCGATGTCGAGCACAGTGGCGGGCGCGTATGAGTTGATGGCTTCAATGATGGCCTGATCGGTGATTTCCCGTCGCGACTCGATCTGCTGTTCGCGCACGGCGGTGATCCAGGGGGCGGCGTTCTTGTGCCAGGATCGGACTATGCTGTTGTCATCGTCACGCATGGCTTCTGTTCTCAAGGCAGTTAACACGCTCAGGGCTGTTTACACGCTCAGGGCTGTTCACGCGCTCAAGGCTGTTTACACGCTCAGGGCTGTTCACTCGCTCAAGGCTGTTACGTTGCAAATGTGAAGTGGCAGGGGCAAGATACCATGGCGTATGATAGGAATCCGCAGGAAAAAACAAAAACAGGCAGGAGTAAATCATCATGAAATTGCCCACCATCAAACACTATCTGCTTGCACTGCTGGTAAGCCTGAGTATCAGCGCCGGGTTTGTAACTACCCAGGCCAGTGCACAGCCGCAAACCGACACCTGGGTCACGGCCTGGGCCATGAGCCCCAGCACACTGCCACCGGGTATGTTGCCAGCCGAATCGGCCGACCACAACGAGTTTGATGATCAGACATTACGGCAGATCGCCCACGTCACCGCCGCTGGCGATACTGTGCGCATCCGTCTGTCCAATACCCATGGCAACAAACCCTTGCATGTGGCCGCTGCCAGCATTGCCCGGCAAAGCAGCGGCACGGAAATTGACGTTGCATCATTGCAGAGTCTCACGTTTGGCGGGCAACCAGGCATCATCATTCCCCGTGGTGCAACCGTGTTCAGCGACCCGATGCCGTTTCCGGTGGAAGCCTTCAGCAGTCTGAGCATCAGTCTGTATCTGCCGGAGCCCAGCGGTTTGCCGACAACGCATCGCGCTGCCATGCAGACTGCGTATGTCAGTGAATCCGGTGACTACACCCGCTCGGCGAGCATGGACGATGCGCGCGAAATCTCCTTCTGGCATTACCTGACGGCTGTCGACGTCAGCGGAGGTGATGCCGTTTCGACTATTGTCACCGTTGGTGATTCGATCACCGATGGTGTGGGCTCGACGGTGGATACCAACAATCGTTGGCCCAACCTATTTGCGCTGCGCCTGCGCGACGCGCCGGACATGCCAACCTACGCCGTGGCCAATGCCGGACTCAGTGGCAACCGGGTGCTGCATGAGCGCTCGCCGATGTTTGGTGAGAACCTGCTGGCGCGTTTTGAACGTGATGTGCTGGCGCTGAGCAATGTCAGTCATATTGTGTTGCTGGAAGGTATCAACGATATGGGCATGTCGGTGAGCATGGCGACTGACCAGGAAGTGAGCGCCGAACAGATCATTGCAGGCTACAGACAGGTCGCCGAACGCGCATGGGCGCACGGCATTAAAGTGATCGGCGCCACACTGACGCCTTTTGAAGGTGCCGGTTACTTCAGTGAAGCCGGTGAAGCCAAACGCCAGCAGTTGAATGCCTGGATTCGTGACAGCGGTTTCTTTGACGCCGTCATCGATTTTGAATCAGCGGTTGCCGACCCGGACAACCGGGCGCGCCTGCCTTCCAGTTTTACCTCAGACAATCTGCATCCCAATGACGCTGGTTATGCCGCCATGGCCAACAGCATCGACCTGACCCTATTCAACCAGGAGTAATCGTTTTGAAACATGCCCGTTTTTTCGCACTGACACTGACCGCCAGCCTGGCCGGTTTTATTGCCGCCTGTTCAGAGCCTGAGGCGCCCGTGTCCACATCAACCTCCGCCGTGGACGCCATGGCCGAAAACGCCGCTGAGCAGGCTGCGGATCCGCAAGCCATGGCGGATGCTGCCCTTGCCACCGAAATTGCTCTGGGCAGTGCGGTCAAACGCCTGTGCTCATCGGTGCTGGTAGGCAATAGAACAGTCGACCATGTGATGGCCAACGAACTGAACAATCCGGCATTGAGCGAGGCGGACTTTAACTTTGATGATGATATTGTCACCGGTGCCATGGCCGTCAATGGTGGAACGATGACAGTGCGGGCGCTGTACCGTGAACACCTGGGCTGCACCTTGTTGAAAGACGTATCGCCCATCAGTCTGCGGGCGCAGTTTGACCCTGAGCTCTATCCGGCGAAACCGGATGTCGCCGGCGAACCCTGGCCGATCGGTAATCTGGTAGAGCTGCCTGAAACGGTGCCCGGATTCGATATGCAGGCTGTGCACGCTGCCGTCGATCAGGCCTTTGAAGACATGGAGCCTGATCAGAACATCGATACCCGTGCGGTACTGGTGATCCATGACGGAAAAATCATTGCCGAGCAGTATGCCGAACCGTTCTCCGCTGACATGCCACAGCTGGGCTGGTCGATGACCAAAACGGTCACTGGGGCGTTGACCGGTATCCTGGGCGGCGATGGTCTGCTTCATGTTGACGCCAATGCCAACGTACCGGAGTGGCGCAATGATGGCGATGAGCGTCGCAGCATCACGCTGGAACACCTGCTGCACATGACCAGCGGTATGCAGTACTCCGAAGTTTACACTGCCGGTTCGATGTCAGATGTCATTCTGATGTTGTACACTACCGGCGATACTGCAGCCTTTACCATCGACAAACCACTGGCACATGCGTCAGGTAGCACGTTTTATTACAACAGCGGTACCAGCAATATCATTTCGCGCATCCAGCGCCAGTTGTTTACCAGTTTTCAGGACTATTTTAATTTTCCGCAGGAGCGGTTGTTCAGCAAACTGGGCATGACATCCGCGGTGATGGAACCCGATGCCAGTGGTACGTTTGTGGGTTCGTCGTATATGTACGCGACTCCGCGCGATTGGGCCAAATTCGGACTGCTGCATTTACAGGATGGCATGTGGAATGGCGAACGCATTCTGCCGGAAGGCTGGGTGGACTACACTGTGACACCCGCCCCGGCAGCAGAGCGAGGGCAGTATGGTGTGCAGATGTGGCTGAACGCGGGCGCCGCGGATAATCCTGACAACCGTCCGTTGCCCAATCTGCCTGCCAATATGTATTACCTGTCCGGCTTTGAAGGTCAGAACATTCTGATGTTCCCGGATCAGGATCTGATTGTCATGCGCATGGGCGTCACCACCAGCGGCCCGCGTCCGGTGTGGACGCTGGCCGAGTCGGTGCTGGCGGCCATGGACGGTGCTACTGAATCAGTATCTCCATAGGTTCGATGTCAGAGAACCACCAGTTGACACCATTGTTGGCAAACAGCTGATAGCGTTCGCCCGGTGCCGGTTTGACCAGTTGCTGGGAGAACGCAGGAATGGGCACGGCGAAGGCGCGATCGACAAACAGCACGCCGCCGTTAAAGCCTTCGGGGAACTGGAGCTGCCATTGCAGCAGGCCGTTGTTATAGCGTGGCGCTATGTCCACTACCGGGTCTACGCTGGCCGGGACGCAATTGGCAGTCAGAGTTTCCCGGCTGATCGGGTTGCCATTACCGTCAAACATGAACAGCTTTCCGTCCGCTGCACCGAGGGCGGCGATGCAGTTCTGGGTAATAAAGAAGCGCGGCTGGCCGAGTGCATCATTGACGCGCATCAGGTCGCCCTGGATGAAATTCATCGGCACAAACAGGGTGGCCCCTTCCAACTCGTCGAGGTTATCCAGCAAAAACTGTGTGATCCGGAAGTCAGCCATCTGTTCGGTCTGTGCGCGATAGCTTGTGTTATTAAACACATGTGCAATAAAAATCAGGGCCAGAAAGCCAAGCAGAGACAATGGCCGGGCAAAACGCTGGAAATAAGCGGATTGAACCATACCGACGATGGCGACCAGTGCCAGTGCGCAATCAAAGGCAAAAAAGATGCGGTCGGCATGCAGCGTGTGTTCAACAATGCCGTGTGAGACCGCCAGCCCGGGTGCGGCGAAAACCAGGGCCAGCGGCAACAGCAACACGGTACGGCGGAAGTTCATGAACAGCGCGATGACCACGGCTGCCAGAATAAAAATCCGGGTCTTGATGTACCACGCAATGAAGCTGGCCCAGGCAGCGCCACTGATACCCCAGAAGCCGGCGAAGTAACTGCTGTCGCCGCCAATGTCGACCGACATGCCCAGCATGTAGGTACGCAGCGTCCAATACACCAGCAAGGCTATCACCGCGCCTGCGGCCAGCTTAAAGTTACGATGGTAAAGGGCATACAGCGCAACCATCGGTGGCAGCACCAGGTACACTTCTTTTGAGGCCAGTGCCATGAACAACAGTAACGCAGGCAGCCAGGGTGAACACAGTTTGATGTCGCGGCGGAAGATCACCACCAGCGCGGCCAGCGCAAAGATGCCGCCGATAAGGTAGTGCATGGTGTAGAAGCGGGTGATCAGCGTGTGCATGGACATGCTGGAGAAAATCAGCAGGATAACCGCCCAGGCCGCCATCCGGTTGCGGGTGATCTGTTCTGTCAACAGGGCGGCCAGTGCCGAAACCAGGCTGATGGCCAGGATCATGAAAATCAGAAACGCATTGGTACTGAAGCCGAACCACGACACCAGCGTTTTGTATACCACAAGCGGAATGGGCGTGTAGTTGGCGGCAGACAGTTCGCGGTAGATCTCCGGCACGAAAAAGTGTTGCCACCAGCTGTAATCAATCGCGACCCGCATCAGGTGTGAATCGTCTTCGGAGAACACGGTCCAGGACAGCAACGGAAACAGCGCGGCGTAGATCAGCAGACTGGCCAGCAGAAACAGGGGAAAGGGTGCAAGAACGGGCTTGTGGGTAGGCATATTATTGTTGTCCGTTTGTTTTGGTAATTTTTTGGTGCGGGCCCTGCCGCTGCTCACGGCAGTTCGACGATGTCATTACCCTGCACATGCATTTGCATCACGCGATGAAAATACCCGGGATCCTTGACCAGAATACCCTGCTGTCCTTTATGTTCCAGCACATATTGCTGGCGTGACACCCAGAATCTGAGCGCCGCCAGTTGCAGCATTTTTTGCCAGCACGCTTGTTCCTCGGCGTTGAACGGGCGTGTATTGCCATAGCCTGTCAGCAGAGCAAGGGTGCGCTCGGCGTTCAGACTGAATTTGTCTCCGCTATCCACGCACCAGTCATTGACACACACCGCAATATCAAACAGGGTCCAGCCGCTGGCAGCGTTGTAAAAATCGATAACCCCGGTGATGGTCTCGCCGTCGAATAACACATTGTCGCGGAACAGGTCGCCATGGATGACAGTGGTTGGCAGAGTAGTGGCCGGGTTCTCCCGGTCGGGCAGCGCGAGCCATTCCTGAAGTTGCAGCAGCGAGGGTTCCAGCCAGGACCGATGGTCCCGCCATTCCCGGTCCAGGAAGCTCAGTGCTTTCTGCACTGTCCAGCCGGGCCCGCGATCACTGATCCGCTTCAGGTCACATGCCGATTGGTGCAGTTTTGCCAGCATGGCGCCCAGCGCGGTGCACTGCCTCGCAGTGACGTCGTCCACATGATTCCCCGTGAGTTTGGGTTGCAGCAGGGCGGGCCGGTTTTTGAGGGTGTGCAGGGCAGTGCCGTCCCGGTCGGCAATAGCGTACGGTACGGGCAGTTCGGCGTTGTGCAGGCAGTCGAGTAAGCTGATAAAAAAAGGCAGGTCGGCGCTGGGGCCGCGTTCAACCAGCGTCAGTACGTAACTGCCTGCGCTGCAGTCGACAAAATAGTTGGTATTTTCACTGCCGCCGCTGACACCCTGTGCGTCGATAAAGTCACCTACATCGAAGCGGCTGACAAACTGTGCGATTTCTTCATTGCTGAGCGGTGTAAAAACGGACATAAGGTCAAGCTCCGGAATGCGGTGTATGAATACGCCCGCGCAACAGGGACAATACAATGGCCGGCACGCACAGCGCTACGCCGATACTGAAACTCAGTTCCACAGCGCGCGCCAGTTGCGGGTAAGTCTCCGGGCTGATCGGCGTGTTGCCCATCATCAGCGCCAGCGCCAGCGTCACCAGTACCATGCTGTTGAGCTGGCCGATCAGGCGGGTGGTGGCGACTGCACCGGAGGCGCTGCCGGCATGTTTGTCGCTGACCGAACCCATGATGGCATTCACATTGGGCGGGGAGAACAGGCTGAAGCCGCTGCCGGTCATGACCAGTGATGCAATCACGTACTGCAGGCTGCTGTCGGCGTCCAGCCGGGACAATAAGAACAGGCCGATGGTAGTGATGGTGATGCCCATCGTGGCCAGTATCCGGGGCTCGACCCAGTCCGACAGGCGACCGGTGACCGGTGCCAGCAAGGCCATGATAACGGGCTGTATCATCAGCACCATGCCCGCGCTGGTGGCGGACAGGCCCTGCAGGGTCTGCAGATACAGGCTCATCAGGACCACGATGGCGTAAGTGGCGCTGTACATCAGCAGCGACACCAGGCTGGAGGCGGTGAACAGCCGATTGTTGAAAAACAGGGTGACATCCCAGATCGGGTGGGGGCTGCGACGGGCGTGGCGCAGAAACAGGGTAATACTGATCGCGCTGGCCGCGAGTATAAGCAGGCCGGTAACGTCGGGCAGCCGTGACACACCCAGGCAGAACAGCACGATGCTGATGCCCCAGCCTGTGGCGCCGGGCAAATCAAACGGGACGTGGCCCTGGCCGCGCCATTCTCCCTTTACCTTGAGCACACCGAGCAACAGGACCACCAGTGCCAGTGGCACCTGCAGCAGGAAGGCGGCGCGCCAGCCCACGGCATCAATCACGTAGCCGCCCAGCAGGGGACCGGCTGACAGGCCGATGTATATGCAGCTCACAACCAGGCCAATCATCTTGCCGCGGACCTTGGCGGGGAACGCTGAGGTGACCAGTGCCATCTGGGTGGCATATAACATGGCGGCGCTGACTCCCTGCAGAAAGCGTGCACTCAGCAGCATGGTACCGTTGACGGACATGGCGGCGTAAATCGAGCTGACAATGACGGCAGCCGTGCCAATCAGGAAGATGCGCTTGCGGCCAACGGTATCGGCTATGCGGCCGAAAATCAGCACAAAAATGGTGCTGGCCATCAGGTAGGCCATGGGTACCCAGGCCAGAATAACCGCATCCAGGCCCAGATCGCGAGCGATGGACGGCAGGGCAACATTGGCAGAGGACAGCATCAGAGGGGTGGCGAAGGCATTGAGCAGAATCATCAGCAGCAATACGCGGCGCAGCGCGGCGGCGGACTCTGGTGATTCAACGGTGTTCGGGCGTGGAGAAGACAAAACGGTTCCTGTTGACTGATGGCTGTGCGAGTACGGCCTGCACAGGTATGATAACAGTTAATCTGAACAGGGAGGCTCAAATGACAGCGTTCAACAGTGGCAATATCTTCAGTGGTTTACCAACTGCACCGCAAGCGGAAGAACTATCACACATGCTGGCGGGCAATCTGGTCAATGGGGTCAAAATCGAGCGACTGGTATCACGGGGTCATGTCACGCCCGAAGATGAATGGTACGATCAGACCCAGCATGAATGGGTCGTGGTACTGGAAGGCGAGGCCATCATCGCCTTTCAGGGTGAGCGTGAGGATATTCATCTGGGCCCGGGTGACTATGTCAACATACCCGCCCACTGCCGCCATCGCGTAGCCTGGACCAGGCCCGACACCAACACCGTGTGGCTGGCCGTCTTCTTTTAGGGCCATTAATGGGGACGGAGGAGATTCTTTTCCCTTCCACCAGTGACAGACTTTGCAAGAGAATTATCATGATCAATGAAAATGTACTGCGAACGCCCGATGAGTGTTTCGCCGAACTGCCAGGATACGATTACCAGCCTCACTACGTTGATACCCTGCCGGGTTTCGAAGGTCTGCGAGTGCACTATCTGGACGAGGGGCCCGCTGATGCCGGTTCCATTGTGTTGTGCCTGCACGGGCAGCCGACCTGGAGTTATCTATATCGCAAAATGATTCCGGTTTTTGTGGCAGCCGGGCAGCGGGTGATTGCGCCGGATCTGATTGGTTTTGGGCGCTCCGACAAACCTGAAGATGATGCCATTTACACCTTCAGTCGCCACCGTGACATGCTGCTAGCGTTTATCCGTGAGGTGATTGACACCAGGCGCGAAGATCAACTGGTCACGCTGGTGGTGCAGGACTGGGGTGGTTTGCTGGGGCTGACCTTACCGATGGAGTTTGATCATCTGTTCACTCACCTGCTGATTATGAATACCAGTCTGGGCACCGGCGATGTGCCTTTGGGCAAGGGGTTTGAAGACTGGCGGGCCTATTCCAACAGCCGACCGGATCTGGATATTGCTGTCTTGATGAAACGTGGTGAACCTACGCTGACGGATGCCGAAGCCCGGGCCTACGCCGCGCCATTCCCCAGCCTGCGTTACAAAGCCGGCGTGCGCCGTTTCCCGAACCTGGTGCCGGATCATCTGAACGCCGATGGCGCCGAGATTTCACGCCGCGCCCGCGACTGGTGGCGCGACGAGTGGACGGGCCGCAGCTTCATGGCCATCGGCATGCGCGACCCGGTGCTGGGACCCAAAGTAATGAAAAATGTGCGCAAGCTTATCCGCGGCTGCCCCAAGCCGCTGGAAGTCCCCGACGCAGGTCACTTCGTGCAGGAGCACGGTGACCTGGTCGCCCGCGAAGCGTTGAAAGCGTTGTTTCCCTAAAAAGAATGGGGACGAAAAGAATGGGGACGGAGGGAATACTTTTGACTGGTCAAAAAGTATTCCCTCCGTCCCCATTCTTTTTCCTCCGTCCCCATTCTTTCCCTTCAGGGCTTCAGCTGCGTCAGCAGGTAGGCATAAATCAGCGCATCAAGCTGCGCGCGTTGTTCGTTGTTGGCGGCACCCGAGTGGCCGCCTTCGGTGTTTTCGTAATACAACACATCGTGGCCCATGTCCGTCATTTTGGCGACCATTTTTCGGGCATGCCCGGGATGCACGCGGTCGTCACGGGTTGAGGTGGTGAAGAATATTTTCGGGTAATCCACATCTTCGCGCACATTGTGATATGGCGAATACGTGCGGATGTAGGCCCACATGTCTTCCTCGTCCGGGTTGCCGTATTCGCCCATCCAGCTGGCACCAGCCAGCAGTTTGTTGTAGCGCTGCATGTCCAGCAACGGCACCTGACTGACCACGGCATTGAACAAATCCGGGCGACGCGTCACCGCAGCCCCCACCAGCAAACCCCCATTGCTGCCACCGCGTATGCCCAGGTGCTCAGGCGAGGTGATATTGCGTGCGATCAGGTCTTCCGCTACCGCTTCAAAATCCTCATAGGCTTTGTGACGGTTTTTTAATAGCGCCGCCTGATGCCAGCGCGGGCCGAACTCACCGCCGCCTCGTATATTGGCCAGCACGTACACGCCACCTTGTTCCAGCCAGTTGCGGCCAATGCTGGGAGAGTAAGTGGGCCGTTGGGAGATTTCAAAACCACCGTAAGCATACAATTGTGTCGGATTGCTGCCGTCCAGCTCAGCATCACGTGCCATCACCACGAAGTAAGGGATCTGAGTGCCGTCGGCTGATGTGGCCATATACTGTTGTGTGGTAAACGGGCTGGCATCAAACATCGCCGGCAGTTGTTTGATTGCGTCGGTATTCAGCGTATTGTCAACATGGTAAAGCGTCGTCGGTTCCAGAAAACTGTTGTAGCTGACAAAAAAGTCACTGTAGATATGTGACGCATTTTGCACGTTGATTGAACCATTCGGGTCAAATGCCACAGTCTCTATCTGCCAGTCTCCATTTGCTTGAGGCGTGTAACGGTCCAGACGACCTCGGACGTTTTCCAGCCAGTTCACCAGAAGGGCATCAGCGGTTACCTGCATGTCAAGAATGGCGCTGCGCTCATCAGGCTGAACAAACAGTTTGAACTGCGCATTGCCGCCCATGATTTCGTTCATGGGCGCATACACAATGGCGCCTTGAGCAAACCCTTGCCAGGCGCTTTTCAGATCTATGTACAGGTTGTTCTGAAACAGGCCGGCTATTACCGAGTCGCTGGGGATTGGCAATAGTGTCAGCTCACCCGCATTAAGCACATAACGGTCCGAAGTGTAGAAGGTTAATGCTTCATCAATAATCGGATAGGCGTTGTTGCCATCGCGCAGAGTGGTGGAGAATACGCCTACCGAATCGGATGGTGCTGCATACATCGGGACTGATTCACGGATCGATTGCCCGCGCTGCCATAGTCGCACCTGCGCGGCATAA
Organism: Pseudohongiella sp.; assembly: GCF_040877505.1. NCBI lineage: Bacteria > Pseudomonadati > Pseudomonadota > Gammaproteobacteria > Pseudomonadales > Pseudohongiellaceae > Pseudohongiella > Pseudohongiella sp. Next base: position 60,415 of record NZ_JBBDNQ010000046.1, read on the forward strand.
CCCGAATCTGTCATACTGCCGGGGCCGATGTCCGTGCCCACCAGCACCGTGTTTTCATCCAGCCAGCTTACAGCCGACTTGGCTTCTGGTAGTTCGAACCCGTCCTCAACAAAAGCTTTATCAGCGATACTGAACTCACGCACCGCCGCAGCATCAGACCCGGCAATGGACAGGCTCAACAGGCAGCGGTCGTAGTCCGGATACAGACAGTTGATGCCGCCCCAGGTCCAGTTCATGTCCTCATCCGCGGCCAGTTTGTCGAGATCAAGCACGGTTTCCCATTCGGGACTTGGCTTGCGGTATTCCTCCAGCGTCGTGCGCCGGTACAGGCCCCGCACATGATCGGCATCGCGCCACAGGTTGTAAAGATAGTTGCCACGGCGGGAAAAATCGGGAATGCGCGCATCGCTGTTCAGTATTTCCAGCGAATTTTCATACAGCTGCTGATAAGCCGGATGCGACTGTATCTGCGGCAATGAGCGTTCATTCTGTTCCTCCACCCACGCCAGCGCTGCCTCGCCTTCAACCTCTTCAAGCCACATAAAATCGTCCGCCATTGCCGTGCTGCCCAACGCCAGAGCGACTGCCATGGCACAGATGTTTCGGGTTACCGCCGTCAAAATTTGAGTCATGAGCCTCTCCGGTTTGGTAAGAATGGGGACGGCGAAAGAATGGGGACGGAGGGAATACTTTTTGACTGGTCAAAAAGTATTCCCTCCGTCCCCATTCTTTCACTCGTATTGTGCTTCGTGCGCCATCAGCACTTCGCGGATGCTGGCGGCCCAGATGTCGTAACCTTTTTCGTTCAGGTGCAGGTTGTCGGCAACAAAAATATCTGTCATCACACTGCCGTCGGCTTGCAGGAACGGCGTTGCAACGTCGATATAATACACCAGCGGATCAGCGGCGGCGATTTGTTGATAGCGCGCGTTCAGATCCTGCGCGATCGGCCAGGTGGCCTGACGGGCCACGCTGGGCTTCACTGATAGCACATACACACGAGCCTCCGGCAACTCGGCGTGAATGCGTCCGATGATGGTTTGCAGTTGCTCAACAATGACGTCATTGGGGATATTGTTGCGACCGGTGTCGTTATCGCCCTCATAGATCAGCACCGCGCGCGGCTTGTAAGTCAGCGCAACCCGGTCCAGAAAGTGCAGTACGTCATTCATCACGCTGCCACCGAAGCCGCGCGGAATTACTGTCAAAGGCGCCAGGTCATCGGGCGCGTCGTTATTCCAGAACATGATGCTCGAACTGCCAGTCAATACAATCGCATCTTCCGGGGCTGGAGACTGTTCATCCATTGCTTCAAAGCGCTGAATCGCCTCCTCGTATCGCGCCGGATCAGGCAATTCATATCCCGCCTCTGCCTGTGCCTGCAGCACACTGGTACTGGTTGCCAGCCAGATGGCAGCCGCCACAACACTCAGCATCCGAACTGTATTCTTGTTATTAATTGTCATCGTTTTCTCCCTTTATCTGCGCCCCAGCGCCATGCGTGCGCCGCTGTAAGTCATGTACATCAGCAAAAATAAGCCAAATAAACCAAAAATGCGATCAAATACCTCGAATCCGGTCCAGCGCAGATAATGAATGTTATAAACCAGGTCAATCCAGCGTGTATCCGGTCCGCGTTGTGACAGGGTCAGCGAATCCCAGTTCACCGTAATCTCCACACCGGTGTCGGTCACCACGTCCATACCCGACATACTCTCAACCTGGCCATAACGCGCCGGATTGTGGCTGATGGCATCGTTAACCAGCAGCCTGAGCTCGTCACCGGTCGGGCTCGGTCTGGGATTCAGGGCAAAGGCATCCAGGTGCTGCCAGCCCTGAGCATCGCGCACCAGCAGATGCTCGCCGAGCACCGTGCGTGAAAATCGCGCTTCCTGCCACGCCGGGTCCGGCACAAACTGGATGATGTTCTGCATCGGCAATTGCCGCACCTGCAACTGTTCATAGGCTTCGTTGTAGGCGGGCCGCACCAGGAAAAAGATTGCTGTCGTTGACCAGGCGATAAAGGGAAGTAGCAGGGTAATGCCAACAAGGCGGTGAATCTTGCGTGGGCGCATACAAAAATGGTCTCGGGTTGAAAACGGGAAAGCAATGCTATTACATATGTGGCATTACATCTAACCGCAAACATCGTTAATTCTGAGTCAGGTCAAACCACGCCATGCAGATCAGCACATTAAAAGACAAACCCCACTACCTGTTGCCGCTGGCGCAGTGGCATCATGCCGAATGGTCCTATCTGAATCCGGAGCGCTCGCTGGACGAACGTATTGAAGAGATGCAGGAAGATCTGGAAGGCAAGGTGATCCCGACCACGTTTGTGGCCGAAGATGATGGCGAGCTGCTGGGATCGGCCTGCGTTCTGGCTGATGATATGAGCAGCCATCCGGAGCTCAGTCCCTGGCTGGCCAGCGTATATGTGGCAACACAGCACCGCAAAAAAGGGATCGGTTCGGTGCTGGTTAAACAGGTCATGCAGCATGCGCAGGACAACGGCATCAAGCGTCTGTATCTGTATACCCCCGATCAGGCTCAACTCTACGCCCGCCTGGGCTGGCAGATATTCAGCGAAGAGCTCTACAACGGCACACCGGTCACCATCATGTCGATTGATCTGGGTTGACCACACTCAGTCTCGCTGAGCACCACACGGCACCCATCCCGCTTGGCGGCTGCAGCGGACAGGCGTATAGTCATGGCCATCAAATGACTGATCTTAAGCCAGTATTAACGAGGAACAAGTAACCGTGAAGCACCCGCACACAGCATCCGACTCAAGACACAACAAGTTCCCGTTGCTGCTCGGTGGCCTCGCACTGGCGGCAGTACTGGCAGCCTGCAGCAGCGATCAACCCGAACAACCGGAAATGCCTGCAGTGCGTGCCCCGGCACTGGCCATCAGTCAGATTGCCCTGCAGGACATGGCTGCCTGCGCCGATGATCTGGCGCCCCTGATTAACGACACCGGCACCTTCGGGCGCCGCATTGGCACCGCGATGGAGACCACCCAGGCCTACTTCGACCAGGGTATGCGTCTGACCTACAGTTACTATTTCCCGGAAGCCATCGCCTCATTTAACGCCGCACTGTGCTTTGAGCCCGGCAACCCCATGATTCACTGGGGCAAGGCACTGGCCATTGGCCCCAACCCCAACAGCCGCTATGGCGCCGCGCCGGATGACCCCATGGGTGCCGGTCGCAGCGCCATCAATGCTGCCATGGCTGCGCGCGACACCCGCAACGCTGCTGAGCAGGGCCTGATCGAAGCACTGGCGCCACTGTTTGATACTGAAACCTATCCCGATACCGCGGCGCGCACCCGGGCCTTCATCGAGGCCGCCGAAGCCAACTACGCTGAGCATCCCGATGATCTGGAGGCCGCCTTTCTGGTCTCCCACGGCATCATGATGTCAACGCCGTGGACCTACTATGACCCTGAAGATGGCAGCCCGCTGCCAGGCGTCGAACGTGCGCTGGCAGTCATGGAAAAGGGCATGGCACAAAATCCGGAACATCCCGGTCTGACCCATCTGCACATTCATTTACTGGAAGCTTCGTTTGAGCCTGGCCGGGCGGAAGACTCCGCCGATCGGTTGGAATCGCTGACGCCGATGGCCGGTCATATGGTGCACATGCCCGGGCACATCTATATGCGGGTGGGGCGCTACGACGATGCGATCGCCACCAACCAGCGCTCGCTTAACGCTGACGATGCTGTGGTTGCCGCCTGGGGTAATCGCGAGCTGCCGCGCACCGGCACTTACTTTTTGTCCGCTACCAATCATGGCGGTCATGCCACCATGTTTATTCACTGGGCTGGCGTTCTGCAGGGTAACAGCGAGCGTGCGCTGGGGGTTTCAGGCCCCATGTCGATGATGGCAGAGCCTGAGGCATTGACCGAAGGCCGTGGTCTGCGCAACGTTGTCGCACACTGGATGACACTAAAAGCGTTCGGGCGCTTTGATGAATTACTGGCACTGGAAAATCCGGCGCCAGAGCAACCCTACCTGGCCGGCATGCTCAACTATATGCATGGTTCCGCCTACCTGCGCCAGGGTGACATCGACGCCGCCCAGGCCGAATACCAGGCATTGCAGGACATGCGCAATGCCCCGGTACTGGCAACTCAGCGCGCGGCAGTCAACACCACCGACGACATGCTGGCTATTGCTGCCCATGCTCTGGCCGGTGAAATAGCCAGTGCGCAGGAAGGTTACGCGCAAGCCATTCGTTCCTTCCGGCAGGCTGTCGCTCTGCAGGATGCGCTGCGTTACATGGAGCCGCCGGACTGGCTGCAATCCATGCGGCTGTTCCTGGGTCAGGCGCACCTGGACGCTGGCGAATACAATCAGGCAGTTAATGTTTTTGAAAGAGATCTGGTGCTGTTGCAGAACAATGGCTGGGCGTTGTACGGATTGACCGAAGCGCTGGAACAGATGGGAGATACCGAAGAAGCGGATTTGGCCCGACAGCGATTGATTCGTGCCTGGAGTAACGCGGATGTGATGTTGAATAATAGAGCTCACTTCTGAGGCAGCGGCTTAAGCAGAGGGAAACTATGACAGACTCTCTGGAGGATCTTGCGAACTCGGTGTCGCAGGCCAGAAACCTGGAAGAACTGACGCGGCCGATGCTGGAGCTGCTGGAAAAGATCACGCATCTTGAAAGCACCTACCTGACCACCATCGACGAGGCTGCTGGCGTCCAGCGCATTCTGTACGCTCGTAATATCGGCGACCTGCAAATCCCCGAAGGTCTTACGGTTCCGTGGAGCGACACCCTGTGCAAACGCGCGCTGCAGGAGAAAAGTTTTCTTACCCAGGATGTACCCGCAGTCTGGGGTGACTCCGAAGCTGCTGCTGCCCTGGGTCTGCAAACCTATCTTAGCAACCCGGTCTACACCGATGACGGTGATTTGTACGGCACTCTGTGCGGCGCCAGCGCCCACGCCGTGGATGTCAGTGCCGATGTGGTCACCGTGCTGCAACTGTTCAGTCGGCTGATTTCGCAACAGGCTTCGCGAGAGAAGGATGCCCGCGAAGCGACCGAGCGCGCGCTGGTCGCCGAAGTGCGTGCCAGCGAAATGCAGTTCGTTGCCGAAATAGGCGCCATGTGTCTGTCAACACCCGATCTGCCGCCTTTGCTTAATGGTATTGCCCGCAGCTTCGCCGCACGCAATTTCTGGCGTGGTGCGATACCGTTTGTCGCCGAGCAGGGTATCGCGCGAATTCTGCAGTCAGATCAACATCTGTATGAACCCTTGATCAAAACCTTGTTAAGAGATGCAAGTGACACTCTCGGTTTCCAGCCACTGTTTATCAAGGCCAACTACGCAGACGACAAGGTCAGAAAAGCGTTGGCCGCGACCGGCCAGGCCGGGCAGAGTCTGTTGTTCATGATGACCGCTGCCAGCGCTGACGAATTGCTCGGCGGCGTGTTGCTGGTGGGCGGCGAAGATGAAATAAGTTACTCCGAACAGGCCATGGTGCAAAGCTGCTGGCAGACCCTGACTCTGTTTGCCGAACGCCATCACGAACATGAGTTGCTGGAAGCGGCCAATGCCATGTTGACGATGCACGCTCGCCACGACCCGCTGACCGAGCTGCCCAACCGCCGCTATCTGGTGGAAGAAATGAAACGCCTGCTCGGTCACGCGGCGCGAACGGGCGAAACGGTGTACGTCGCGTTCATTGATCTGGACAATTTCAAGATTATCAATGACACCTATGGCCATGATGTTGGCGACGACTTTTTGCAGGAAATGGCCCGGCGTTTGCTGAGCACCGCGCGCAGCGGTGACCTGACCGCGCGTTACGGGGGCGACGAGTTCATCCTGGTGGCAGTTAACCATGGCGATCAACTGGGCAATACGGAAGACGCTATTGCCCGTCGATTGGAAGCTGCCATGACCGGTACCTTTGAACTGCCCACGATGACCCTGGACTACGACGGCCCCAGTGTCGGCGTGATTCGCTGGCAGGGAAACGAGGTGCCTGACGCAGACGAGTTGCTGGCCCGGGCTGACAAGGCGATGTATGCCGTCAAACTGGCGCGCAAGGGATAAAGATGACTGAACGGATCATGCGTGCCATGTCGCCCTGGCTGATGCTGGCGTCCACGCTGGTGCTTGGCGCCTGTGCAGTTGCCCAAGGCCCGCAACTTGACAATCAGGCTCTGCACCAATCCTACTTTGATCCGGGGCCCTATGCCGGTGTTGATATCACCCGCGGCGGCCGGCATTGCCAGATCTTTCACCCCGTCAACATGAACTACGACCGCCACCCTATCATCATCTGGGGCAATGGTACCGGCACCAGTCCTGCGGCCTACCGCGATTTGTTAGAGCACTGGGCCAGTCATGGTTTTGTGGTGGTTGCTGCCATGACGCCCAACCCTGGCAATGGTCGTGACATGGCAGGTTGCCTGGACTTCGCACTGAATCTGAACAGCGAGCGCGGACCGTTTCAGGGCCGACTTGATCCTGCCCGCATCGGCGTTGCCGGCCATTCCCAGGGCGGCGCTGGCGCCATCGCACTCGGCCGCGATATGCGCATCACCACCGTTGTCGCGTTGCAACCTTATATCCAGGGCGTGCAATACAATCCAACCGCCGTCCGCGGGCAGCGTGGCCCGATGTTGTTGCTCTCCGGCGCCGACGGTGTCACGGCACCACCCGACACGCATCAGAAACCCATCTACGACAACACCGACGTCCCCGTCACCTGGCTCACCCTGCGCGGCGCCACGCACCTGGCCCCGATGCAGACCGGTGGCAGTTACCGTGGGGTCATGACCGCCTGGTTAAGAATGCAGCTGCGTGGAGATGATGAGGCCGCCCGAATGTTCGGGGGTGACGATTGTGTGCTGTGCGGCGACGAGAGGTGGACACTCAGGGCGAAGTAACGAAATAGCCTGCGCTGGCGGAAAAAGCCTGCCGGAAAGAGCCTGTCGGAAAGACGATAAAAGGATTACCGGGCGCCGAGGAACGATCGTATCTCGGCGTTGGTCAGTGCCGGGTCTGTCATATGTATACAGTGCCCTTGTGTATTGAGAATTCTCAGATTGCCATGCGGCAGCTTTGCGGCGACAAACTCACCTACACTGACAGGAACCAGCGAGTCTTCCCGGCTCTGAAGCACCAGGGTGGGTGTCTGGCAGTCCGCCATCAATTCTCTGTAGTCGGAAAAAAACGTGGCGCGTGCAAACGTCTTTGCCACCAGCGGATCGGTCGAGCAGAAGCTGCTGGTCAGTTCCTCAACGGTGCTTTGGTCAGCTCGCCCGCCCATGACCAGCGGGGCCAGATAGTTTGCCCAGCCGATATAATTTTTGTCCATCATGTCGATCAGTTCTTCAAGATCATCGCGTTCGAACCCCCCTTCATAGTCCGGAAGGTCATTTATGTAACAGGGCGAAGGGCACACCATCACCAGTTTACTGATGCGCTCTGGCGCCCGGGTCGCAGCCAGCATGCCAATCATTGCACTAACCGAATGACCAACAAGGGTCACGTTGACAAGATTCAGCTCGTCCAGAATATCGGTAATGTCGCACGCATAACCATCCAGTGTCGCGTAGCGGCTTACATTGAAAGCGGACAAATCGGATTTCCCGCTACCGACATAATCAAAAGCAACAATTCTATAATCATTCTTCAGTTCCCCGATGAGCGCGCGCCACATATTCTGATCGCAGCCAAAACCATGCGCGAACATAAGTACCTGTTCTCCGCGCCCGGAAATGCTGACGTTGTTGCGTGCCTGAATACTGTCATCGCTCATCGGCGTCTTCCTGTCACTGTCGTGATGCCATCCAGAGGCCCACTGCATCGGCTGGCATCGGTTTCGCGATGTAGTAACCCTGACCGTAGTGACAGCCCAGCGTCACAAGCTCCGATAATTGCTCCTTTGTTTCAATTCCTTCAGCAATAACCTGGCAGTCAAACGCTTTCGCAAAACCGATGATGCCTTTGATGATCGCGGTATTGCTTTGACTGGATAACATTTCCTGTACATAGCTTCGGTCAATTTTTAATATATCAACAGACAGGTCCCGCAGGTGAGAAAGTGTCGAATACCCTGTCCCGAAGTCATCCAGTGCTACCTGTATGCCCAGACGCTGGCAAACTGTGACAATACTTGAAATATTTCTGCTGTCGTCGATAGCGCTGCTTTCCAGCAGTTCAAGCTCCAGCTGCGAACTGGGCACATCCGGATGCTGGTCCAATAGCGCTGACAGGCGATCGAGAAAGTGTTCCGACATCAGGTAGTAGGCTGACACATTTACACTGACCGGTATCACGAGACCGCGCTGACGCCAGATGCCGGTCTGCCGAAGAGCAGATGCCAGAACCCAGTCACCCAGTTCCTGTTCTACACGATGACTGTCTATGTGAGGCAAAAAGTCGATGGGCATTAACAGGCCCCGATCCGGGTGCTGCCACCTTATCAGGGCTTCAGCGCCAATGACGTCACCGGTGATCAGGTTGACTTTGGGCTGGTAGTGCAAGACAAACTGATCGTCTTTGATACCGGTGCGAATCTGGGCAATAAGTTCATGGTGGGTTTTCTGGTTTGCTTCGCACTCCGGGTCAAACCAGCTGATCTGATCCTTACCGGCGAGCTTGGATTTGTACATTGCCTGATCTGCCTGTCGTATCAATTGCTCAGGCTCAACGGCGCCGACTTGCGGATAAACAGTGGCGCCGGCACTGGCCGACACTGTCAGCATCTGGCCGTTGATCCGAAAAGGCGCTCTGAGTTTTTGCAGCAGACGCAAAATCATGGTCTCGTTGTTTTTTGATTCATCCGTGTCGTGTTCCAGTATCACGATGTATTCATCGCCGCTGAAGCGAGCCACAAGGTCGGAGGTGCGCAAGCCGCCAGCAAGACGTTGGCCCACTGCCTTAAGTAGCTGGTCGCCCACTAAATGACCGTAAGAGTCGTTGATTGCTTTGAAGCCATCCAGGTCGATAAACACGACCACAATCTGCGTTTGACGATGCCCGGCACTCTGCAGGTGCTCGGTCAAATACTGCGTTACCGACAAACGGTTTGGTAAACCGGTCAGGTCGTCAGTAACAGTGCGGGCCTCAAGCAAACGGTTTTTCTCTTCAAGCAGGTTTCTTGCCTGCACAAGTTCCTGAAACAGTTTGTCTCTTTGTTTGGCGCCGAGAAAAGTCCAGTGAATTTCTTTGCCAGACTCATCAAGGCGTGCGTTTAACACCACTGGCATTTTTTTGCCGTGAGCAGTCTTTAGTGATAGCTGGATCTCATTGCAAATCCCATCTTCAAACAACAACGGTGCAACATAACTTTCTAAAAAGATACATGAGGCCCGGGTCAGCAGGTCAGTCAGGGGTTGTTCGTGAAGATTGTCGTACCCCAGTTCGCATATAGCATAACGATTTGCAAAAAGTATATTCTGCTTGACGTCAGTTATGAAGTAACCGGACGGCATGTTGTCAAGTATGCTCAGGACAGGTCCATTTGTCATAATCTACATCTAACATCATGAAAAAAGCTATCCTACGGCCCATCCCAATCAGCGTCAACCAGGTTAAACACCCTACCAGGTTTCGACTATCGGCGCGGTTCAAAGTTTGCAACGATCGCCGGATAACGCAGAAAAACCACCGCCCACACGCTGGCGAGCATAAAGGACTGAAACCAGAAACTGGTCAGCACGGGGCCAAAGAAGTTTTCGCCCCGGATAATGTGGAACAGGATGGCACCGCCCAGGTGGGCGCTGAGGAACAATGCTCCGATAATTGACGTTCGTGGCACGGCGAAAAGAATGGCCGCAGTTACCTCGCCCAGGCCAATCCAGAAGACCCATGGTGCCATGGCCTCGATACTGGCCAGCGGGTTGGCGCCCAGTATCTTGGTGCTGCCTGCCATCAATAGAAACAACGTGGCGGGTGCGACCAGTATCCAGGCGGCTATTTTGAGTTTGTTGTTGGCGTCTGACATGCCTGTTTTCTCCAAAAAATCTGATTTGAGCGGATGGTTGCATTCCCGGCGACGAGCGTTGCCGGGACGCCTGTTGGTTACTGCGCCGGTTCCAGTCGAATCACGGCGCCATTGTCTTCTTCGGTGAGCAGGTAGATGAATCCGTCCGGTCCCTGGGCCACATCCCTGATGCGCTGGCGCAGTTCGGTCACCAGTGTTTCGCGCTGCAGTTCCCACATGTTTTCGTTGAACACGATGCGCTCCAGACCACCGGTGCCGGGCAGGCGGCCGCGCTGGATGCTGCCGGTAAACAGGTTGCCCTGCCACTGGGGAAAGGCATCGCCGGTGTAAAACATCAGGCCGGAAGGCACGATGCCCGGTTGCCAGATCAACAGCGCGGACTCGAAGCCCTCCTGCGGCAGCTTCTTCATGGGTTCGCCATCGTTGTAGCTGCCATAACCGTACAGCGGCCAGCCATAGTTGCCACCGGCCTTGATGACGTTGAGCTTGTCGCCGCCCAGCGGGCCGAGCTCCGCATGGAACAGTTCGCCTGAGTCCGGGTGAATTGCCACCGCGTACTGGTCGCGGTGCCCATAGGAATAAATTTCCGGACGCACGTCAGCCTGCCCGACAAAGGGGTTGTCGGCCGGGATGCTGCCATCATCGTTCAGGCGCAGCACCTTGCCTTCCAGTCGCTGCAGATCCTGCGCCAGGGGGCGTCTATCCATGGCGCCGCCGACGGTCACAAACAGTTTGCCATCGGGGGCAAATACCATGCGTGAGCCGCCGGAAATGGTCATCGGGGTGCCAATGAAAAGCTGCTCGAAATCCATCAGCTTGTCACCACCGTCGTAGCGACCACGGCCCACAGTGATGGCGTATTCGCCCTCGGTGGCCAGCGCGGTATGGTAGCTGAGATAGATCCAGCCGTTGTCGGCGAATTGCGGATGGGCAATGACATCAAGAAGCCCAGAGTGGAAACCGGTGCGAATCGTTGGCAAACCACCGAGCGGTTCAGGGTCGAGCGCATCGTTGCGGATCACCCGAAGCGCGGGTGTGTAGCGATCAGTGATCAGGATGTCGCCATTGGCAAGGATCTCAAACCCGAATGGTCGGGGGATACCCTGAGCGATGACGGTGGCATTAACCGACGCGTTGACGGTGTCCAGCACCACCGGGTCTGTCGGCAGCGGGTAGGGCGTTGGCCGACCCTGAGCGTGAACTGGTGTCAGGTTGGCGTAAATCGCAACCAGGGTAAAAAACAGGGTGAGGCTTCGGTTCATATGGCTGATCCTGAGGTTGGCGAACGTCTGATGATGGAACGATGCCAGAAGTGCAGGTAAAGTGAAGGATGAGTATTAAGTATATCAGCATTGGTGACAACCTCGGGCCATGATTGAAATCAAACATCCCAAAGACCTCGCACGTCTGCGCCGCCTCGCCCTGGGCGCGCAGGGCCTGCTTCAGGCTCAACCCTTCGGGCGCGGCCTGGCGGGGGCGCGCAAAGCGGTGGAACACCTGGGTTATGTGCAGATTGATACCATATCGGTGGTGGAACGGGCGCACCACCATGTTCTGCACAGCAGAGTACCGCAATTCAAACCGGATATGACAAACACGCTGCTGCGCGCGGGCGATGTTTTTGAGTACTGGTCGCATGCCGCCGCTTTCTTGCCGATGACAGATTTTCGCTTCTCCCTGCCCTACAAACACGCACTGAAAAGTGGCCAGACGCACTGGTATAAAAACCCTGACAAGAAGCTCATGCGGGAGCTGCTGGCCCGGATACGCTCCGACGGGCCATTGCGCTCCAGAGATGTTGAAACCACAGCCGCAAAGCGTGCCGGCTGGTGGGACTGGAAACCCGCCAAAAAGGCACTCGAGCAGCTGTACATGCAGGGTGATCTGATGGTCAGCGACCGCGAAGGTTTCCAGAAAACCTATGACCTGACCGAACGGGTTCTGCCATCACATGTTAACGCAGACATGCCCGGCACCGCTGAATTTGCCAGGCACCTGGTAGATCAGCAATTGCGCTGCCATGCCCTGGTGTCACTCAAGGGGCTGACCTATCTGCGCCGTAACGCCGCACTACGCAAAGCGGTTAAAACCCTGGTGGACGAAAAGCTGGCGCAGGGCGCGCTGGAACAGGTGCGGGTGAGCACCGGGGAAATTTTTGTCATGCAGGCAGGCGCGCTTGAGCAGTCTTTGCCCCGGGTGAGCAACCGCCTGTTGATTCTGTCGCCATTCGACAACAGTGCCATTCAGCGTGAACGGCTCAGGGCACTGTTTCAATTTGACTATCAAATCGAGTGTTACCTGCCGGCAGCCAAACGCCAATACGGTTACTTTTGCCTGCCCTTGCTGTTCCGCGACCAGTTTGTCGGGCGAATGGATTGCAAAGCCCATCGCAAAGACAGACACCTGGAAATCAAATCGCTGCATTTCGAGTCACATAACGTTGACGAAGACCTGTTGAAGACTGCATTTGCTGACGCTGTCGCGCAGTTCGCCGGATTTCAGGGGTGTGACTCGACCTCATAAGGGGTAATGTGCTTTTGTACTTTCTGGACCTGATCGCCATTCGCCGGGACCTGCACTTGCCATTAATAACCCGGTTGTGACATGAACTCCAGCAGCGACCGGGCGAGCTCTTCACCGTGGGTTTCCTGCAGAAAATGCCCGGCACCTTCGATCGTGGTGTGATTCTGTCCGGCGGCGCCGGGGATGCGTTGCTGAAATTCGATGTCGCCGCCGGCGGTGATCGGATCGCCATCGCTGAAAGCCGTGATGAAAGGTCTCGTCCATTGTTCCAGCACCTGCCAGGCCTCAGCGTTCAATGCCAGTTCGGACGGCACCAGTGAGGGCATGATGGCCGGTCCGGCTTTGTACTCTGCACTGGGGAAGGGGGCGTCATAAGCGCGGATAATGGCATCACGCGCAGGGTCAGTGTCGCTGATGTCGACGGCCACCACCTGGCCCACGGGCATGTCGTCTACGGAGCGCGAGTAGGCCGCCCAGCGCAGAAAGCCGGGTTCGGCCTGCAACTCGTCCCAGCTCACCTCACCCTGCCACCACAATGACAGGCGGAACATGGGGTAGCCAATCCAGCCCTGAATACCGTCGGCTGCGGGCAGGCCAGTGTTGGCCGCCATGACGCCGGCAAACCGCTCCGGCACCTCAGCCAGTACCCGCAGACCAATCAGGCCGCCCCAGTCCTGGATGAACAGGGTGATGTCTTGCAGGTCAAGCGTCTCCACCAGTTCGCGAATCTGGGCGACATGGCCACTGTGACTGTGTGCGGCCATATCAGCGGGTTTGTCAGAGCGTCCGAATCCGATCAGGTCGGGGGCAATCACGCGGTGTCCGGCCTGCGCCAAGACGGGAATCATGTGACGATACAGATAACTCCAGGACGGTTCGCCGTGCAACAGTAATACGATCTCGCCGTCGCGCGGGCCTTCATCGACATAATGCATCCGCAGGTTATCGATCATCACGTAGTTGGGCTGGAATGGATAGTCCGGCAGGTCGGCAAAATGCAGGTCAGGCGTTCTGAAGATACCTGGCGCGATCTCTTCACCCAGTACCGCAGTGGCGGACAGGGCAGTACAGCACAGTAGCACCAGGCGGGACATGAAACGACGGCAGGTCAGCAAAGCAGGCATGGTCATACCCCTCAGTTCGGCCAGTAAATGAATTCATCCTCGGGCGTATCAGGCTCACCGAGGGGTTTGTCGATGGTCACCGGCATTTCGATTACCGAGGGCCACATGGGTGGCGGCAGCTCGTTATTGTGCTGTCTGAGCAGGGCCTGCAGCTCAGCCACTTTGGCGGGGTTCTGCGCAGCCAGATTGTTCTGTTCGGTGGGGTCACTGCTCAGTTGATAAAGCCAGACCTTGTCGGGGCGGTCGGTTTGCTGCAGTTTCCAACCATCGGCAATGACCACTTCATAATGACCGCTACGCCAGAACAGAGTGTCGTGCGGTTCGCCGCTGGCTTCTCCCTGAATAAAGGGCACCAGATTTACCCCGTCAATGACTCTGTCGTCAGGTACCGTGGCGCCGGTCAGTTGCGCAAGGGTGGGTAGCAAATCGGTGTGGTGGGTAAAAGGATTGTATTCGCTGCCCGGAGTAATACCATCGGGCCATTTGATAAACAGTGGCACCCGGATACCGCCGCCGAAAAAAGTGGTTTTCCAGCCGCGGTAGGGCAAATTGACATCGGGCAGTCCCAGGTAATGCGCACCGCCATTGTCGGAGGTGAAAATCACGATGGTGTTGTCGTCCAGACCGTTGTCTTCCAGCGCGTCCAGTACCTGACCGACGCCGCGATCCAGGGCCTTGATCATCGCCGCATAGGTGCGCAGGGTATGATCTTCGATATGCGCCAGCGCGTCGTAGTCTGATTTCAGCGCCTGCAATGGCGTATGCGGTGCCCAGTGTGCCAGATACAAAAAGAAGGGCTGGTTCTTGTTGGTTTCGATAACCTCGATTGCCTCGCGCGTGAGATAGTCGGTCAGGTAGCCATCGGCAGCGAAACGATCGTCGCTGTGATTGTCGCCAGCGCTAAAACTCATCGAGTAACGACCCACGGACCAGAAGAACCGGTCAATGGGATCAAATTCCTGGCGGGCATTCACTACATCGGGGTGATCCTCGGGCAGGTACAGTAGTCCGGCAAGGTTCAGGCTTTCATCAAAGCCCTGAGCGGTGGGCTGTGCGCCGTTGGTGCTGCCCAGGTGCCACTTGCCGATATGCACGGTTTTGTAGTCCTGCGCTTTCAGCATCTCGGCGATGGTGACTTCACTTTGTGGCATGCCCATGTCGGCAAAATCCGCCTGATAGATGCCGGGCTGTCCCAGGTGGCTGATCAGTGGTCGCCGATAGTCCGCTTCAATGCTGCGGTCCAGTCTCAGGTTGATATCGGCCATGCCATTGGGCAGTGGCGTGAATTCAAAACCAAAGCGGGTAGGGTAACGACCGGTCAGCAACGCGGCGCGCGACGGCGCACAAATGGCGCTGGCAGACATCGCCTGGTTCAGCGCTACGCCGCTGCGGGCAATGCTGTCGATGTTCGGTGTGGGCACGCTGCCACCGGCGACGCCGCCACCGTAGAAACTGATATCGTTCCAGCCCAGATCGTCGGCCACAATCATGACAATATTGGGTTGATCGCTACGCCGCGGACCTGCCGGTCCGGCCTGCCAGTGTACGGGTTGATTGGGCCCGGTGGGCGAGGTGATATCAATCATCAGCCCGGGCAGGTAGACAATCCAGCGGTCCATGGTCAGCCAGCCGACCAACGGGATGGCCAGGATGACGGCAAATGCGATACTGACTTTACGACGAACGCGCACAGCGAAACCCCACATGCATTGATGAACTGTCTGGTGTGGCGTGGCTGCGCGCAGACACCCGGAAACCATGACAGACAGCGGCGTCGCACAGGAACGAACCACCGCGCTGGACCTTGCTGCTGCCAAGTGCCGGTGCGTCATGCTGTCCGCGGCGGCCGCTGTAGTCGCCATGCCAGTCCGCAGTCCATTCCCAGACATTGCCGGCCATGTCGGTCAGCCCAACCGGGGAGAAACCAAACTGCCCTACCGGAGAGGTCACCTTAAAACCATCGTCACCGGTATTGAGCATCGGGAAGGTGCCGGTCCAAACATTGGCTAAATAGTCGCCTTCATGCAGCAGTGTGTTACCAAAGGCATACGCCACCTCGCCGTCATGCCCTGAGCGCGCGGCGTGTTCCCATTCCACTTCGCTGGGCAGACGTTTGTCCTGTGCGTCGCAATAAGCCAGCGCATCATGCCAGGACACTTGCGTAACGGGGTGATCGGCGGCAGCGGCAGTACTCTGCACACCAAACGGATATTGCCAGCTGGCCCCAGGCATCAGATACCAGTGCCCGGTGCCGAATTCCATGACCGCCGCGCTGCCGGTTCTTTCTGCGTCAGTGACGTAGCCGTGCGTGGTGACAAAATCAGCGAAAGCCTTGACAGTGACCGGACTGCGATCCAGGTAAAAGGCGTCAACGTCAGCCTTGAACACGGGCTGCTCATCGGCTGCGCCGAGGCGGGATCCGATGGGACTGGTGCCGGCAGCAATTAACACCATCTCCCGGGATGGTGCGGCGCACAAGGCACCGGATGCTACAATGCCGAGCACGAGCCCGGCGGCGCGACCTGATATGGCATACTGGTGCCGACCGTGTCTGAGCGTAAACATAAAGTGTCCGGTTTGGCTTATAGTTATTATCCGTTAGTATAATTAAGCAGATTTGTGCTGCCCAGGCAAGTATGAGCAACAAAAACAGCCCCAAAATCACCCCCAAAGCCGGCCGCCCGGTCAACGCCAATCCCGGGCAGCAGCGCGAGAACATCGTGCGGGCGGCGCTGGCAGAGTTTTCCCGGACCGGATTTGCCGGCACGTCGCTGCGCACCATTGCCCGCGAGGCGGGTGTCACCCATGGCCTGATCCGGCACTATTTTCAGGGCAAGGAGGAACTCTTCCACTCGGCGGCAGACTACCTGTTCGGCGAGATGGCGAAACCCCTGACGCAGGCGGCTGCACTTGCTGACTCGGACGATCCGGTGCGGCAACTGACACTGCAGGTGCGTGCCTATGTGCGCATGTCTGCGCAATTGCCCTTTATGGCTGGCTTCCTGATGCACGCGGGACTGGATGGTGGCGAGCACTTTGAATATGTCATCAAGACCTACGTCAAACCGCTGCAGGAGTTGTCACTGGTCCCTTATCGCAAAGCGGTCGACCTGGGGTTGATGCGCAACATGAACCCGGACTTCGTGTTTCTGATTGCTACCCACGCGGCCACCGCCCCGTTTGCCAATGCCGCGCTGCGTGACGCTCTGGCCGATGCCGACGCCGATGATGCGGCAC
Source organism: Pseudohongiella sp. (assembly GCF_040877505.1). NCBI lineage: Bacteria > Pseudomonadati > Pseudomonadota > Gammaproteobacteria > Pseudomonadales > Pseudohongiellaceae > Pseudohongiella > Pseudohongiella sp. The sequence goes on from NZ_JBBDNQ010000046.1 coordinate 77,285, forward strand.
AAATCGAGGCTTACGCTGATACCCTGATCACAGTACTGCTGGAAGGAGCGCTGACTGAGAAATACCGGGCAGAACAGCCGACAACACATCTTTAGCCCTGAACAGGGCTTGCGCTGTATCGTTGGTCTGCACGGAATCAGTCGGGGCAGTGCCCATCATGGTCCGGCATAGACTACACTGCGTATTCTGTACTCTTGACACGCCAATGACGGACACCAACTTGCGCTATCTTCCCGGTTCCCGACAACTGCTTACCCTGATCGCCTTTATCGGGCTGTTTGTGGCGTTAACATTGCCCAATCGCCTGGCCTGGATCAGCGGGCAGGCGTTTGTATTTCTGCCGCTGGAGTTCATGGTTATCGGTCTGTTATTGCTGATGCCGGGCCGGGCTGGTGATGTTTGCCGGATTCTGTTGACGCTGCTGCTGGGGCTGGCCATCTTGCTGCGCGGTTCGGATCTGGTGACCCATGAGATCTTTGGCCGGCCGTTTAATCTGGTGTTTGATACCCATTTGCTGGCTGATGGCAGCCGCCTGCTGACCGGCGTGCTGGGTGATCTGGCCGCAGTGGGCGTAGGGCTGATGCTGGCGCTGGCTGCCGCGCTGTTGTGCTGGCTGGCTTACATCATGCTGCGACGTGTTCAGCGGGCGTTGCGGGCAGCGCCTCGGCTGGCCGGTGGCTTGCTGCTGGCGCTGCTGGTGGTCGGTATCAGTCTTGACATGTCGGGGTGGCGACGCACCGGTACCTTCGCCTGGGACCAGCTGGTGCTGCATGGTCAGGATACTTTATACAGTATCCGCGACATCCGTGAGTTTGCCGGGACGGTAAATGAGGATGTGTGGGCGACCCGCTCCGGTCAGGGCCTGTTCAGCCGTCTGCAGGGCAAGGACGTCTACATTGTCTTCGCAGAATCCTACGGGCGGGCACTGCTGGAGCGCGAGCCCTTTGCCGACGCCATCCGCGCTACGCTGATGCAGGCACAGACAACCCTGGAGGCTGACGGCGTGCATATGCGCAGCGCCTTTCTGACGGCGCCTACGGTGGGCGGTCTGAGCTGGCTGGCGCACGCGTCGGCGCTTTCGGGTGCCTGGATTGACAGCGAGACCCGTTACGAAAGTCTGGTCATCAGCCAACGCGCCACCCTGAACCGGCTGTTTCGCGATGCCGGCTGGCGCACTGTCGCGGCCATGCCCGCGATCAGCATGGCCTGGCCGGAAGGCCGTTTTTACGGCTATGACCATGTCTACAATGCCCACAACTTTGGTTACCAGGGATTACCCTTCAATTGGGTGACCATGCCCGATCAGTACGTGTGGTCGGCATTGCACGCGCGTGAACGCAGTGAGGATATACGCCGTCCGGTGATGGCCGAGCTGGCGCTGATTTCATCACACGCCCCGTGGACGCCAAACACCGAGCTGGTGCCCTGGGACCAGGTGGGTGACGGACGCATTTTTGATGCGCAGGCGCAGGCCGGACCCAGCCCGGAGGAGGTGTGGCAGGATGTCGACACGATCCGCGACTACTATCGCCAGTCCATCGAATACATGCTGCAGACGCTGGTGTCTTACGTTCAGCAATACGGCAATGAGGACCTGGTGATACTGGTGCTGGGTGATCATCAGGCGGCACCATTTATCACCGGCGATACTGACGGTAAAGATGTACCGATACATCTGATTGCACACGATCCGGCTGTCATTGAGGCTATCGTCGACTGGCAATGGCAACCGGGTCTGTTGCCCGATGGCGCGGCACCGGTGTGGCGTATGGACCGTTTGCGGGATCGCTTTATCCAGGCGTTTTCCGACACGCAGCAGGAGGGGTTGCAGTAATGGCACAAACAAGCTGGCGCGAACGATGGGGACTTTGGCGCTCCCTGCTGATGTACTACGGCATTCCTGGCAGGCAGGCGCGCATGCGCCGTTGTTACGGCCAGTTCATCCAGCGCGAGGATCTGTGTTTTGAGATAGGCGCTCACGTAGGTAATCGTATCATGGCCTGGCGGGCACTGGGCGCGCGCGTGGTGGCTGTGGAACCGCAGCCCTTGTTGATGGAAACCCTGCGTCGTCGTTATGGTTCGGACCCGGCGGTCATGTTGGTAGAAGAGGCCATCGGCGCCGCACCGGGTGAGGCGACCCTGCATATCAGCACTCGCACGCCTACGGTGACCACGATGTCGCAGGATTGGATATCACGTGTGCAACAGGATGCGTCCTTCCGGAAGGTGGAGTGGGACCGTCAGGTCACTGTGCCGGTCACTACACTGGATGCCTTGATCGAAACCTGGGGCGAACCCGCATTCTGCAAGATTGATGTCGAGGGGTTTGAACTGGCCGTGTTGCAAGGTCTGTCGCGGCCGCTGGCGGCGCTGTCATTTGAATACATCCCGGCCGCCATTGACGTGGCGCTGGGCTGTATCAAACGACTGGAAGAGCTGGGTCACTATGAATACAACCTGGCGCCGGGTGAGTCGCACCGTCTGCAGTTTAAGCAATGGCTGTCCGCAGCTGCGATGAGCGAGCATCTTGGCCGACTGCGCGAGGGTAGCGGTGATGTGTATGCCCGCCTGGCTGGGGTGGGCGGAGCGTAAATGTTCCATTCGCCGGTCATATTCTTTATGCTGTTGATATCGGGTGTGTAAAAGTCGATAAATATGCGCTGCTGTTAGCAGTTATTTATCAATAAGTCTTATAAAACAATAGTATGCCTGATGGGGAGAGTGCCGGAGCCAACTAAAAAATCAGGCCCGGCAAGGGGAATTAAGATGAATGTATCAGTCAGAGTTCGTGCCCTGGCGGTTGTTCTGTGCGCCATGGGTATACTTGCCGTGCCAGCGGCGCAGGCGGGGGAGAGTGGTTTTTACGCTGCGCTTGCATCAGACATTCAAAAACGTTCGCTTGCGCCGCCCTCGGTAACACAGACGCCGGAGCCTATGGCAGGGTGGACCAGTGAAGCGGCAGATCGTTTGCTGGAGCAGGCATTTCGACTGCAGGAACAGGGCAGTGTCGAGCGCAGCCAGCAATTCCTGGTGCGCGCCGCGGATACCTATCGTATAAGCCTGGGGCCGCATTCTCAGCAGCAACTGCGGGCGCTGGTTCCCATGCTTGACCTGTTTCTGCAGCAGAATGACTGGCCCGCGCTGAGCGAAACCCTCACAGATGTGATGCGGATCTACGCTTATCATTACGAGCCCACGCATCCGGTCTATATTCAGGTCTACCGTGAACGGGCGGACTGGCATATGCAGGCTTTCGCCAGCGGACAAAGTGACAGCCGACTGGCAGAACTGGAAACGGCCTACCGACTCTACAGCGAAGCTATCAGGCTCAGTGGCGCATACTATGGCAACGCTGATCCCCAGCTACCCGAGCTGCTGTACAATCTGGCCTCTGTCGCCTATCTGTTCGCCGGTAATTATCAGGAAAGAGACGGTGGGTCAGTACCCGTGCTCACCAGTCTGTCCGGAACGCGGCTGGACAGCCAATGGCATCCGGAACGAGCTTCGTACGGTTATATGCAGGGGCGTCGGGCGTTGGAAGGTGTTGTCAGCCTGCACAGCGAAAAGCAAGCTGATGATACGGCCGCACTGGTCGATGCTCGTCTGGCGCTGGCCGATTGGCATGAAGCGTTCGGTTATAACCGGCGCGCCGAAACAGAACGCAGTCTAGCCCTCGAGGTGGCGGCCACGCTGAGTCCGGCAGAGTACGACCAGCGTGTGGTGCACCGCACCCCTGCGCCCTGGAAGGAGTCGCTGCGCAACCTGTCTGATTCTGTCGCCCTGAACTGATAGTGGGCAGCGCGTTACGCATGCGTAATGCGCTGCCCACCATGTCGTTGTGGTGGTCCGGCTCAATATAAAGTCCGAATTTGCATCAATTTGGCGCGCAGTCCTGTTTCCGCATTGTGCTTAAACTCCCCCCGCTGTAGCCCGTTGCAGTCAGTATATTGAACTGCTAGTTAAATACTTTTGTATTGAAAGGCACATTATCTTAGCCATTATTCTGGCTGAGGTATTGTCTATGTGACTGTTTTTGTGCCGTTGTATCCAGTATTTGCAACGTACCGTCTGCCACGCTGTGCATCTCCTGTAACTCTTTCTGTCATGGCCAGTTTCATAATTGGTATCAAAATTGCTTCGTCGGTTCTGAGGCTGCTTATCCCCTGGCTGCAATACAACAGCTCTTCTGTGCGGATGAAACAAGAGGAAAAATTTTGATGACCACTAAACCTACATACAACGGCAAGAACGTCTGTTTTACAAGTGTACTGGGTGCCGCAATACTTATTCCCGGAATGGCATCTGCGCAGACAACAGATGCCCCTGCGATTGAAGAAGTAATTACAACCGGCTCCCGTATTGTGCGTGACGGATTTGATCAGCCGACGCCGGTGTCGGTCATGAATGAAGATGAGATTCATGCCAATGCACCGGGCAGTATCTCTGAGTTCGTGATGGAGTTGCCGTCAGTTTCCGGTTCCACCGCGACGACTAACAGCGGCAGCCTGAGTAATGGCGCAGCCGGTATCTCTTCGCTGGATTCCCGTGGCATGGGTTCAGGCAGAACCCTGGTACTCTTTGACGGGCAGCGCTCTGTGGTTTCTTCAACCAGCGGCGCCGTCGATACCAACACCTTTCCCCAACCACTGATTTCACGAGTGGAGGTGGTAACCGGTGGAGCATCATCGGCGTATGGTTCGGATGCGGTGGCCGGCGTGGTCAACTTCATTCTGAACAAGCGCTTTGACGGGATCAAAACCAGCTTTGACTACGGTCAGAGTGAAGCCGGCGTCAACAAGAGTTACAAGTTCGACATGGGCGCCGGTACCCCGTTTGCAGATGGCAAAGGACATGCCTTGTTCAGTCTGGAGACCTACGAGAAAGAGGGTACGCACTATTACGCGCCGGATTGGGCAAGAGAGGGATATTTCGGCATCATCAATCCGGACAAGTCTCCAGGTCAACCACATTACATTGTGGGTACGGGTATCGGGGTCTCCGCCTACACACCGGGCGGTCTGATCACATCAGGTCCTTTGATGGGTACCTATTTTGGTGAAGGCGGTTCCGTCAATCAACTGAACTACGGCGCGACCTCGGGGCAGTGGATGGTCGGTGGTGACTGGGAATATACCAACTCGGCACAAATTGGCACCAACTCGTTTGCTGCTGAGGATAACCGGGACAGTGTGTTTGGTCGACTGAGCTATGAAGTCGGCGCCGGTGTTGAAGTATTCGCCCAGGCATCCTACGCCAAATACGAAGGTTTCAGTTATTACATACGACCGACGCACAGAGGCATCACTATTCAGGCGGACAATGCCTTCCTGCCGGATGAAGTCAGTCAACAAATGAGCGACCTTGGTCTGAGTTCATTCACCATGGGCACCTCAAACATCGACATGCCTGCATCGGGCAGCAACAATCTGCGCGAGACCACGCGATATGTCGTGGGGGCTGACGGTGACTTTGCAATGATGGACCGTGACTTTAGTTGGAACACCTACTATCAGCATGGCATTACCGAAACTGATGAGCACATGACGCCAACATTCAACTTCGGATTGCTGGACCTGGCAACTGATGCAGTGCTGCACCCGGACACGAACGAGATCGTGTGTCGTTCATCGCTGACTGACCCCGGTAATGGCTGTGTGCCACTGAACCGTTTTGGCGTCAATGTGGCGAGCGAAGCCGGGCTGGATTATGTGATGGGACGGCCGCGCCGACAGCAGGAATTTACTCAGGATGTGGTCGCAGTGAATTTATCCACCAACAATCTGCTGCAGGGTTGGGCCGGCCCAATTTCCATGGCGGTTGGCGCCGAATATCGTGAAGAAAGTATGGACGGCGACGTCGACCCGCAGTACGCCTCGGGCTGGAAGTACGGTAACTATAAAGTTACCACGGGTGAATTTGACGTAACAGAAGCGTATGTCGAAACCATTGTACCGCTGATGGAAAACTTTGAGTTCAACGGTGCCATTCGCTACACCGACTACAGTACGTCGGGGAATGTGCAAACGTGGAAGGCCGGGTTTGTATACGCACCAATTGATGACGTAACGTTTCGTCTGACCCGGTCAAGGGACATTCGTGCGGCGAATATGGGTGAACTGTATGACGCCGGTACTGCCCGAACCAACGCAGTGAACATTCTTGGAGAATCACTAGCATTTGTGCAGAACCTGCAAGGTAACCCGTCAGTGGCGCCCGAAGAAGCCGATACGCTCGGTGTGGGTGTGGTCCTGCGGCCAAGCTTTCTGCCAGGACTGGGCTTCTCGGCAGACTACTACGAAATTGATCTAAAGGGCATCATTGGCTTCCTGGGGGCGCAGACAGTCGCCAACTACTGCTACGAAGAAAACATTCAACGTTACTGTGACGATGTCAATTTCGTTAATGGCGTGCTTGAGTCAATTGATCTTCGTTATGAAAATCTGGACCGGGAAATTATCGAAGGTGTGGACTACGAACTCAGTTACACCCGGGACCTGGGACCAGGCACCGTTTCATTCCGTGGACTGGTAACCAACAACCTCGCCCGTATCACTGACGATGGTGTGCGACGCAACGATTCTGTTGGACAATCCGGTGATTCATCCGCGGACTTTGTTTATCGCCTGAATGCAAACTATCAGCTCAATGACTGGCGCTTTAATGTCACTGCCCGTGGCATCAGCGACGGTGTGCTGAGCAACAACTATATCGAGTGTGCCTCCAACTGCCCTGCGAGCTCGGCACCCAACTGGACGATTAACGATAACACGGTGTCCGGGGCCTGGTACTTCGATGGCAATATTACCCGCAACATGATGATTGGTGATATCGATGCCGAGTTGTTCATGACGGTTCGCAATGTGTTCGACAAGGATCCGGTAATGAGCGACAACCCCAGTGGGCAGGGCGCCGAGAATGCTGTTGCCTACGTGTCAACCAACCGCTCCGTGAACGATATCTACGGACGTAGTTTCCGACTGGGCGTACGCGCTGAATTCTGATCCGGCCGCGGCCAACAAGACGAAGGAATGCGATAATGAGATGTTCTGTTTTTGTTCCAATGAGTTCCCGGTGGTGGCATCGCGCCTTGTGCGCGCTGCTGCTGATGGCAGGCACATTGATGAGCCCGGTTGCTACCGCCCAGAGCGTCGGCAGCTCCGTGGCAGAGGCAGTCAGTGGCATGCAGACGAATGAAGGATTTGTCACGTTCTACTGGGACGAGTCCACCAGTAAAGTACTGATGGAAGTGCCGGTATTCGAACAGGACGTACTGTACTTTGTATCTGCGGCGACAGGTGGTGGCTCGGTTGAGCTGCCACTGGACCGGGGCATCATGGGTAGCAGTGTCATTCACTTCAAACGTTCGGGCAACCGGGTGATGGTTGAGCAGCAGAACATCGACTACCGGGCACCGCAGGGTTCTCCGAGTCTGCAGCAAAACGTAGAGGATTCATTTGCCAGCTCCGTTATTGCTGCCCTGCCCATCGTGGCGATTGAGGGCGATCGAGTGCTGGTGGACGCCAATCCTCTGTTTTATCGTGACGCGGCAGGTATCGAAACTCGCATGACCCGCGTTAATCAGGGCAGCTTCCGCTACGATGCCAGTCGCAGTGGTTTCTATCCGACGCGTATGAAGTCGTTTCCCGAGAATACCGAGATAGAAACCATTGCCACCTTTAGTGTGCAAAACCCGGGTGTGGTGGTGCGCAATGTGACGCCGGATGCATCATCGTTCACCATGCGCATACACCATTCCTTTCTGAAAGCCCCTGAAGGTTACGAGCCGCGCCTGGCTGATCCGCGCATTGGTGTCAGCAGTATGGATTTCAGAAACCATGCCAACGCGGTTAACGAAACCACAGAGGAAGCCTGGGTGACCCGATGGCGCCTGGAGAAACAGGATCCCGATGCCGAACTAAGTGAGCCGGTGACACCGATTGTTTTATATCTGGACAATGCCATGCCCGAACCTATCCGCAGCGCTGCACGCGAAGGTGCGCTGTGGTGGAACGAAGCATTCGAGGCAGCCGGTTACCTGAATGCCATTGAAGTGCGAGACCCGACGCCTGACATGGACCCCATGGATATCCGTTATGCCTGGTTGTTGTGGATAGACCGTGATGAGCGCGGCTTCTCCAGCGGTGGTACCTATCGTGACCCGCGAACCGGCGAGATCCTGGGTGCCAAGACCCGCATGGACTCTCATCGCATGCGAACCGTCGCTAATTTCTGGGAAAGTTATGTACCGGTTTCCTCGGAGCAGGACGGCGTCAGTGGTTACATCCCTTCCGCCCAGGAAGCAATGGTGACATTGCGGTACGCGCATCTGACCGCGCACGAACTGGGTCATGCGTTTGGTTTTGGTCACAATTTTTCATCCAGCGCCAATGATCGTGCGTCGGTGATGGACTATCCGATTCCCCGGGTGATGATCACCGGTGGCGAACTGGACCTGACCGAGGCTTTCACATCAGGCATAGGGATCTACGACAAGTTCATGGTGCGCTATGCCTATACCGATTTCCCAGAGGGGCAAGAAGCCGATGGCTTGGACAATATAATTGCGGAAATGCGTGAACAAAATGTCACTTACACGCCCAGCTCTGATCCGCGTTGGACCTGGTATGACGATCGCAACTCGCCGGTAGAGTATCTGGAGGAAACGATCGCCGCCCGCAAGATCATGATGGAGCAGTATGGCATCGACAATATCCTGCCCGGTGAGCCAGTCGGCAGTCTTCGAGACATGCGTTTCTGGATGTCCTATCTGCATCACCGCTGGGCAATCGAATCCGGTCAAAAGTATGTCGGGGGTATGTATCAGAACTTTGTCGTGAAAGGCGAAGACCTGGCACCTACCCGTATTGTGCCAGCCACTTTACAGCGGCAAGTCCTGACCCTGCTGATGAGCGCGATCTCAACCGACAGCCTGCAGGTCCCCGATGAGCTGCTGCCGCTTTTGACTGTGCACCCGGGCTCCAATATGGAAGATATGTCGAGCAGTGACTACTTCGATCAACTGGAAGTGGCGCGGGTGCTCGCCAGTCTGGTGATTGAGCCTCTGTTGCATCCGGACAAGGCCAGTATTCTGGTCGCTTTTGAGCAGCGCGAGCCTGATACCGTCACGCTGCCAGAACTGGTTACCTTGCTGATGGAGAATACCTGGGACGAGTCGATATCCGGCGACAGGTCTGTTCAGGCCTTGCAGCGGGTCAAACAGGGCGTCATGTTGAATGCATTGATGATTCTGGGCGCAAGTGAAGACAGCGCACCGGAAGCACGCAGCTACGCGCTGGTGACGCTGGCGGATCTCGGGCAGGAATTGAGCTCCATGAATGCGGACAATCCGTTAACGTCAGCATATTTGCGGCAGGCAGCGGCAGATATTGAGCGCTATCTGAGCGATCCGGTTGCATATGCGCCCGAGTCAGTGACCGCAACCTGGGGTGAGCGTCCGCGCTCCCGTTATCCGGTGTATCCAGGGCCACCCCTGTGATCGGGTTTGCCCTGAATGCGGAATGCCCGGCCAGTCCCGTGGGTATCACAGGCAAATGAAATGTAACCTGGGACAGCGAACACATGTTCCCACGTAGAGAGCGTCAGTGGCGTTGCTCGGATCCCTGAGCGGCGCCCGGCTCAAGCACAGCCCAGGGGGCAGCAAAGCCGGCAAGCCGGATCACCCGCTCCGCCACAGGATTATTGTGGCGGGTACTCAACCCCCAACTGTTCCAGATACGAGTCAAAGCGGCTTGGGTCGTAGTAATACTCGCGCATCAGCGGCCGCATTTGATCCATGATTTCCTTGTTTAGATGGATGGCCGGTTGGTCATTTTCAGTGAGCACCGGGTCATAGCTCATGCCCTGCAATTGTTCATTATGAAAATAATCCTTGGCGGCTGCCAGCAACTCAGTGTCGGTCATCAGGTCAAGTACGGTCAGCGCAACTGCCTTGGCACCAGCCACAGCACCCTTGTGTGCGATCGGTGTCGCCATGGCCATGGCAGCGGTGACATGGTGAGTGGTGGTGTTTGGCACATTGGATGGATAGCTGATGGTAATGGTAGGCACTGTCCACATCACGTCACCAATATCATCAGACGGGCCGCCGAGACTTGAAGCCTGCGGTCGCGGCTCACGCAGCGGCGGGATCTCAGTCGCCAGAATGATGTCATCGTCATCGTTGCTACCCGCTGCCATGTAAGGCACGAATGACGTTGTGCTTTCACGCTTTATTGCGCGCGCGAAGGCGATATCATCTTCACTCCATTCCGGCAGACCGACAAGCTGAAAATTCTTGTGCGCAGCTTCCGCCATGGGCCGGTTGCCGTGCATGGGGGCCGCGTATCCCAGAACACGTCGACTCACCTCCGTGCCGCTCGCCATTGCCGCCGCTTCAGAGATGGTATTGCCAATCTCAAACAACTGCCGGATGCCTTCAAACGACGTATCGCGAAAGTAATACCATACCGATGCTTCCCCCGGTACGATATTTGGCTGCCCGCCACCGTTGGTAATCACGTAATGCGAACGGTGACTTAATGGCAGATGCTCGCGCCGCATATTCCACGCGATGTTCATGATTTCGACGGCGTCCAGTGAGCTGCGACCGGCCCAGGGAGCACCGGCTGCGTGTGACGTGCTGCCGGCAAATGAATACTCGACGGACACCAGGCCGCTGGCGCCGGACGGCCCCCAGGAAGTACCGAGATTACGCGAAACGTGGGTAAAGATATTGGCATCCACGTCCGCAAACACGCCATCTCGCACATAAAAGGCTTTGGTCGCCAGCAGTTCTTCAGCAACGCCGGGCCACAACATCAGTTCGCCGGGTATGTTCTGGCGTACCATGATTTCCTGCACGGCCAGTGCCGCCGCAACCATCGCCGGCATACCGGAGTTATGACCTTCACCGTGACCCGGAGCGCCGGGAATCAGCGGTTCAATGGTGGCAACGCCAGGTTTCTGCGACAGCCCCAACAGACCATCAATGTCGCTGCCCAGGGCAATTTTGGGTCCGCCCACGCCGTGTCGCCAGGTGGCCGTCCACGCAGTCGGTATACCCGAGATGCCTTCCACTATTTCAAATCCATTGGCGTCAAGGATGCCGGTCAGGTAAGCGGATGTTTCGAATTCCTGAAAGCCGGGCTCGGCAAATGCAAAAATCGAATCCACCATTTCCTGGACAAGTTTGGCACGCTGGTCGACCTGTGCCATGGCAGATTCTTTTAACTCGTTGATGTTCTGGGCGGTGGTCAGTGTCGGCATTAACAAAGCGGTGGCAATGGCGGTGGCCAATAAGGTTCGCCGCCCCGAAGGTCGCTCGTCAGGTTTCGATTTTGCAGTCATTGCTGTCTCCCGGAGAATACATGGTGGGTAAATTCAGGCACGAGAAAAAGGGAGCGATGACGCATCGCTCCCTTTTGCCGCCCTGCTTTTTTACTGTGGCGGATACTCAATCCCCAACTGTTCAAGGTAGGAGTCATAACGACTGGGGTCGTAGTAGAACTCGCGCATCAAGGGTCGCATCTGATCCATGATTTCCTTGTTCAAATGAATGCCTGGCATGTCATCTTCGGTGAGTACCGGATCGTACGACATGCCCTGCAGCTGCTCATTTTCAAAGTAGTCCCTGGCAGCGGCGACAAGCGAGGGATCAGTGAGCAAATCCAGCGTGGTCAGAGCCACCGCCTTGGCACCGGCAACGGCGCCCTTGTGCGCGATGGGTGTCGCCATGGCCATGGCCGCAGTGACGTGATGGCCGGTGGTGTAAGGCACATTGGATGGATAACGGATGGTGATGGTGGGCACGTTCCACATGATGTCACCGATGTCATCCGATCCGCCGCCACGGGCCGAACCGGGTGGCAGCGGATCGCGCAAGGGCTCAATGTCGGTTGCCAGCAGCTCTTCGTCTTCATCCGTCCCCCTGTTCATATAGGGAACAAAGGAGGTCGTGGTTTCACGCTTGATGGCATTCGCAAAGGCGATATCGTCCTCACTCCACTTTGGATGGCCGACAATCATAAAATTCTTGTGAGCAGCTTCGGCCATGGGGCGGTTACCATGCTGTGGTGCCGCGTATCCCAATACCCGTCGCGTAACTTCAGTGCCACTGGCCATGGCAGCCGCTTCGGAGATCGTATTGCCAATCTCGAACAGATTACGGATGCCCTCAAACGTGGTATCACGGAAAAAGTACCAGACCGAGGCCTCGCCCGGGACGATATTCGGCTGACCGCCGCCATTGGTGATGACGTAGTGTGAGCGTTGAGTCAGTGGCAAATGCTCACGGCGCATGTTCCAGGAAATGTTCATGATTTCCACGGCGTCCAGTGCGCTGCGGCCAGCCCAGGGGGCGCCTGCCGCGTGTGACGTACTACCTTCGAAAGAGTACTCCACGGACACCATGCCATTGCCACCGGACGGGCCCCACGAGGTCGACAGCGAGCGTGATACATGGGTGAAGATATTGGCGTCGACATCATCAAAAATGCCGTCACGTACAAAGAATGCCTTGGTCGCCAGCAGCTCTTCGGCCACACCGGGCCACAACATCAATTCACCTTCGATATCGTGCTCAAGCATCAGTTCTTTGACACTGAGCGCGGCGGCAACCATGGCAGGCATGCCGGAGTTGTGGCCTTCACCGTGCCCGGGTGCGCCGCGCACCAGTGGCTCGATGGTGGGTTGGCCGGGGATCTGGGACAGGCCCAGCAGGCCATCGATGTCACTGCCCAGGCCAATCTTGGGGCCGCCGTCGCCATTTTTCCAGGTCGCTGTCCAGGCGGTGGGGATGCCGGCAATGCCTTGTACAATCTCAAAGCCGTTCTCTTCCAGAATATTGGTAATGTAGGCTGAAGTTTCAAACTCCTGAAACCCGGGCTCCGCGAATGAAAAGATGGAATCCACCATCTCCTGAACCAGCTTGGCGCGCTGATCGACCAGATCCATCGCCGATTCTTTAAGTTCAGTAATGTCTTGCGCAGCTGCCAGTGATGACAAAAACATGGTCGCAGCGACGGCTGCGGCCAACGCCCGTTGCCGGATCGGTGGCCTGCCAAAAAGTTTACGTTGTCCAATCATATGTCTCTCCTGGTCACATCAAGACCGCGGTTATCGTTAGTAAAGGCGTATGCCTGTCATTGATAAAGCATGATCTGTACCAGATGTATAAGTAACGCTATTGATAAACTGAAAATTATGGCTAGCGGAAGACGATGCAGCAGAAAAGCGTGATGGCGAGATTTTTGGTGGATAAAAAGAGCTTTACGTTATGAACTGATTAATCAGGTACGGGAGGCGGTATAAAACACCGGCACCATATTAAAGCGCAGCCGGTATATTTGTTGTCTGATTGTGCAGTCTATGTCGTTAGCTGGCTTCCCAGAGAACTGCGATAGGCGCTGATCGCAGGGATCAATGCCAGCAAGGCAGCGACCACCAGGATAACAAGGGCGAAGAAAAGGCTTTGCTGATTGATCGGGTTCTGGCTTATGAAAATACCAAAGCGCATGCTGAGAAAATCCTGACCTGCGGAGGTGACCAAAAACAGTAGCGCAAAGCCGGACAATATGCCTAGCGCAGTGATAAGCACGGCTTCGGCTTCCACCAGCAATAATATCGAACGCGATGGCATGCCTACCGCGCGGTACAGGAAAATTTCGTGGCGACGCTCGCGCATCGAAGACAGTAGCATAGTGGAGAGTCCTGTCAGCGAGGAAATCAACACCAGTACCGAGATGACCAGCAGTATGTTCTCTACCATACCCATCATTTGCCATAACTCGGCCAGTGCGACCCCGGGCAGAGCCCCGGTCAACGGTTCCGACGGATATTCGTTTACCGCCTGTTGCAGGGCAAACACCGCTGCGCGGTTGTGCAGGCCGACAAATGCGGCCGTGATCTGGGAGGGTTGCACAGCGTTCGCTACACTGGAGAATGTATCAGGGGCGGCGGCAGACCCGGATTGCAAATGTTTCGCATGCGTATCTTCTTCATGCGCATGGTCTTCATCGTGCTCGTGCTCATGCCCGTGCTCGTGTTCATAGTCTTCTTCGTCTACTGCGTGTTGATGAGTCGCGACATTGCCATGTGCCGACTCAAGCCCCTGCAGGGTTACATGCACCGCCTGATCAACAGGCGTGCCCGTGGCCGTCAGAATGCCGGATACAGTGAATTGCACATTGTCGTGGTTCTGGAAGCTGGTGGTGCCAACGCCGTGAGACAGGGTCAGCGTGTCACCGGTTTGATAGCCCAGCTCGCGTGCGACATCGGCACCAATGACAGCATCATGAACCGATGCGAACACACCGCCACTGTCGAATGCCAGACTCTGCCGCTGTCCGAACTGATAGTGTTCAAAATAGTCATTATTGGTGCCAACCACCCTGAATCCCTGATGCGAGTCGCCCAGTGAAACCGGAATGATCCAGGCGACACGATTGTCGCTCTTGATCAGTTCGAAGCTCTCCCAGGAGATACCATTTCCCGGGTAACCAATCCTGAACACGGAATACAACATCAGGTTAATCTGACTGGTTCGTGGGCCGATGATAAGATCGACACCGGAGATTGTACGGTCGAAGCTGCTTTGTGCCTGGTTGCGAACATGCGCCACACCGGCGGCAATGAAAACGCTGATGCAGATCGTGACAATAGTCAGAAACACACTCACCCGACGTTCCAACAGGCTTTTCCACGCAAGGTTAAACAGCATCATGTTCACTCCGCTGCGCGGCTTTATTGAGATCAGCAATGCGCTGGACGTGATCAAAATGTGGTATCAGTTGCCGGTCGTGGCTAACAAAAATAATGGACGCGCCGCTGCGTTCGCGAGTGGACAAGAGTAAGCGTATAAAGTTGTCTCTGGTCTCTTCATCCAGCGCCGAGGTAGGTTCATCGGCGATAATCAGAGAAGGATCATTGATTATCGCGCGCGCAATCGCGGCGCGCTGCTGTTGCCCGGCACTGAGCTGGTCGGCCCGGCGCGACAGTAGCGCCGGTGCCAGTGACAGGGATGCCATGATGTCTTCCACTTTGTTGCGGAACACAGACGTCTTCATTCCGGTCAGCGAAGCTGAAACGAGAATGTTGGTGTAAATATCAAGGTACGGTATCAGGTTGAACTGCTGGAAGATGAACCCTATGTTTTGCGCCCGGAACGTATCACGCTGGCGATTGCTCAATCGGGCAAGGTTGGTATTGAGCACCTCGACGGTGCCCGTATCCGGCAGCATCAGGCCACCAATTATTTTAAGTAGTGTGGATTTTCCGGAACCCGAAGCGCCCAGCAGAAATACGCTTCGGTCATTTGAGAGGGTGAACTGTGGCACAGTCAGCACCGGTTTATCCGCACCGGGCCAGGTAAAGCACAGATCGTTTAACGCGACAACATTGCCCATTAGTGAGCTCCCCGGATGCCTGCCAGGTCGATTGACAGGCACCATGAAGATTCAGGAAATACTTGGAAAGCGTTTTGCATGACTCAGTGGGTGCTCCCTGAATAAATGTGTTCACAAACATCGCTATCAAGCAAAAGGTCTGCCATATGAATCAACTTGGTGAATTTTCGACGATAAAACCGGACAGGGTGTTGTGCTTGTGGACAGCATTGATCTGTCTTCTTTGCACACCCATGGTGCTGGCTGATACCTACCGGGAACTGGACTGGCTGGACCTGCTGACCGAAGCTGACCGGCAGGCCTTGATGGCGCAGCCCATCCAGCAGCATGAACCCGAAGAGGGTGGGGCGCAGGCCGCACTGGGTGCGGGGCGCGATGACATTTACAGTGACGCCCAGGCATCGGATGTCTGGCAGTCGGTTGAGGTTGTCGAGACTCTGGATGGTGAACGTGTGCGGTTGCCCGGGTTTATTGTGCCGCTTGAGTACAACGAAGACAGGCGGGTGACTGAGTTCTTTCTGGTGCCCTATTTCGGCGCCTGCATTCACACGCCGGCACCGCCACCCAATCAGATCATTCACGTTACCCTGGACTCCGGTTACGATTTGCCGTCCATCTACGAGCCGTATGTGATCTCCGGTGAGATGGAGATATCGATGACGTATAACGAAATCGGAATTTCGGCCTATTCGATACATGCGGACTCCGTTACAGAATACCGGCGGCGATAATTGCCGCCGGTGCATTTCACCATCAGGTTGTTATTCGGGTAGACAGTCTGGTTGGCGGTCTGGTTGGTAGTCAGGTTGACAGTCAGTCAGACTGATAATGTTCAGATCAGCAACATTGACGCAGATGATACCTTCATCTGCGTGCTTACCCTGAGCCTTCAGCCATACCCTTCCCCCGTCAGGGGCAACGCGGTCAGTCAACAGTATTCCTCTGACTTTGTTATATCTCCCCCGAGTGACGCTGACGACAAAGATCAGGGCGTCGGGCGTTACCGGATTCCAGTAATCCGCATCAGTAAAACTGGGATCCTGATGTCCCGAGCTGTTGTCGCGTCGTCTGGATGCCCATCCGGTGTAGGGGCTTTCATGTTCCTCTTTGTCAATCTGGATATAGGTTTCGTTAAGCACATCCCGTGCGCGCTGGCGATAAATGCCCCGGCTAGCAGCTTCGGCGCATAGTTCGATGCATTTGGCGGGGGACAGTTCATGCAATTGGCGAAGGATGTTCAACGTGTCCGTGTCGGCGCAAAGACCTTTATCATAAATCTCCTTGACACACTCCGGTAGCCGCAACAGGCCGAGGTGCGAGCTGACAAATTTGGTGGACTTGCCCAGCCGTTTGGCAATGTCCACCTGCTTCCAGTCGTCGTCGACAAAACGTTGCAGAGCCTTGGCGATCTCCAGCGCAGTCAGGTTGTCTCGCTGAATGTTTTCAATCAGTTCGCCGGCAGTTTCGTCCAGAAGACTTTGGGCCTTGTCGTTAACAATGATGTCGATCTCGGCAATGCCCGCGTGTTTGCAGGCACGCCAGCGTCGCTCGCCTTTCTGAATGACATACTTACCCTGATCATTGCGTGGAGAAACAATGATGGGGGTTTGTTGTCCTTCAGTCAGCAGAGAATCGGCCAGGGAATCAATGTTGCGAAATTCCTGTCTGACCTGAGGCTTGGACTCCACCTCATCGACGCTGACACTCAATATCATCCGGGACGTTCTGTGCGACCTGGCTGAGTTGGAGGTACCTTGAATATTCTGAATATCGTCTGAATTATCGCTCGCGAGTGATCTCATTACCTTATCCCGGGGTTGTCAGAGTCAGAGCGTGATGCTTCTAAATGCCTGCATAAAACAGGCCAAGACGATATTGGCCGGGGTTGTCCTCAGGTTTTCGGCTCTTTCTGCCCGAAACTCCGGATCCGGAGCGCTGAAAAATTACGCATGCGTAAGCAACAGGCACCAAGAAGGGGAGATTTGACCGCCATCGCACTACCGAATGCCGTGTAACGGCGTTTTTCACCTGATGGACATCCTGCTGTCGCCGACCAGGTCCTGGCAATGGTGTCCGTTTGTGTGTGCGCAAACGGGATCTAATACTGGTATGAACAGTAGTCAAAATATCACGCCATAATTTTAGTTGGTATGTATGTTGCTTTTCGTTATTAAAAATCTGATCTGTAGAACTGACGGAGGGTATGAAATCATCGTGACCATACAAGTAGGCAGGCTTAAGTATGCGAAAACCCATGAGTGGGTGCGGGAAGAAAATGCTGGTACGGCGATTGTCGGAATCAGCGCTCATGCACAAAGCCTGTTGGGTGACGTAGTGTTTGTGGAATTACCGGCACCCGGCACCTGCGTCAAGCGCCAGGAAAGTATCGCTGTGATTGAATCGGTGAAGGCAGCGTCAGATGTCTACGCACCGGTGTCGGGGGTGATCCTGAAGGTTAACGATGACGTCGTGAACTCGCCAGAGCTGATAAATGAGTCTCCTCTTGAACGTGGCTGGCTGTTCAGTATGCAACTGGACGATGCCACTGAGCTGGATGAACTAATGGACGGGGAGGTTTATCAGGATGAGCACGATTCTGCATTTTCGTAACTGGCATGAGTCCAGGGCAACGTCAAAACGCCCGTCATTGACGCAGCTTGAACACGCCGGCGAATTCATCAGGCGGCACATAGGCCCGGATGAATTTGAGCAACAGCAGATGCTGAGCCAGATCGGCTACGATTCGCTGGAGGCGCTGGTGAACGCGACGGTTCCGGCCAACATACGTATGGCCCGGGCACTGAGTCTGACGGGACCGATGACGGAAAGTGCCGCGCTGGAGAAACTGAAGAGTCTTGTCGCTGACGACAGCCTGATGCGTTCATTTATCGGGATGGGCTACTACCCGAGCAAAACGCCAGGCGTCATTCAGCGCAATGTGCTGGAGAACCCGGGCTGGTACACGGCATACACACCGTATCAACCGGAAATATCTCAGGGGCGGCTGGAGTGTCTGCTTAATTTTCAACAAATGATCCTCGATATGACGGCCATGGACATTGCCAACGCCTCATTGTTGGATGAAGCTACGGCCGCGGCCGAAGGCATGGCGCTGGCCCGCCGAGTGGCAACCAACCGGGCCAGTAATACCTTCTTTGTCGACAAGCGTTGTTTCCCGCAGACAATAGACGTGGTTCGCACGCGCGCCCGTGGTTTTGGCATCGATATAGTTGTCGATGATATAGGCACAATGGTTGAGCATGATGTGTTCGGCGTATTGCTGCAGTATCCGGGCAGCATGGGGCAGGTGACAGACCCGACCTCAAGCATAGAAGCAGTTCACGCGCAGGGAGGGATTGCGGTCGTGGCGACTGACCTGCTGAGCCTTGCACTACTGAAGCCGCCGGGCGAAATGGGCGCTGACGTCGTGGTGGGGAGCAGCCAGCGCTTTGGTGTACCCATGGGCTACGGTGGGCCCCACGCCGCATTCTTTGCCGTGCGTGATGCCTACAAGCGCGCAGTGCCAGGTCGCATCATCGGGGTGTCGGTGGACTCCCGAGGCAAGGTGGGACTGCGCATGGCATTGCAGACCCGAGAGCAGCATATCCGTCGCGAGCGGGCCAACAGCAATATTTGCACCTCACAGGTTTTACTCGCCAATGTCGCGGTGTTGTACGCAATGTACCATGGACCTGAGGGCATCAGACGTATTGCCGAACGCGTGCATCGACTGACCAGTATCCTGGCCCAGGGGTTGATCGACAGTGGCCTCGTGCCGCACAACACAACGTGGTTCGATACTCTGACGCTGCATTTTGATGTCCGCGACGGCGAGGCGGCCATGCATCGTGCCAAAGCGGCCGGCATCAATCTGCGCCTGGATTGCCCGGCAGGCACCCAACTGGGGGTCAGCCTGGATGAATGCACTACGACTGCTGACGTCGTCCGGTTGTGGCAGGTTTTATTGGGAGACAAGGCCAGCAGTCTTTGTGTTGAGAACCTGGACGCAAAGATTGTTGCGCACGGGGTTTCAGGCGGTATACCGGCTGAAACGGTGCGCCAATCCTCCTACCTGCAACATGCCTTTTTCAACAGTTACCACAGCGAAACCGATATGATGCGTTATCTTCGACGGCTGGAAGGTCGGGATATCGCACTGAACCACTCCATGATCGCATTGGGGTCCTGCACCATGAAGCTGAATGCGGCGGCAGAAATGACGCCGATACTGTGGCCGGAGTTCAGCCAGCCACATCCGTTCGTGCCGTTGGAGCAGGTGTCCGGTTATGTGGCCATGATCGCTGATCTGGAGTCCATGCTGGCTGAAATTACCGGTTTTCATACGGTAAGCATGCAGCCGAATTCGGGTGCGCAAGGTGAGTACGCCGGGTTACTGACCATACGCAAGTATCTGGACAGTATTGACCAGAAGCAGCGTGACATTTGTCTGATTCCCCAGTCTGCACACGGCACCAATCCGGCCAGTGCACAGATGATTGGCATGCAAGTCGTGATTGTCGAATGCGATGAAGACGGCAACATTGATACCGGCGATCTGCGTGAAAAGATCGCAAAATTCGGTCCCAGAGTGGCGGCGCTGATGCTGACCTATCCGTCAACGCACGGCGTTTACGAAGTCTCTGTCAAAGAAGTGTGCCAGATGGTCCACGCGTGTGGCGGCCAGGTATACATGGATGGCGCCAACATGAACGCTCAGGTCGCCATCACGCGTCCAGGTGACATTGGTGCCGATGTCGCACACGTCAATTTGCACAAAACCTTCTGCATACCTCATGGTGGCGGTGGGCCCGGCATGGGCCCAATCGGTGTCAAGAAACACCTGGTACCTTTTTTGCCGGACCACTGCGTTGTATCGTCAGGCAAAAGCTGGATAGGCAATTCTGCGGTGTCTGCTGCGCCCTGGGGTAGCGCCAGCATTCTGCCAATTTCATGGATGTACATCAGCATGATGGGCGAGCAAGGTTTGCTGCGGGCGACGCAGGTGGCAATTCTGAATGCCAACTACATCGCCAGTCGGCTATCGGACCAGTATCCGATTCTTTATACCGGCAACAAAGGTCTGGTTGCTCATGAATGCATTGTTGACCTGCGCGCGTTGAAGGAGAGTTCCGGCGTCTCGGACGAGGATGTTGCGAAGCGATTGATGGACTTTGGTTTTCATGCGCCCACCATGTCATTCCCGGTCGCTGGTACGTTGATGATTGAGCCCACCGAGAGCGAATCATTGGCCGAACTTGATCGGTTCATCGACGCCATGCTCTTCATTCGGGAGGAAATAGCAGCCATAGAGCGTGGTGACATGGCGCGCGACAATAACCCGTTGAAGAATGCGCCGCACACGCTGGCGGACATCATGGATGAAGGCTGGAATAAACCCTACAGTAAAGCGCAGGCAGTATTTCCCCTGCCCTGGCTGCATGAAAACAAGTACTGGCCACCGGTAAACCGTATTAACAATGTGCACGGGGACCGGGTGTTGCTGTGCAGTTGCCCGGATACTGATGTCTATCGCTGACGGATTTGCCCCGGCGCGCACGCCCTGGCGACATTGTGACCTGCCTGGCAAGTCAGGACGAGAAGTCGTGTTCCGGGAATCGATTTCAGTTCTGGACATGTTCAAAGTGGGTGTGGGCCCCAGCAGTTCTCATACACTAGGGCCCTGGGTCGCTGCCCGTCGTTTTGTGGCGACAGTGTTGGCAGGCGGTCACCGCGTTAGCCAGGTAAAGGTTTTCCTGTACGGCTCCCTCGCTAAAACAGGTAAAGGACATGGCACTGATATCGCTATTCTGATGGGGCTGTGTGATGAAGATCCGGTGACTTGCAATCTTGATAGTCTGGGCAGCGTCATCGATAGTATCCGTCAGCAAAAAATCTTTCGCTTTGGCGGTGTACAGTCATTGGCATTCGATCCCTATACTGACCTTGTATTCTGTCATGACGAATCGCTGCCCCGGCACCCCAATGGCATGCGTTTTGTGGCTGAACTTGTGAGTGGTGCGTCGATAACTGACGTGTACTATTCGGTTGGCGGTGGTTTTGTCAGTCATGAACAGGAACTGGATCAACAAAGCAGTACACTGGTTCTGCTGCCATACCCCATTGAGTGCGCAGCAGACCTGGCTGACTGGTGCTGCAGCAGCGGTATGTCAATCTCGGGCGTGGTGGCCGAAAACGAGAAAGCCTGGCGCGAGCCGAACGCAACCCGACAACAGGTACTGGCTATCTGGGAAGTGATGCGAACCTGCATATTCAAAGGCTGTCATATCGGCGGCGAACTGCCCGGCGGGTTGCGTGTCGAACGCCGGGCGTACGGACTCAACCAGCGTCTGTTAAATGGTAACGAGTGCCCTGACTACAACAGCTGGTGCATCGCCATTGCCAGCGGCGGGCAAGGGTTTGCTTATACGCTGGACTGGCTTAGCTGCTTTGCACTGGCAGTTAATGAACAGAACGCGGCGTTCGGACGGGTCGTAACAGCACCAACCAATGGCGCGGCCGGCGTGATTCCTGCTGTATTACAGTACATGTTGATATTTGATGACCCTGACGATAGCGACGCTATGGCGGTGAAATTCCTGTTGACGGCCTCGGAAATTGGCTGCCTGTTCAAGAAAAGAGCCACAATTTCTGCGGCCATGGGGGGGTGTCAGGCCGAGATCGGTGTTTCTTCGGCCATGGCCGCCGCTGCATTGACGGAGTGCCGAGGCGGCAGCGCGGCGCAATGTCTGATGGCCGCCGAAATTGCTATGGAGCATCACCTGGGGATGACCTGTGATCCGGTCAGGGGGCTGGTTCAGGTACCCTGCATCGAACGCAATGTCATGGGTGCGATCAAGGCTATCACTGCCAGCCAGTTGGCACTGTCCGGCAGCCCGGATAAGGCGCGGGTGTCGCTGGATGCGGTGATACATACCATGTGGGAAACCGCTCAGGACATGAACCACAAGTACAAAGAAACCTCCGACGGCGGCCTGGCCACTGCGATTCCTGCCAGTCTGAGCGAGTGCTGACGGACGACGTCAACAGTTCTGTGTTGACAGCATATTTACGCAGATACCGGTGTTTCCTGAGCCCGGCACGTGAACCTGGCAAACAAAACGCACTCGACGCGGTCTAATGATATCCAGAATCAGTTATTGGGGGTACATCATGGCAGGTGGTTGGTCTCGCGACGGTGCCGTACAGGATCAGATTGACGCCAGTGTCGAAGAGGCGGTCGAGCGAGCGCGGCTGGGCCTGGCCACAGGTATGAGCGCCGAGGCCTGCGAGGAGTGCGGTAAAAAAATACCCGAAGCTCGACGCCAGGCCATTCCCGGAGTGCAATTATGCATCAGCTGTCAGTCTGAGCTTGAAGAGGTAGAATCCGGTGCGCCAGGTATCAACCGGCGTGGAAGCAAAGACAGCCAGCTGCGATAACGTTACGCAGTCACCCGGCTGCCAGAGTCGCGCTATACCCTGCCCAATAGTACCAAGACTAGCAGAATTACAACCACTACACCCACTGCGCCGCTGGGTCCATAACCCCAGCTCCTGCTATGCGGCCAGGCCGGGATAGCACCAACCAGTATGAGAATAAGTACGATCAAGAGAATTGTTCCGACGCCCATGTGCCGCTACTCCTTGTAGTCGCTGCTGGTTTGCGTGGCACTGACTGTTGCCCCGCGTGCGCCAAGTATATTGCCAGACCGGTCGGCGAGACGTTATCGTTACAAAGCTAAGGTGTGTACCTGGGCTGGCAAGCCCGATCAATCAGCCATCCTTTCCCACTTCCGCCAATAATTATCCGTTTTCGCTACTTCTGGGATGCATCAAATTTCATAAAGCACTGATATATAGAATAAAAATATTATGGCTTGGAAATTGCTGGCCTCTTAAAGAGATAAAAAAGAAAGGGCAGGCGCTGACAAATGTGTTAATAAGTTAACACTCAAGGTTGAGCTCATTGCGTAATTGACTTATCGTTATCCCTGCCGCAGAGAACGGCGCACAACGAAAATAATGGAATAACAATATGGCGATGGATAGAGTTATCCAGAAGCAGGGAAGACCTTGGTGGCAATGGGTTATCGGCCTGGTTGTTGCTATCGTGTTGATCTGGTTTGTGTACCAGACCGTCTCCAGTGCCTCTATACGTACCGCGCGTGTTCCTCTCAATCAATTGATCATAGGCAGTGTGCAAATGGGCACACTGGAAGATGTTGTTTCTGTCAGGGGCACAGTTCAGCCGCTGAACAGTGTGTTCCTGGATGCCGTCAACGGTGGTGTCGTGGAACGCATCTTTGTTGACGAGGGTGCTTTCGTCGAGGCTGGTCAGCCCATTCTGCAGTTAAGCAACACATCGCTACGCCTGAGTGTCGCCGGTAATGATACCCAGATTACGGAGCAGCTCAATAACCTCACCAATATCGCCAACGGTCTGGAAACGACTCAACTCAATACTGAACGCGAAATCATCAATACTGAGTACCGCATCGTCACTCTGGAGCGTCAGATGCAGCGACAACAGGAGCTGGTGAACGATCGCATGATTTCGCAGGAAGATTTTGATGCCATCGTTGATGAACTTGAGTATCAGAACCGGCTGTTGGCCAACACCGTGGCCCGGCAGAAGCTGGAGGACCGCATTCGAGAGGATCGGCAATTGCGGATTGCCCGGCAGATAGAGAAACTGGAAGAAAACCTGACTCTGTCCCAGAGCAGCTTTGAAAGCCTGCTGGTGCGTGCCCCGATCACCGGACAACTGACCTCGCTGCCGGTTCAGATTGGAGAAAGCAAAGCCAATGGCGAACGCCTTGGCCAGATTGATGTGGTGAACCAGTACAAGATCGCAGCCCAGGTGGACGAGTTCTATGTGTCCCGTGTTGCCCCGGGTCAGGAAGCGCGATTTGTTCTGGCCGGCAATGACTATAGTGTGCTGATCGACAGGGTTTACCCGGAGATCAGCAGTGGCCTCTTCACCATTGACCTGATCTTTAACGCGGCTGTGCCGGAAACCCTGCGCCGCGGACAAACCCTGCAACTGGAGCTGGTTCTGGGCAGCCCACAGGAAACACTGCTGCTGCCAGTGGGCAGCTTTGTGCAGGAAACGGGTGGCAATTGGGTGTTTGTGCTCGATGATGCTGGCGAAAATGCCTATCGCCGTGAAATAAGTGTGGGTCGACGCAACAACCATTTCATTGAAGTGAGGGAAGGATTGAGCGCAGGCGAGCGAGTGATTACCTCCGGGTATGGCTCCATTGCCGGAGCCGACCGTGTTCAGTTAAGTCAATAAAAAAGTGTGACAACAGGGAACGCAGACGATGATTAAACTCGAGAAAATTTGCAAGGTACACCGCACGGAAGACATTGAAACGGCCGCGTTGGATGACATCAATCTGACGGTAGAAAAAGGCGAGTTCGTTTCCATCATGGGCCCCTCCGGTTGCGGCAAGTCCACGCTGTTGAATATGCTTGGGCTGCTGGACACCCCCAGTAGTGGCCATTACTTTTTTAATGGCGAAGATCTTGCCGGGTATAATGAGTCGCAACGGGCCAGTATTCGTAAGGAAAATATTGGCGTAATCTTTCAGAGTTTTAATTTGATTGATGAACTCACCGTCGCACAAAACGTAGACCTGGCGCTGTTATATCAAAAGGTGCCTGCCGCCGAACGCAAAGCCCGGGTTGACACGGTTCTCAAACGCGTCGCCATTGATCACCGCAGCAAGCATTACCCCCAGCAACTGTCAGGCGGTCAGCAGCAGCGTGTTGCGATTGCCCGTGCCATCGTCACCAACCCAAAAGTTCTGCTCGCGGATGAACCGACCGGTAATCTGGATACCAAAAACGGTGACGAGGTAATGGCTCTGCTTAAGGAGCTGAACCATGAAGGGGCTACGGTCATCATGGTGACGCACTCGGAACACTATGCGGCTTACGGCACACGAGTGGTTCGTTTGCTCGACGGCCAGATAGTTGACGCCAATGCCAAAGCGGACGCAGACGCCGTTCTGTGATCGGCGTCTCCCATTAAAACACCCTCGGGGAATCCACCGTGTTCCTGAACTATTTGATCGTCGCGCTTCGCAGTCTTCGCAACCATCCAGGCTTTACTGCCATCAAGGTACTTAGCCTAAGCCTGGGTTTGATCTGTAGCATACTGGTGTTGATGCATGTGCAATATACCAACAGCTATGACAAACATTTTGATGACTGGCAGGATATTTATCGGGTGGTGTCCAGCATCACGACTGATCAGCGAATCGATGGCATGATGATTGCGGAAGGTATCTACAGTCCGCTGTTGCAGGACTATGGTCAAATCGAGTTGGCCGCAAAAATTAACCCAGGAACCGGGCTTTTTGCTCACGGAGATGTATCCGCAACCAATGACTATTTGTGGGTCGAGCCAGCGTTTCTGCAGATATTCTCTTTTGATTTCTTGCAAGGTGATAGCGACACTGCGCTGTCAGATCCCAATACAGTGGTACTGACTGAGACGGCGGCGCTTAAATATTTTGGTCAGGAAGACCCCTTGGGGCAAAACCTGATGCTTGAAAATCGTACCGACCTTCGTGTGACGGGTGTTATCAGGGATTTGCCTCCCAATACGCATCTGGATATTGAGATTATGATTGGCGTCGCGACAGCCCGTCAGGTTGTAGGTGAGACGTTCATGAACAGCCCTTCGTGGGGTTATTATAGCGGCACCATGTTGTATCTGCTGATTCCGGATCAGCCGTCCGCCGAGGCGCTGCGTACTGACCTGCCGAACTTTATTGATCGCAATGTGCCCGAAATCCAGCGTGATGCTATCCTGAGTGTAAACACCACATTGGATCTGGAACCCCTTGAGGATATTTATCTGTCTCCGCGGCAGGGCTTTGCCGCGGCTGACTACAGTCGCCGACTAGTGCTGGGCGGGTTGGTGAGTTTCGCGGTGCTTATCCTGCTGAGCTCCTGTATCAACTTCGCCAACCTGTCATTGGCGCAGATGCAGCAGCGGGGTAAGGAGACCGGGGTCAGGAAAACACTGGGCGCAACCCGGAGCGATCTGTTGGCGCAGTTCCTGGTCGAATCCATGTTGCTCACGCTGGTGGCACTGCTGGTTGCTCTACCAGTCATCTACCTGGCCATAGGCCCCTATACCGCTTTGATCGGGACTGCGTTCACGTTTGCCAGCATGTTTGGTTCGTCGCAAGCGCTGATCATTGTGTTGTTTGTTCTACTCACGGGTCTGTTGTCCGGTCTGATACCGGCGCTGCGTATGTCCCGGTTTGCACCCAATGCTGTCATCAGTGGCAAACGCGATGGTGGCAAGTCCAGTCGCATGGCGCGCTCAGCGTTGACCGTGGTGCAGTTCAGTTTTGCGGTGGTGCTGGTTATTCTGGCGATTGGCATCAGCCTGCAAGTGCGCTACCTGAACGAAATCGATATTGGTTTTAATCGTAGCGATCTGGTTGTGCTGGACACCATGTATAACCCACGCAGTCCCGAGCAGTTCAACTATAATGCCTTGGTCGACGAGTTGACGCAGCACCCCGGCATCGTGACGGTAGGCAAATCCGAGACCCCACCGCCTAATAATGGTGGCTATAATCCCTGGCACCACTCAAGCTGGCCAGCAGATGAGCGTCGCTCGATTAGCCATTTGGGGGTGGACGAGTTTTACGTGGATGCCATGCAGTTGCAAGTGCTGGCTGGGCGAAATTTCTCGCCGGACTTCCCGGTAGACTTTATGCCTGACGGTCAGTTGGACCCCGAACAAACCTACGGAGTCCTGATCACCCCCGCAGCAGTGAGCAACTTTGACCTTGGCAGTTATGAAGACGCCATTGACGAGACCCTCATGCTTTTCAATATGAGCTTTCGTGTGGTGGGCGTGATTAACGATTTTCGACTCTCCGGTGGCCTGGAGGATACGTTGCGGTCGACATCAATTTTGCGAGCCTCCGCCCGGCCCATGCGCATCCTGCTGATCAGAATTGACCCGCTTCAGCGCGCCAGTGCACTCGAACATATTGACGCTGTATGGGGCAGGCACCGTCCCGACGCTCCCATCGATCGTGAGTTCTACGAACAGACATTCAGTCAGCAGATTTACCAGCAGACCAACGGCATCAATCGCGCCGCGCAGTTCGCTGCCTTTATTACCATTGTCATCGCGGCGCTGGGTTTATACGCACTGGCTTATTATTCAACCGAGCGGCGCACCAAGGAAATTGGTGTACGTAAAGTGCTGGGCGCGACGGCGCGCTCGATTGTTGGATTGCTTAGTCTGGACTTCATCAAGCCGGTTCTGGTCGCCTGTGTGCTGGCCAGTGGTCTGGCGTATCTGGCGACGTCCTACTACTTTGATCAGTTCTCGGCGCAGGCAAGTATGTCGCCGTTCATCTTTGTGCTGGTCATCGCGGGCACGATTGTTCTGTCGTTGTTGACCGTGGCAGCGCAGTGCATAAAAACCGCCAAATCTGATCCAGTAACGTCATTGCGTTCGGAGTAACTTCCCTGTGTTTTATAACTACCTGATAGTCACATTGCGCAATCTTCGCAACAACCCCGGCTTCACCTCCATCAAGGTGCTCAGCCTCAGCCTGGGTTTGATATGCAGCATCCTGGTGTTGATGCACGTGCAGTACACCAGCAGTTACGACAAGCATTTCGACAACTACCAGAATATCTATCGGGTGGTGACCAGCCTGACCTCTACTTCGGGGCAGCGCATCGATGCGAGTTTGATTGCCGAGGGTATCTTTAATCCGTTACTTCAGGATTACGGCCAGATTCAGCAAGCCGCCAAGATCAGCGATGCTAACGGTCTCTTTGTGTATGAGGACGTGTCGGCGACAAACGACTACTGGTGGGTAGACCCTGAGTTTCTGAATATTTTTTCTTTCGTCTTTGTGCAGGGCAATCCAGAGACCGCCTTGTCGGAACCCAATACAATCGTTCTTACGGAAACGACCGCGAGAAAGTACTTTGGTCAGGGAGATCCCATGGGAAAGGTGCTGAGGTTTGATCATCTTGCTGACCTGCGTGTAACGGCAATCATCAGGGATTTGCCGCCCAATACGCACCTGGATATTGAGGCCATGATTGGCAGTTCAACCGGGCGGCAGATTATCAGTGAAAACTTTATGAACAGGACCGCCTGGGCAGGCTTTGGTGGCACCATGCTTTATGTGGTCATCGACGACCCTGCCTCGGTGGCGGCGATGCGCGCCGATCTAGCCAACTTTATCAATAATAATGTGCCCGATACCCAGCGCGATTTTGTGCAACGCATGGATATGTCTCTGGACCTGGAGCCGCTGGCGGACTTGCATTTGTCGCCACGGCAGGGCTTCGCTGCGGCGGACTATAGCCGCACGCTGGTGTTGGGAGGGTTGATCGCGTTTGCAGTACTCATTTTGCTGAGTTCCTGTATCAATTTTGCCAACCTGTCGCTGGCGCAGATGCAGCAACGGGGTAAGGAGACTGGTGTCCGCAAGACTCTTGGCGCGACCCGGACAGATTTGTTGACGCAGTTTCTGGTGGAGTCGATGCTGCTGACCTTGCTAGCGTTGCTACTGGCGCTGCCGGTCATCTATCTGGCTATCGGGCCTTATACCGCGTTGACCGGTACGGCATTTTCCTTTGGCAGCATGTTTGGTTCTTCGCAGGTACTCATTATTGTTGCGTTTGTGCTATTGACTGGATTCCTGTCCGGTCTGGTACCGGCGCTGCGCATGTCCCGCTTTGCGCCAACAGCCGCTATCAGCGGCAAACGTGATGGCGGCAGATCGAGTCGCCTGGTCCGTGCAGGGCTAACTGTGATTCAGTTTACCTTTGCCGTGGTGCTGATCATTCTTGCA
This sequence comes from Pseudohongiella sp., assembly GCF_040877505.1. Lineage (NCBI taxonomy): Bacteria > Pseudomonadati > Pseudomonadota > Gammaproteobacteria > Pseudomonadales > Pseudohongiellaceae > Pseudohongiella > Pseudohongiella sp. The sequence continues at coordinate 106,539 of NZ_JBBDNQ010000046.1, forward strand.
ATCGGTATCGGTCTGCAGGTGCGCTATCTGAACGAAATCGATACAGGTTTCAATCGCAATAATCTTGTTGTACTGAACACCCGGTACAATCCATTAAACCCTGACCAGTTCAACTACGATGCGCTGGTGGACGAACTTCGACAGCATCCGGGTATTGTCACCATCGGCAAGTCCGAGAACGCGCCGCCGTACAACGGTGGCTTTAATCCCTGGCGCCATTCCAGTCAGCCTGTTGAAGAAGCTCAGGCAGTGAGCCATTTGGGCGTTGATGAGTATTATGTCGACGCCATGCAGCTCGAGCTATTGGCGGGGCGTAATTTTTCACAGGACTTCCAGGCAGACTATTTGCCTGATGGGCAGCCTGAAGCAACTCAAACCTATGGCATTCTGGTCACACCGGCAGCGGTGGCCAAATTCGGTTTGGGCAGTGTCGACGAAGCCGTTGATGAAGTGTTGATGATCGGCACGCTGAATTTCCAGGTCGTGGGTGTGGTCAATGATTTCAGATTGTCCGGCGGCATGGAAGACACTATGCGATCGACCGCCATATTGCGTGCCACTCGCCAGCCCATGAGGACTCTGCTGATCAGAATTGACCCTCTGCAACGCGCCAACGCACTCAACCACATCGACGCCGTGTGGGCCCGACACCGTCCCGACGCCCCTATCGATCGTGAGTTCTACGAGCAGACATTCAGTCAGCAGATCTACGAACAGACTAACGGCATCAACCGCGCTGCCCAGTTTGCTGCCTTGATTACCATTGTTATTGCAGCTCTGGGATTGTATGCGTTGGCCTATTATTCAACTGAACGGCGCACCAAGGAAATTGGTATACGTAAAGTGCTGGGCGCGACGGCGCGCTCGATTGTCGAATTGCTTAGTCTGGATTTTATCAAGCCGGTTCTGGTCGCCTGTGTGCTGGCGAGTGGCCTGGCGTATCTGGCGACGTCCTACTACTTTGATCAGTTTTCGGCGCAGGCAAGCCTGAGTCCGTTGATATTTGTATTGGTGATCGCGGGCACGATTGCTCTGTCGTTATTGACGGTAGCCGCGCAGTGTATCAAGACGGCCAGGTCTGACCCGGTTGCATCGCTTCGTTCAGAGTAAGCATTTACAGCTGGAAGACTCGCCCGAGCCTTCCAGCTGATAACCCTCAGCGCGCCAGCCACGCCACCAGCAATTTGATCTGGAAATCATCCAGGCGCTCATCGAATGCAGGCATCTGACCCGTGCGACCATAAAGCAGCGTCTCGCGGATGGTGTCGTAGTCACCACCGTACAGCCATACATCATCGGATAATCGCGAGGCGCCCAGCATTTCATTGCCGGCACCATCAACACCGTGGCAGGCTGCACAGTTTTGTTCGTACATGGCTTTGCCCGGGTGCGTCTCGTCACCGCCTTCATGCATTGTCATCACATATCCGGCGACATTATCAATCACCTCGGTGTCAAGGATACTCTGCCAGGCAATCATATTGGCACGGCGGCCACCGCGCAGTGTCTGTTCAATCTGTTCCGGGGAACCGCCCCACTGCCATTCGGTATCCTGCAGATTGGGGAACAGGCTAGCCTGGCCTCGTGCTTCGGGTCCGTGACAGACCGCGCACTCGCGTTGATAGATGCGTTCTGCTGTTGCCATCAGGGCCAGGTCGCCCTGTATCTGCAGTAAATCCATATCGACAACCGTCGCGCGAACATCGGCAAAGCTCGCCTCAAAGTTATCATAGCTGTCTGCTACGCGTTTGCCCTGAGACCAGTTCAACAGGCCGGTATTGGATCCCAGGCCCGGGAACAGGATCAGGTATATCAACGAAAACACCATGCCGCCAAACAGCAGCCAGAACCACCACAGCGGCGGCGGGTTGTGTCCCTCTGCCAGGGTTTCGTCCCACACCGGCTCGATCTCGGACTCTTCCTGCTGATCACGGCCAAAATAAATGCTCCACACCAGCCATGCTACAGCGGCCAGTGACACCAGGGTGACAACCAGAATCCAGCCAGCCCAAAAACCTGAAGGCAAGTCAGCCATGTCAATCCTCGTCTTGCAGTGGTATGCGTGAAATTTCGTCCAGGGACTCTTTGGTACCCCGACTGCCGAGCCAGACGGCGAGACAGACCATGAACGCCATGACCAGCATGTCGCCCACGAATATGAACATCGTCAATGTGCACCCCCTTGCATGGTTGCGTCTTCCTCGCTGAAGCCGGTGCCCAGCATTTGCAGATACACAATCAGCGCGTCGACTTCGGTGAGGCCTTCCAGATCTGCCTCAGCATTGGCGATCTGTTCGTCCGTGTAAGGATGACCCAGGCGGCTCAACACGCGCAGTTTGTTGGTAATGTCGCCGGTTGCGCTGGCTGGTCGCTCGGCCAGCCAGGGATAAGCAGGCATGATGCTGTTGGGCACGACGGCACGCGGGTCAAGCAGGTGCAGGCGATGCCAGTCATCCGAATACTTGCCGCCGATGCGGTGCAGGTCGGGTCCGGTGCGTTTTGAACCCCACATGAACGGACGATCATAAACAAACTCGCCGGCGCGCGAGTATGGCCCGTAGCGTTCCACCTCGGCGATCAATGGCCGGATCTGCTGCGAATGGCAGACTACGCAGTTCTCGCGCATGTAGATGTCGCGGCCGGTCAGTTCCACGGCGGTATAGGGCCGGGTGTTGGCGCTGGCGATTGCCAGGCTGTCCTGGGTCAGCACCGGCAGCAGTTGCACCATACCCCCGATAGACGAGACAAACAGGATGCCGAAAATCAGCAGCCCGGTGTTCTCTTCGATTTTGCGATGAAATGACAGACCGTTCATGCGTTGACTCCGTAAGCTGGGTTCACCAAGGGTGGCGTGACGTTGACTGTGCGCTGGCCCCTGAATGTCATGTACAGGTTGTAAGCCATCAATACGGTACCCAGCAGGAAAACCAGCCCGGCAATCAGGCGCAGCAGATAATAAGGAGTCATGCTCGACATGATGTCTTTGAAGTCAAAGCTGAGTTCGCCGAGTTCGTCAATGCTCAACCACAGCAGCCCCTGGGAAACGCCTGCCGCCCACATCGCAATGATGTAGAGCATGGTGCCGGCAAAGGCCAGCCAGAAATGGATGTCGGCCAGACGGGTGCTGTACAGCTCGCGGCCTACCAGCCGGGGCACCATGAAGTAGAAGGTGCCGTAGGTGATCATGGCGTTCCAGCCCAGCGCACCGGAATGCACGTGACCAACAGTCCAGTCGGTGAAGTGACTGACCACATTGACGCTGCGGATGGCCATCATCGGACCCTCAAATGTTGCCAGGCCATAGAATGCCAGTGACAAAACAATAAATTTGAGTGCCGGGTCGGTGCGCAGTTTTTCCCAGGCTGTGCTCACCGTCATAACCCCGTTGACCAGTGTGGCCCACGACGGCGCCAGCAGAATGATGCTCATCACCACGCCCAGTGACTGCACCCACTCCGGGATGGCGTTGTAGTGCAGGTGATGCGGCCCGGCCCAGATATAGCTGTACACGAAGGCCCAGAACGCAACCACCGACAGGCGGTAACTCCAGATCGGACGGCCGGCGTGTTTGGGCAGAAAATAGTAGAGCATGCCCAGGAAGCCACCAGTGAGCAGAAAACCCACCGCGTTATGACCGTACCACCATTGCACCACGGCATCCTGAGCGCCGGCGTAGGCGGAATAAGACTTGTCGATTGATACCGGCAGCGCGAGGCTGTTGACCACGTGCAGCATGGCGATGACGATGATCAGCGCGCCGTAGAACCAGTTGGAGATGTAAATCGGCTTGATCTTGCGATTGGCAATCGTGCCAAAGAACACCACACCAAAACAGATCCACACGATGGCTATGGCAATATCAAATGGCCATTCCAGCTCGGCGTACTCTTTGGTGGTGTTCCAGCCGGCGAGCAGGGACACAGCCCCCAACAGCACAATGATTTGCCAGGCGTAGCACACGAACCAGGCCAGCCGGGGCGCGAAAAGGGTTACGTGCGAGGTACGCTGCACGCTGTAGAAACCGGTGGCCATCAGTGCAGAGACACCGAAACCAAAAATGACGCCGTTGGTGTGCACCGGGCGCAGGCGCCCGAACGACAGCCAGTACTGACCAAAATCAATCGTGGGCCACACCAGCTCCGCGGCAATGTAGACGCCGACGCCGATCGCGATCACCGCCCACACCACCGAAAACTGGATCAGGCGAATGACAATAGTGTCCTGGTAAATTTTGTTGTCGGCAGCTTGCATCAGGTTTTCCGTCAATGATTGAATTTGTGCGTAAAAAAGAAGAATCAAACGCCCAGCAATGGCCCTACACCCAGCACCCACAGTGACATGCTGATACCCAGCAGACTCACGGCGGCCACCAGCAACCACGCCATCAGCGCCGAGGCCATCAGCATGCCGCGTTCAGGTGGTGTCTCCAGGGCAACAGGTATACCGGCATAGAGCAGATACATGCCCCAGATAGTCGCGGGAATGAGAACAAGCACGTTGACCAGCACATCGGGGAACAGGTGCGCAATACTGGCCATCGCCAGCGGCTGACCGACCATGGTGATCAATGCCATATGGCGGCCCAGCGAGACACTGGCGCCGTAGGTTTTTGCCATCCAGCGGCTGATAATGACGGTACTGAACAGGCCAAACAACAGTGCCACGAAATAGCCAACACTGATGGTCAGCAGGTCACCGGTTGCCATGAACAGTGGCTGGTCTGCGCCCAGGCGCCAGCCGAAATTGGCCGCACCGATCAGTGAGAACAGCGGCGGTAACAGTAGCAACCACAGAGAGTAGGTCAGGAATACCCGGCGTGACGAGGGGTCTGCTTTGGCTAGTTCGGCGAATGCCTGCTGCGGCTGGTACAGCGATCTGAACAGGGTCAGACTGGAGATGTTTGAACTCATAGGCTTTCCGCTGGTTGGGGGCGGCGTCATCGGTGACGGGGCGCAGTATAGGGGCAAGTGAATCGGGTTTTATTGATTCAGCGCAAGGTTCCAGTGCAAGTTAGACGCAGGGCGGTCGCATTTTGTTGCCGGATTGACAGGTTCGCCTGCAGTCTTGGCACGTATGTGAACGAGTTGTACAATAATTGAATGAACTACGATTTCGCTGACCGTGATCTGTTGCTGGGTGTTCTGGGGGAGGTGCGTGATGCAGTTCTGATCACGGATGCCCGGCTCGACCTGCCTGGTCCAACCATCGTTTATGCCAATCCCGCTTTTTGCGACATGACAGGTTATACGCCCGAAGAAATTGAAAGGTGAACACCCCGGCTTCTTCAAGGCCCTGACACCGACCGCGAATTGATGCGGCAGCTCAAAAGCCAACTGGTCGCAGGGCAGCCGTTTTTCGGAGAGGCGGTGAGCTACCGCAAGGACGGCACGCCTTTCCGCATGCAGTGGACGATACGGCAGTATCCGGCGCACGGCACGGCCAAATACTATATTGCGATACAGCGCGATATCACGGTATTGCGTGATGTTGAACAACAGCGTCAGCAACTGCAGGTGCTAGCGGATATCTACACCAGAGCGGGAACAGCCGGTTTGGATTTGCAGGGCTTGCGCAATCAGGTGGCGCAGATCGGGCTGGCAGTCACCGGTGCGGACGGCGCAGCGGTGGAGGAAGCCGTGGCCGGGGAAATGGTGTATACCGCCGCAGCAGGCACAGCAGCGAGTTCGTTGGGACTGCGACTGCCGGTTGCGGGCAGCCTGTCGGGTGCCTGTTATCGTGATCGTCAACCGATGTATTGCCGGGATGCCCACAATGACCCCCGCGTGGCCCGTGAGGCGGCAGACCGGGTCGGTTTCCGCTCCGGTCTGCTGGTGCCGTTGATTCACGAAAATCGCTGTTTCGGCGTACTCAAGGTTTACTCTGCCCAGGTCAGCGCTTTCAGCGACAGTGACCTGGACATGCTCACGGTAGCCAGCCGGGTATTGGCGTCCTCGCTGTATGATGCCCAGAGCTTCGAACAGGAGCGTGGGCAGCGCACCCAGTTGATTGATGCCTTGCCAATCCTGATCGCCCGTATTGACGCGCAGCTGTATTTCCGTGAAATCAACGCAGGTTACACGGCGTGGTTTCAGCGTCCTGCCGCGCAGATCATAGGCAAACCGGCACTAGACATCATCGGCCTGGAGATGTTCGAACAGGTATTGCCCTACATGAAGGCGGCATTGGCGGGCGAGGAAGTGATTTTTGAGCACCACCTGCAGCAGACCGATGGCGTTATGATCCCGGTGGAAATTACCTATATTCCCCATCTCGACGACCAGCAGGTTGTTGGTTTCTACGCCCTGGCACGTGACATCACCGATCGCCGGCGTGCCGAGCGTGATCACCTCACGCAGACGCTGAATCGCCGCGGCTTTGATGCGCGGCTGGATATCGCCTTTGCCACCGCCAAACGTTACCACAGACCTCTGTCACTGATTTTTGTTGATCTTGATTACTTCAAGAAAGTGAATGATGACCACGGTCACGCTATCGGTGATGAAGTCTTGCGCACAGCGGCGCAGGTGTTGTGCGAACAGGTCCGGGAAAGCGACATCGTCAGTCGTTGGGGCGGCGAGGAATTTGTCATCCTGGCACCGGAGACGCCTTTGGCGGAAGCTGTACAGTTGTCCGAGCGACTGCGGCAGAAGCTGGCGTCCTGTCAGCATCCGGAGGCCGGCCAGGTGACCGCCAGTTTTGGCGTCGCGGAGCTGGCGAACGAGCAGTCCGAACGTGATTTCATCAATCACGCGGATCAGGCCCTGTATGCCGCCAAAGGCGCCGGGCGCAACCGGGTTGAATGTTATTCCGGGTGACGTCGAATTAACTGCCCAGCAGGGCATCAACCTTTGCTGCGCAGATAAAGTCATTCTCCGACAGTCCACCCACAGCGTGGGTGCTGTAGATCACGGTGGCTTTGTTGTAGCCAAAATTGATGTCCGGATGGTGATCTTCACTGTGGGCGATCCAGGCCACGGCATTAACAAATGCCGTGGTTTGATAATAATTGTCGAATTTGAACGTGCGGCTGATCTGTTTGCCTTCGTTTTCCACTTTCCAGGTGCCGTCGATCATGATCAGGTATTGTCTGACCTGTTCGGCATTCATCGGGCTGGCGCCCCGTTCGCACGGTTTGCATTTGCGTGTTGCAAGATCGCTCATGATGACGCTCCTGTGTTGCAAGTGTTGTATTGCAGATGTTGCCCCATGGTAACGCGTCTCCCCGGCACCGGGTCAAATACCCGCCCGGTCGGCGCTGCCTCGGTTCTGACTGCCACACCTGTGCTATAATCCACGGCTTTTTGAGAAGCCCTGATTCATGTCTGACTCTGTCAAACGTCCTTCCGTCCTGTTGCTTGTCCCCATCAGCATGCTGTGCACGCTGGTTGCGGTGGTGTTCGGTCGTCTGGCCTACGGGCTGGTACTGCCTGTCATGCGCGAGACGCTGGGGATGAGTTATTCGCAGGCGGCCAATCTGGGTACGCTGACCGCATTGGGCTACCTGGTGTTGTTATTGTATGCGGGCGTGTTCGCGGGCCGACATGGTGGCAAAAAATCCATCCTGCTGGGTTTGTCGCTGGGCGCCATCGGTTTCGCCGGACTGAGCCAGTTTTCTGCTTATCCGCTGCTGATGTTGTGCATGACGCTACTGGGGTTTGGTACTGCGTTCACTTTTACCCCCTTGATCTCGCTGCTGGGCGCCTGGTATCCCGAGCGTCGGGGCATGGTGATCGGTTTTGCCGGCAGTGGCGTGGGTACTGGCATACTGCTGGCCGGTGCGTTGGTACCGATTATCACACAGTCTGGAGATGAGGCCAGCTGGCGCATGATATGGGCCAGCTTTGCCGGTATTGCCGTGTTTGTGATTGTGCTGGTGATGGTTTTTCTGCGCGATCCGCCGCAATATGACGAGCCGGTTTCGATGCGGCAGGGTCTGGCGATAGCCTATCAAAACCCGCATGTCGTGCGCATGGCACTGATCTACGGGGTAGTGGGCGTCACCTACATTGTGCAGACGCTGTTTATGTACAGCTTTGCCCTGGATGCCGGCGTCGCGCCTCCGGTTGCCGGTCGGCTGGTCGCGGTCATGGGCTTTGTGTCGATTTTTTCCGGGCCGGTCTGGGGCTGGCTCGCCGATAAGGTAGGCCACGGCCGTGCGCTGACATTCTGCATGTCGGTGGCAATCTTTGCCACATTGCTCCCAGTGGTCTGGCCTGAGACCTGGGCTTTTACTGTGCACTTTGTGCTGGTGGGGCTATCGGTAACCGGACTCTTCACATCGGTATTGGCCGCAGCCACCAGCACCGTCAAACCCCAACATGCCGCGATGGCAGTCAGTTTTGTTACTGTGTTCTTTGCTTTGGGACAACTCATAGGCCCCGCACTGGCCGGGCTGCTGATTGACTGGCAACAGGACTTTCGGCTGACCTTTGCCTTAAGCGCTGCGTTGATGTTTGTTGGTGCTGTGGCCAGTCATGGCAGTACGGCAGTGGCCAGGTCCTGACCACTGGTTCCACTACCACGCCCTGACTGACCCGCTGGGCCACTCCCTTTGCAAATATTCCCCCCGCATCCCGGGCATTATTTCACCGCGCCTGTCGATCTGTGATGGTCCCATCCGACCAATAACAACTGAACGCAACCAAAAAGGTGAAAAGTATGTCCTATATTGACGGATTTGTGCTCGCAGTACCCAAGGCCAACAAACAGAAGTTTATTGACCACGCCAACATGGCTGACCCGATTTTTATGGAGAGTGGCGCCATTCGGGTAGTGGAGTGCTGGCAGGATGACGTGCCCAGGGGCAAGGTCACTGACTTCTATGGTGCAGTGAAGGCAACAGAAGATGAAGCGGTTGTATTTTCTTTCATTGAATGGCCGGACAAAGCAACACGTGACGCAGCAATGGAAAAATTGCAGGCTACCATGAGCAGCGACCCCAGGATGAGCCCGGACACCAATCCCATGCCATTTGATGGTAAGCGCATGATTTTTGGTGGCTTCACGCCGGTTGTGGAGATGCAGTCTGACTGAAAAGCGATTTTTAACAAGGAGAAGGAGCATGAGCAACAAACAAGGAGATTTTGTCTGGTACGAGCTGATGACCACTGACTCAGCCGGGGCCAGAGAGTTTTACAGCAAGATTCTGGGCTGGACCTACACAGACAGTAGCATGGACGATCTCAGCTACTGGCTGGCTGCGGCGCAGGATGCCGATACGGGTGACAAACACGAAGTGGCCGGCTTCATGGAAATTTCGCCAGACATGTTGAAGAACGGTGCCCAGCCAGCGTGGGTCGGCTATATTGGCGTCGACAATACCGATGCCATGGTGACGGCCATCAAGATCGATGGCGGTGGTGTGCATGTGCCGCCCACCGACATTCCCGGTGTCGGGCGCTTTGCCATGATCCATGATCCGCAAGGTGTGATCTTCTACATCATGCAGGATACCAGTGGCAACCATAGTTTGGCTTTTGCGGCCGACAAACCCCGCGTCGGACATTGTGCCTGGAACGAGCTGTACACAACCGATCAGGCTGGCGCCTGGGCTTTCTACAGCAAGCACTTTGGCTGGACTAAGGACGGCGAGATGGACATGGGACCGATGGGCACCTACGACTTCATCCGTCACGGTGGTCTGATCGGTGCCATGATGCACAAACCTGACGAGCAGCCGGTGGCTTGCTGGCAGTTCTACTTCCGTGTTGCCAATATCAAGGTCGCACACGATGTGATTACTGCTAACGGTGGCCAGGTATTGATGGGCCCGCATGAGGTGCCAGGCGGGGATCAGATCATTGTTGGCATGGATCCCACGGGGGCTGTATTTGCGGTGGTGGGGACACAGTAGGGTAAAGCTGTTAAGGTAAGGTCAAAGGAGTTGTTTCAGTAAAGGAGAATTTATGACCAGGCCAATAACATATCGCCTTAAATTTATTGCCCCGGCACTGGCCGGGGTATTGTTGACCGCCTGTGCGTCATCCAATGATGCCTATGAGGCGCCGTCCTACGCATCCATGTACGACGGTGATACCTACCGTGTTATCTGCACAGGCACGGAGAACAGAGACATCTATGTCAGATACAACGCGCTAGATACGTTCTATAACCCGGATGGGTCGCTAAAATCCCGCGACCATTTTTGCCAGGAAAATGCTTCAGGTGCCAGTCAGCGCTGACCTGGTGCCCAACAGGCGCGTCCGGCTGGTGTTATTGCCTGATTCTACAGAATATTCCGCGCGCTTATTGCCAGCGTCATCGAGCCATGAATAAAGCGCCTTGCTGTCGCGATGCGGATGCGATTTGTCGCTGTTATGCGCAAATGTGATAGCCGTGCCCGTTTTTGACTGGCAATCTTCGCGGCTATTCCAACTCATCAGGAGATGGCAACGCAGGTTTTTCTGTCACGACCGGTGTTGCCCCATAAACAATGCCAGCCAAGATCCCTGCCGCCCGACGCCACTGCCCAACGTTTATCAATCCGTTGACCGCCGTCATGCTGGCCCTGCTGCTGGCCACCGCGCCGCCAGCCTGGGCTGACAGCGACACCTGGACGGGAGCCACCAACGGCAACTGGCATACGGCCGGTAACTGGGAGGGCGGCAGTATCCCGAACGCCGAGTCCGAAATTGCCAGCTTTGGCGCGTCGACGAACACCGATGTCTCCATTAGCCAGGGTACGACTATCAGCGGCATAACTTTTAACGAGGGTGCCGACAGCTTCACCATCAGTCAGACGACAGCGGTACCGATGACTTTTGACGAGCAGGGTGTCATCAACAATTCGGATGTCACCCAGACCTTCGAAATTGCTCCATGGCTCTATCTCGAGAAGATGGCTTTTTTCGATTTTCGGGGCAATGCTACGGCCGGCAATAAGACAGAATTTGTGTTCGCTGGCGCCGATGATGATTTTCTGATTGGGGGTTGGTCAAGGTTCTACGACGATGCATCGGCAGGTAGCGCTGTCTTCAAACTTAATGGCGCGAACACCGACCTGGGCATGGGCGGCAGAGTTGATTTCTATCAGTCTTCAACGGCAAGCGATGCCACATTCTGGCTGTATGGCAATAAGGGGATAGGCAATGACCCGGAATCCGTAGCCGGTACGCTGGTCGCATTCCACGACACGACAACTGCCGGGAACGCTGAGTTTAATCTGAGTGCCGGCCTTGATCCACTGAGCAGAGGCTCAATTCTCAGCTTCCAGGATGACTCGTCGGCCGAAAACGCCACCATCAATGTTCACGCTTTGCCATTTGGCGTAGGGCAAAACGCCAGCGTGATCTTCGAAGAAAACTCGACCGCAGACAATGCCACGGTGGTGGCATCCGCCATCATGAATGGCACGCCTGGCCTCATTTCGTTCTATGGTGAAGCGACAGGTGGCACGGCAACCATCGAACTACGTGGCGGTGAACTGCTCATCAACGATGTCACCAGCTCTGGCGTCAGCATCGGTTCACTGGAGGGTGACAGCACGTCGCGGGTCGAGATCGGCAGTAAAAAATTGACCATCGGCACCAACAACAAGTCGACGATCATGCGCGGGGTGCTGGAGGGCGAGGGCGGTTCACTGGCAAAAACCGGCACCGGCATGCTGACTCTGACTGGTGACAATACCTATACGGGTGTTACCAGCGTGACCGGCGGAGGCGAGCTGCGCGTCACTGGCAGCCTGGTGGGTGACACGGAGTTAAACTTTGGCGCAACATTGTCCGGCACCGGCACGCTGGCCGCTGTGACTGCGGGGCTCGGAGCTGTTGTTGCGCCCGGCCCCGGTGCAGGTACTTTGCATACTGGCGACCTGACACTGGTGCTGACTGCACAGATCAATTTTGATCTGGCTTCGCCTGGCACAGTGGGCAGCGGTGTGAACGATCTGATCGTGATAGAAGGCGACCTGGTACTTGATGGAAACCTCACGATAGCCGATCCGGATGAGCTGGCCGAGGGCACGTATACCCTGATCACTTACACGGGTGCATTGACGGACAATGGCCTGACGCTGGCAAATCCTGCTGACGGTTTTATCTACAGCATTGATACCACCCAGGCCAATGCCATTACCCTGCAGGTTGTCAGCGAGAATGCCTCGCTCGATTTGTCGGTCAGCCTGCTGAATTTTGGCGTACGGCCGTATCACGCAGCAGCGGTCTCGCGCGTGTTAGACTTGACAAACGATGGCAATGTTGCGGTGAGCGTAGCGGGCGTGTCACTGAGTGGACTTCACGCCAGCGAGTTTGTGGTGACCAGTGATACCTGCAGCGCAACAACGCTGGCGGTGGCAGCGCAGTGCAGCGTGACGCTGGACCATGAAGGCGACACGGTCGGCGTCCGCGCTGCGACTTTTACCCTGCAGTCAGACGCAGGTAACAGCCCGCATGAAGTGACATTGAGTGCGCGCTTGGTGGCGGAGCCTGTGCTGAGTGGTCTGCACGGTGCCGCCCTGGAGTTTCGGGCGGGCGCTGGCCCCGTGTTGTTCGACCCTGACGCCCAGGCCGCGCTGTCGCTGCCGGGTGCCCAGAATCTGGCGGGCGCGACGTTACGCGTGGAGCTGATCAGCGGCGCGAGCGCGGAGGACGATCTTCTGTCGTTCTCGACCGCCGGCGATATCAGTTTGTCAGCAAGCATGGCGGGCAGCGAGATACGGGTAGACGGAGTGGTCATAGGCACGCTGGACAGTGCCATTTCTGCTGGTGAGGTGCTGGGCGTCACATTTAATGACAACGCCACCCCGGTCCGCATTCAGCTGCTGCTGCAGGCATTAACCTACCGTAACATCAACACGAACAGCCCGGTGGCCGGCTTGCGCGAAATACGCATTGAACTGACGTATCTGGGCCAACTGGCATCGGCCACGCTGAACGCCGATGTCATTGTCAGTCGAACATTGAACCTGTCGGTCACGGAAATGGGGTTTGGCATGCGGGCCTACAACGCCGCATCCACCTCGCGCTCATTTACGGTGGAAAATTCCGGCAATGTACCGGTGAACCTGGCGGCCAGTGTGTTGAGTGGCCCCGATGCCGGCGATTTCGTTATTGCCACGGATACCTGCAGCGAGTCCACGCTGGCGGTGGCTGCTCAGTGTGCGATCACGATCAGCCACGAAGGCAATATACCGGGTGTCCGCAACGCCACCTTGCGACTGACCTCCGACGCTGACGGCAGCCCGCATGAGGTGACGTTGAGCGCCCGCGTGGTGGGCGAGCCGGTGTTCCAGAACCTGAACGATGCGACCCGGATTTTTATCACTGGCGGACTGCCCATGTTGCTTGATGCCGGTCTGCAGTTGTCAGTGCCGGGCGCAGAGAGCCTGATCAGCGGTGGTTTGAGTGTGGAAATACTGACAGGGGCTGATGTCGAGGAAGACATGCTGGCCATCGCCATCTCAGACCGGGTCACGCTGGCGGGCACGGATCCTGGTGCTGAGGTGCTGGTGGACGGCGTGGTGATTGGCATGCTGGCCAATATGCTGGCACCCGGCGACCTGCTTGTGGTGATTTTTAAAGAGGGTGCTACGCCCGCGCTTGTCCAGGTATTGTTACAGCACCTGACTTTCCAGAACGTGAACGACACCGATCCTGTTAACGGTGTTCGTGATATCCGGTTCACGCTGGGTTATCTGGACATGGTCGCGTCGGTAGACATGGCGGTGGATGTGCAGCCACCGCCACCACCACCGCCCTCGGGCGGAGGCAACATCACCACCGAGGTTGTTGATCAGACGCTGAATGGAAACGTGCAGATTGGTGCCGGCGGTGTCATCAACGGCGGTACCATTAACGGCAATGTGGCAGGCAACGGCGAGATCACAGGCGACGTGGTGATGGGGGCTGGCGCGAGTATCAGCGGTGCAATCATTACGGGCAATATCAGTGGTAACGCCGCCGCGCCGGCGCGACTGCGTGGCGGTACTGTGACCGGTGATGCGGTATTGTCCAATGTTGTCATTGCCCCGGATGTTGTACTGGAGCCTGGTTTAACGCTGGGTGAGGGCGTGACTTTTGAGTCACCGGGGCTGATTGATGCCGTACAATCGATCGATGTGTTTGACGCCGGCGGGGCGACGGTGACGCAGCTGGCCAATGGCCAGATTACAGTCAGCGGCGATGGTTACCAGGCCGTCACTTTGCCAGTGGCGATTGTGCAGGCCCAGACCGGGCAAGCGCCAGGTGTCTACCTTGGCGATAACGGTGACATCCTGCTGATTACCGCAGATGGGCTGGGTATTCGTGCCTACGCCCGGCATGCGGACAGTGCCAGCCTGCAGAGCATGATGTCAGACATGTCACTGCAGATAACGTTTACGCCGTCTGGCCAGATGCTGGTGTCACCGGGTGACTCGGGTACTGCCGCACTGACGGGCGGTCGCCGGGTGATGGCGTTGCAGGCTGACGAAACCTACTTCAGTGCTCGCCCGGATGTCTTGGCAATACCTGCCCACCGTGGTGATGCGCCGGGACTGCTGGAATATCCGGTGATGGGCCTGGGCACGGTGCTTCACGTGTCGTCGTTGTTTGTCGCCGGCGATGGTGCGCTGATGCAGCAGGATCTGGTGCCCACGCCGGTAGACTGGTTCGACCTGAAAGCAACATTGCTGGCGCTGTCTGGCGTGACGACGGCGAGCATGGATACGCGCGGTACGATCCAGGTGAGCATTGACGGTATCAACCTGCGTGGCGTCATGGATTATGCGGTTACCCGTGGCGGGCCGGGCAACACTGAGGGGCTGACCCTGAACGTGGCGGGTGACCTCACGGGCAATGGCATGGACGACTACCGGGTAACCTATGCCAACGGAGATCAGCAGCTGTTGTTTGTTTATCAGCTGGAGTAGCGGGGCTGGTGTCAGGAGCCTCAGCTAATGGAGAGCCATCAGCAGTTGGAGAGCCATCAGCAGATGAAAAGTATCAGCCGGTGGAGCGCCTCAGCCCCTGCAGCGATTCGGCCAGCATCTCCAGCCCATCAATCAGCCGCGGCCCCGCCCGGCTGAAGTGCGCGTTGCCGTCGCCTACAATGACATGGTTGTTCCGTACCGCGCGTAACGACAGCCATCGCTTGTCCTTAGTCAATATCTCCAGAGCCTGGCCGGACTCCGTTTTGGTGTACCCGCAGCAACCGACCACAATGATGTCCGGATCACACGCCGCAATTTCGTCCCAGCTCAATGTGCCCGAACGCTGGCCGGACGCCACCAGACAGCTCTGGCCGCCCAGCATGTCGATCAGGTCCGGTATCCAGTGACCGCCACTAAACGGCGGATCCAGCCACTCCAGGAACAATACCTTGTCGCCGTTCAGGATGTCCTGCCGGGCCACGACTTCGGCGCGTTCACGTAGCTGCATCACCAGGCGACGGGCTTCAGAGCCGACAGATACCGCGTCACCCACGCGGATAATGTCCTCATAGACATCTTCCAGATTAGAGGGCGCCAGCTCGACCAGATTGCAGTCACCGGGTAGTGACGCGACGGCCTGATAGACATCGCCGGACGACACGGCGCAGACATCACACAAGGTCTGGGTGACAATGACATCGGCACGCAATTCGTCCAGCAATTCAATATCCAAAGCATAGAGCCCCCTGCCGGCCGCCAGTTCCTGGCGCACAAACTGATCAATGGCGAGTTGGCTTTCCTCGACCGGCACGCGGGTGCTGGTCAACACGTCAAGGTGACAGATCTCCGGCGGGAAGTCGCAACTGTGGGAGATACCTACCAGTTGCGAACCGCTGCCTTGATGCGCGCCCAGCGCACAAATTATTTCTGTCGCGCTCGGTAGCAAAGACACAATACGCATGCTCGTCGCCTCAGGTTGTTTGCCAACGCGGCTGGTAGCGTCGCACAAACTCATAGGTGCCAAACAGCAATATCGTATACAGTGCATCGCCAAACAGCGAGCGTCCGAAAAACGGAATCGCGCTGATGTAACACTGCACAAAGCCTTCCAGTGTGCGTGGATAATACATCAGCCAAGCACTCAGGTTGGAGATGACAAAAAACACCGACGCGGAGGCCAGCACCGCGCCCACCAGTCGTCCCGGTGTGCGTTCACGCGCCAGCCAAACCCGGCCGATCACGGCGCTGCAATAGAAGCCCAGATACACCAGCGCCATCGCGGGCAGCGCATAGAAACCCGTGAGCATGTCACTGAGCAGCAGGGCGGCAATGGGCAGTAGCCAGGCCATGCGCGAGGGCAGCAGGGCGCCGGCAAACAGGCCCAGCGCGCCGATCGGTGTCACGTTCATGGGATGTGGCAGCAGCCGCATGGCCGCCACCACAACAATCAGCGCGACAATGGTCAGCAGTTGTGATCTTTCCATTTGTTTGATTGCGGTCATGGGCATGGTCTTCTCCTCAGAACTGATAACGCGTAGTGACCAGGGCGGTGCGGCCGTAAGTGTTGTAACCATCAACCACCTGGTAGTCCTTGTCGAACACATTACCAATCTTCAGCTGCACGCTGAGATCGGTCTGCATTTGATAGCCAAGCGCCAGGTCAAACACAGCATTGCCGGCTACCGAGGATGTGCCAAACGTTACCGGGTCTACATCCTTCTGTGTGCCACGCAGCAGCCAGGTCAGGCCAACATCAAGCTTGTTGAACTCGCGCGAAATACCCGCACTGAGAATCTCGTTCGGGCGTCTTAGCAGCTCCTCCCCGGTATCGCTGTTTTCATGATCCAGCAGGGTCAGTGCGGCATTGGCGTTCCAGCCCTGCCAGCTGCCGCGCACGGCCAGCTCAACCCCGTTGATGGTGGCGCGGTCGACATTGGTCAGGCTGGTGAATGACGCGTCAGTGGTGATCAGGTTTTTGATCTCGTTACGAAACGCATTGACCGACCAGGTGGCTCCCAGGTGTGCGCCCTCCAGCCCGATCTCAACATTGCGCGACGTTTCTGGCTGCAAGTCCGGGTTACCGTAGAAGAAGAACGCAGGAAAATCGACATACAACTCGACCAGCGACGGTGCCTTGAAGGCGGTGCTGTAGGAGGTCCATAATCGCAGATTGTCGCCGAGGTCGGTGCCGATGGCGGCCTTGCCGGTGGTTTCGCCACCGAACTGTTCGTTGTCGTCATAACGCAACGACAAGGTAGTATCGACGGATGTGTTGCGCAGCGAAAACCGGCTGTCCAGCACGGCAAACGCGGCGCTGTTGTCACGCGTGGTGTCGGTCTGCGCCGCGCCGCTCATCTCGTACAGCAATTCCTCGGATTCAATGTCCGCGCCCAGCACCAGGCTATTGTTGTCCCCCAGCTGCACATGGTTCTGCCAGTTGATGGCATCGCGTTCAGTGCGGCTGCGTGAGGCGAAGGTGCTGTCGTCGACGCTCTCGTCACTGAAGCGGGAGATCTGCACATCACTTTGCCAGATGTCCGTGACCGGCAGCATCAGGCCCAGGTGTGCAGTGCGGCTCTCGCCGTTGTTGATGCCGCCGTCATACTCCAGCTGCGAATCGGTCAGGTTGTAGCTGCCACGCAGCGCCGCCCCATTGCTGAACTCATGGGCCATGGAGACATTGGCTGCGTCGTTGTCATAGGCGCTGCGCCGGGCGCTGGGCGTGGGGGTGTGAATGGGCCGGATGCCATCGGTCTGGTGGTGTGCCACATTCAGTGCCAGAGACGTATTGTCGCCACGCAGGCTGAAGCCGCCACTGCCATTGTAAGTAGACTCGGTGCCAGCTGCTGCGCTGAGGTTACCACTGAGGCCGGTATCCGCATCACCGCGCGCGGCCTGTTTGGTGAAGATCTGAATCACACCGCCAATGGCATCAGCGCCATACAGGCTGGATTGTGGACCGCGTACCACTTCAATGCGCTGGATCTGCGCCACCGGAATATTTTCCAGGCGGGCAAAACCCTCGCTGGCGGTGTTGGCTTTGACACCGTCAATCAGGATCAATGTGTGGTCAGAATTGGTGCCGCGCATGAACAGGCTGGTCTGCGTGCCCTGACCGCCGGTGCGCGCCATCTGGATGCCGGGCGCCCCCGCCAGCAGATCAAACAGGCTCTCTGCCTGCGCAGCTTCGATATCATCCAGCGTAAACACGGTGGCGGCGGCCATGGTTTCACCCAGCGGCTGATTCAGCCGGTTGGCGGTGACGATGACTTCCCGGGTCTCTGCATCCCGGTTCTCGACGTCGGCCGAGGTATTGGTCTGGGCAGCTGCGCCGGTGGCCAATGGCAGCGTGGACAGGAATAGTGCGGCACAGCGTAAAGCTGTGATATCAATTGTTTTTGAAGGTTTTTTCAACATTTGCAATCTCTCACCCGAGTGCGTTACGTAATTAAACGCCGGGAGGAAACTGCAACAGAAAGACGCTGTGACAAAACGCGACAGCAGGGGCTACTTTCCGCAGCACTGCCCTCCGCAGCGTGTCGTTGGCATCAGGCCGGTCTCCGGGCTTGCAAGTCATAGCGTCATCTACTGATCGCTATCAAGCCCCATCACCTTCCCATCATGTGTTGCGCCAGGCGCTGTATGACAGTGGTATACCGATGTGGCTTACTTGCTTACCGTTGCGGGGGCAGCGTTGGCATTGAGCGTTCTGTGATTGCAGCGCATCGCACCAACTTCCCGTTTAATTCTGCTGTCTCTCCTGTCTGCCCATGGAGGCTGAGAGGATTGTACTGATTGACAGCAGAACACCTGAAGCGGCGGCAATGGTAGGTCATTATCGGGGGGAAGGCAACTTGGTTACCGCCATGATTGAGCAGTGCTTGACTGATCAAGTAGCTTGCAATATAGTTGCGCTCTCAAACATTAATCAAAGGAAATTATTATGCCTACTGCATCACAAAGTGAGCTGCTGCTCAAACTCGTGGCGTTGCATACCAGGATCCAGAAACAGCTTTCCGGTCCTTTGTCATTCCATGGCATCAGCTTTACCGAGTATCTGGTATTGAAACAGTTGCATGACGCGCCGGCGCAGAAACTGCGCCGGATCGACCTGGCACAGCAGGTCGGCCTTAGCGCATCGGGCGTGACCCGGCTGCTAAACCCCATGGAGAAGGTGGGCCTTGTCAGCAAGGAAGAGGCCGCCCGCGATGCCCGGGTCAGTCTGGTGACGCTGACCGGTGCCGGGAAAACGGTGTTTCAGGATGCCGATGTCTCCTTTGGCCAGGTGGCCAAGGCGGTGATGACGTCGCTGGATGGCGAGGACCAAAAACACCTGGCCCGACTGACGGATTTATTGCTCTGAAACGGGTGGCGCTAGTTCCCGACGAACAGCGTCACCAACGAATCCTGCACCGAGGCAAAATCACTGAACTCGGCCAGCCTCGCATTGGTGGTCAGCGCAATGACCAGTGAATGCGCCGGGTGCACAGCCAGCCAGGCCATGGCGCCTTTGGAAACACCGCCGTGATGGGCGTAATTGCCCGTGCCGCGCCAGCGCCAGGTCAGGGCATAAGACTGCTCGTTGATCTCGCCGTCGCTGAGCGTTTGCGGCGTCCAGAACTGTTCACGGGTCTCCGGGCTGATAAACGTGGGATCCAGCCACGCCGAGCCCAGTCGTACCATGTCTTCGGGCCGTGACATGAAACCACCGCCGGGTAATTTATTGCTCAGGTCAACGCGCCGCCATGGCTGGGCGCGGCTGCCATCGAGTTGATAGAACCGGGCACGATCCTCAACTGCCTGGTCGACCACGGGCGAGGTCAGCGCCAGCGGATCCAGTACCCAGCGTTGCATCAGTTCTGCGAAAGGCTGGTCGCCGGCACTTTGCAAAACGGCGGCGATCAGCAGTGTGCCAAATGAGGAATACTCGAACTGACTGCCGGGTGGATAGCGCTGCGGACTGCCGTCGAACAGGGCCAGGCCCTCACGCACATCGGAATGCGCACGCTGCAGCGTCATGCTGTGGTAGATACCCCGCAAGTCCCGGTTGGTTTCGTACTCCGGCAGTCCCGCCATGTGCGAGGCCAGTTGCCGCAAGGTCAGGTGCTGCCAGTCAGAATTGGGCAGCGCATCATCGTAGCCGCCAATGGGCTGGTCCAGATCCACAAGGCCGGCATCCACCATGCGTGCGAGCAGGGTGCCGGTGACGGGTTTTGAGGTGGAGCCGATCCGGTACAGGGTTTGCGGCGTTGCCGGTATGTCGGCCTTCAAGTCAGACCAGCCAACCGCACCGCTCCACACCAGCTGGCCATCAATGGCGACCGCTGCTGACAGGGACGGCGCATGCACACGCGCCTGATGCGCCAATAGCAGGGCGCACGCCTGATCGGCAACCGGTTGCAGGCGCGGAGCAACGGGCGACGATTGACAGGTGGTGGCGGCAGGAACAGGTTGCCAGCCCCAGGGATTACGCAGTGCGGCGTTGTTCTCGGCCATGAAGCCATAAAGTGGCCAGCACAGGTAAACCAGGCCGGCGAGTAAAACCGTCAGCAGTGATACGACTATTGAGCGGACAGACATAACTTGCAAACTCCGAAACAGAACTGAGGCTGTGGAGTGTGACCGGTAAACGCCAAAGTGGTCTCGCCGATTCCGAATAGTTAGCGCCGATTCTGAACGCGGCGCCTGAATTCGCCGGGGGTTTGTGCCGTTTTGGCCTTGAACGCACGATTGAAGGGACCGATGGAATCGTAACCCAGGTCCAGCGCAATACTCAGGATCGGCCTGTTGTCGTAAGCCGGATCGGCCAGCCGCGCCATGGCATCATCAATGCGCAGGTCGTTGAGCAGGCTGTTGAAGTTGCGATAACCGCGGGTCTGATTGATCAGGCGTCGCAATCGATGTTCGGGACATGCCAGTTGCCTGGCCAGCGATGAGATGGTCAGCGCGTTCTGGTGATAACCCTGTCGGGCGATGAACGCATCCAGCGTTTGCGCCAG
Source organism: Pseudohongiella sp. (assembly GCF_040877505.1). Taxonomy (NCBI): domain Bacteria; kingdom Pseudomonadati; phylum Pseudomonadota; class Gammaproteobacteria; order Pseudomonadales; family Pseudohongiellaceae; genus Pseudohongiella; species Pseudohongiella sp. The sequence goes on from NZ_JBBDNQ010000046.1 coordinate 127,383, forward strand.
TGCAGTATCAACGGGGGACGACAATGGGGGAACAATTGAAGGTGCAGCAGAAAGTTCAGCCAGGCTTGCCATTCCAGCAGACGCAGGGTCGGTTGTCGCATCTTGCCGGGCATGTGTTTGCGAATGTCTGGCAGGGTCATGTCGAAGGCGAAACAGTCGGCTCACGCCAAGGGTAAGCATCACCAACAATACAATGGCATTGGTCAGGCCAAACACGGCGGCGTTGCGAAAGCGCTCGTCAGCCAGCTCAAAGACAATCAACACCGCGCTGTACAGACTTATGCCCACGACAACCATGATTCGGGCACGGCGCCGGGCATCCAACAGGTCATCGGCGAAGCCGCGCCAGGCAATGTAACCGGCGTGTACAATCAGCATCAGCCCCAGTGCATGAATCAGATCATGCAGAGGCGAGTTCCCTGCCTGCACGCCGAGAACGTAAAAGTAAACAATGCCAACCAGGATAAGTGCCAGCCATATCGGTTTTGACCACTGATGCGGACGGAAATCGTCATCAAACAGGTGACGAATCAATAACCAGAAAATGAAAGCAAAGGCATCGGTCAGTATCAGCAGGAGGTTACGTAACAGGCCATACTGCTCATCGGGGATCGGCGCTGTCAGCATCACCAGACCGGCGACGCTGATCCCGGCGGCAAGGAGGAGGTTCCTGAGCGTGCTGGCCGGTTCGCGCATTAGCAGACTACCGAGTAACAGCAATTGGCCAAGCACCATCGTGCGAAGCAGAAGGTCGATCAGGCTGAGGGCGGGGAGGGATATCATGAATGACCGTCAGTTATTCAACCCGGGATCTCCCAGACTTCAATATGGTTGCGGCGCCCGACACTGTAACCGCGCTGCCCGGGCAGGGCCCTATCAAGGCCGTGGCGTTGCAGTCCGGCCAGTACGCGCGACTGCTCTGTTTCATCCAGTGATTGCAGCACCGCATCTGCGCGGCGCAGGAGATACAGCAGATACGGTTGTACACCGGCGGTCACGGGCACTCCGCGGAATTGGGTTTCAATCGCGCCAATGTAGCGTTGATGGGGTTTGTCGGACACCGGCTGGCCGTCAGCGGGCTGCCACTGGTTCACGTGATCGTCCATGAACACCAGCTTGCTGGTGAGTTCAGGAAATATCTCTTCGGCAATATGCGCGAGCAATGGCGTCAGCGTTTCCGGCAGGGTGTCGTTGGTGTAATAGTCGGTACCGTACTGCGTGAATTCCGGTGCATCCAGTCTGGGCGCCGTCATCCGCTCGACCCAGCGGAACACCCTTGGCGCCCGGCGTTTCATCAGGTCCGAGGGTACCGGATCACGTCCCAGGTGGGCAAACATGGGTCCGATGAGGCCGTAATCGGCCACCGATGGCCGCCCGCCAAACAGGTAGGGATGCTCACGAAAATGTGGCTCCAGGATATCCAGCAGCGACTCAAAGGACTGTTCGATTACCGGAATGCTGGCTTCGGTGACGCCCAGCTGTGGCAGGTATGACTGCATGCGCGCCATTATTTTCTCAGCCATCTCGTGACCTGAGCCGGCCGCGAAGGCATCACGCAGAAACGCTTCCTGTTTGTCGAGGTAGGACCAGCGGTAGTGCATGGCATGTCGCAGCATGGCCTGACTGCCGTAATACTGCACGATGATGGCCAACACCCGCTGCAGTGGACCGTCAGGCCAGGCGGACCAGGGCACACCGGCGTGTTCGAAGTGATCAATGATGTCGATGCTGTCCTGAATGATGCGACCGTCAGGCAGTTCCACCACCGGAATGATGCTGCGCCCGATGGCCGGCATGATGCGTTGCGCGAAGTCAGGGTGCGAGGTGGGGCGCTCAATGTAGGCAATGCCCTGGGTGCGCAGGTAGCAGCGGACCACGCCGGTGTACAGGGAATGCGGGACGCCATACAGGATAAGGGGGTCGGCAAAAGCTTGTGTTTGTGGCATTGTAGGGCGCGTCTCATTGTCATGTTGTCTGGACCGGAAGTGTAACAAATATTCGGGTCGTGTCGCGGGCAGATGCCGGGATTGAGAAGCGCAAATAAATTAAAACCAGGAGAAGCCTGATGAGCCTCACCACCCGACAGTTTTATCGTCTTTGTCTGTGCGTTGCCCTGGGCGCCGCAATGGCCGCCTGCAGCACCGACGACGCCGGACAGTCCGCAACTTCCGGTGCCGACGAAAGCCAGCCGCAGCTTGCCGACCCATCGGCGCAGCGAGCCGATCCGACCCGGCGCAGCATCGCTCAGGGTCAGTTGACCGGGCTGGTGCAGGACAATGGCAGTCTGGCCTGGAAAGGTATTCCATTTGCTCAGCCACCCGTGGGTGAACTGCGCTGGAAGCTGCCACAAACGCCCGAACTGTGGAACGGTACCTTCAGCGCCACGGACATTATTCAGCCTTGTCCGCAGTTTGTATCGGGTCTGTCGGCGGGCATCGCTGATCCCGACGGTGACGGCATTGTTGGCAGCGAAGACTGTCTCTATCTGAGTGTGTATGCGCCGGATGATATCCCCGAAGGTGAGCGCTTGCCGGTGATGTACTGGATCTTTGGCGGCGGCAATAACAGTGGTTACGCCGGTGACTACAATGGTGGCGAGCTGGCACAATCGCAGGACGTGATCGTGGTGACAGTGAACTATCGCCTGGGCAGCCTGGGCTGGTTCTATCATCCAGCGATTCTGGAAGCCGGTGCTACCGGTGCTGCCGCCAGTGGCAACTGGAGCACGGTGGATACCATCGCCGGCTTGCAATGGGTGCAGGACAATATTGCGACGTTTGGTGGTGACGCAGAAAACGTCACCATTTTTGGTGAATCTGCCGGCGGTGGCAATGTCATGAGCCTGGTGACTTCACCCATGGCCGAGGGTCTGTTTCACCGCGCCATTGTGCAGAGTGGAGGTATCGGCACAACAACCCTTGCCCAGGGTGTGAACTACCACGACGATAATGTGCCTGGCCATGAACACAGCTCCCGGGAAATCATCAACATGATTCTGGTACGCGATGGTCTGGCTGCCGATCGCGAGAGTGCCAAAGCCTTGCAGGCTTCGATGAGCCGCGATGCAATTCGTGACTTGCTGTACAGCCAGGATGCTGCTGCGTTCCTCAAGCTGTACAACCCGGAAGCGGCGCGCAATTATCCGGCGCCAAAGAAGTTTGCCGATGGCACCGTGTTTGTCGAACAGGATCCGCTGGCGCAACTGGCATCCGGTAACTACAACCAGGTGCCGATTATTCTGGGTACCAATCGTGATGAGCGTCGCATCTACCTTTATGCCGCAATGACGGATGTGATTCGCAATGACCCGGATGAATACATCCGCTTTGCCCACTATCCGTCAGTACAATGGAAGTGGCGTGGAGTCGACAATCTGGCCCGGCGCATGGCGCCCGCTCAGGAGGCACCGGTGTATGCCTATCGTTTTGACTGGGATGAGCAGCGCGTCAGCGACAGCGGTCTGGACATGGCTGTTGCCATTGGCGCGGCTCATTCAACCGAAATGGCTTTCATCTTCGGTGATTGGGACGTCGGTTTTATCAGTGGCGATGCTTTGTACGATCCGGCTACCAATCCGGGGCGCGATCAGCTGTCGGCGGCGATGATGTCCTACTGGTCCAGTTTCGCCTATACCGGTGAAACCGGCACCGGGCGTGACGGTTCGTTACCGCTGTGGCAGCCATGGCGGAACGGTGACAACAATCCCAAAACACTCATTCTGGATTCGGCAGCCGATGGCGGCATTCGTATGATGACAGAGGAAGTCACCCTGGACAGCATCAAGGCCGATTTCATGGCGGAGCAGTGGAGCGATCCGACTAATCGCTGCCGTGCTTATCTTGCAACCTTTGCCGGCACCCCGGCCTTTGACCGCAGCGAATACATGGGGCTGACTGAAGGCGGTTGCGGGGGACGTTGATGTTACCGGAAGGCTCGCTGCTTCAAAAATACCGCTTGCCAAGACGTAAATAAAGCATAGAATGCGCTTTTTTCTGTGGTTGCCAACCATTAAATGAATCTTGTGTCTTTCGACATCTTTCGGACTCTGGGCTTGCCGGACACATCGGTTCTGAAGACCGATGATATTTTTCGTCAGAAGGACTTGTTGCGGCAGGCGGATTGGGTGTTGTTCCCCGAATACTGGCAGCTCAACGCCCTGATCTATGGCCTGAATTGCCGTGTTTTTCCCAGCGAAGCCAGCTACCGCATCGGCCATGACAAGGTGGAGATGACACGAGCATTTCAGGTTGTGGCACCGGAGCACACCCCCTGGACTCTGATTGAGGCCAATACCGAGGACGCGCAGGAGCGACTCTGGCGACTGATGCCCCAGCCTTTTGTTGCCAAGTTGCCCAAGGCCAGCATGGGCGAGGGTGTGTGGTTGATAGAGACCCGCCATGACTGGCGCCTGTACTGTGCCAGAACGCCGGTGCTGTATGTGCAGGAATATCTGCCCATTGATCGCGATGTGCGTGTGGTTATCGTCGGTGAGCGCGTGATAACGGCCTATTGGCGCACTCAATCTGACCGTGGGTTCTATAATAATGTTGCCCAGGGCGGCCAGATTGATCACAGCCCGGTGCCTGCTGTGGTGACCGACCTGGCTTTGCGGCTGGCACTGGAGCTGGGCGTTGATCATGCCGGCTTTGATATTGCACTGGTTGACAACCACCCCTACGTACTGGAGTTCAACCGGTTGTTCGGCAACCAGGGGCTGGCGCAGGGCTCTGCAATCAAAGATGCAATACTTGACTATCTGGTCAGTAAAACCGAGCCGGACGATCCGGAAGGCCCCGCGCCTGTGTGGCCGGTGGCGGTTTAGTCGCGCACCTCAATACTACCGCCGATATCACGGTAGTCAACACTGCCGGACCCGGTATCACGGGCGGTAAAATCACCCTGTACGTCACCCACGGTGATGTCACCGGAGCCATCACTCTCAACCATTACGTTGCCGCTGACGCGTTCGATTCGCATATCGCCTGAACCGTCGTCAGCGATGACGGCATCGCCTTCCACATCGCGTATGTTGATGTCACCGGAGCCGTCACGGATGTGGACACCCATGGTGCGTGTCAGTGTCATGGAGCCGGAGCCATCATCGATATCCACCCGGCCATCGATATTGCTGAGTTCGATGTCACCCGAGCCGTCATCAATCCGCACCGGGCCTGACGAGTCGCTGATCTGCAGGTCACCGGAACCATCGTCGATCAGTATTTCGCCCTGCACATCCCGGATATCGATGTTTCCGCTGCCGTCTTCTACAGCCAGAAGCAGACCGGCGGGTACCATCAGGTCAATGTCGATGCGCCGATGCTGGTTGTCCCCGCTGAACAGTGAGAACACATTGAAGTTTTGTTCGGAGATCTCGGTTTCTACTTCCCAGGTGTCGCCCCGGCGCTGGTAGAGGATATCCATGTCTTCAAGCTGGCTGCTGGTGCCAGCACAAGCCTGTGCCTGTACTTCTATCACTGCATTGTCATCGGCGGAACCGATGATGCCCAGGTAGCCAGCCCCGACATCCAGTGTCAGGCTGCGGACGTCATTGCTGTCCAGGGTGAAGTTGATGTCTTTGCATTCCTCTGCCAGCGCGGCGCCTGAGAGTAGAAACGCGGGAAGTAAACAGCCAGTTAGTATGCGCACGGTCATTGTCCTTTTTAATTGTTGCGTCAGTCAGTGTGATAATGAGAATAGTCGCAGATCTACAGATCGCGGTATTGGTGAGAAGTTCTGCAAAAGCGGGGCCAATTTTTGTAGATTCTTAAGCTATTGAATTTAATATAAATATAGTTTCTAAATTAAGCCGGTAAAAAAGTGCTAGCGTAAACTCTGGTGAGATTGACAACAGACTGGTGGTTTTCGCTAATGCCTGGTGTTCATGACTTGTGGTGTTGAAACCGGTCCTGTCATCATGGTGAATACCGGCGGCCGTGTTAAAGTAGCGGTAGAACATGCGTAAGGGGAAATCACTTAATCATGACTGATAACATTAAATCGGTAAATCATGCCCGGGGATCGCAGAGTCGTGCAGAGGGGCAGCGGCAGAAGCATGTTGTCGCGGCACACATCGTTCTGGCAATCGGGGCGCTCAGCCTGGTGTTGACCGGTTGGCGTCTGTGGCCCGAACAGCAGCTCCCGCCATTGCCTGACTTTACCGCCTATGAAGACGTTGACGCGCGCAAGGATGCATTTTTTGGGTATTTCCTGCCCCTGGTCGAGATGCGCAACGCGGAAATTCTGCAACTGCGTACGCAGCTGCTTCGCCTGCGTGAAAACATGGATTCATTGTCGGGCCGCCAACAGCGACAGGTGCAGCGGCTGGCCGCAGACTATGAGATTGAAGCGTTTGATATCGCTGAGCCGGGCGACTGGGACACGCTGTTGCGCCGGGTTGATGTTGTACCGCCGTCGCTGGCGCTGGCGCAGGCTGCCAACGAGAGTGGCTGGGGTGCATCGCGGTTTGCTCAGGAGGGCAATAACTACTTTGGTCATTGGTGTTATGTGCCTGGCTGTGGCCTGATTCCCGATTCGCGGCCAGCGGGCGCCCGGCATGAGGTGGCTGCTTTTGATTCTCCCGAGCAATCGGTGCAGCGTTACATCCGCAACCTGAACAGCCATGATGCTTACCGCGACTTACGCCTGAAACGTTCGCAGCTGCGTGAGAATGAGGAGTTGATCACGGGTCTGGAGCTGGCCGAAGGTCTTACTCAGTACTCTCAGCGCGGGCAGGAATATATCCGGGAGTTGCAGGCCATGATCCGCTTCAACAATCTTGATGAGCTGGACGAGGCTGGTAACCTTTAGTCAGGAACGGCTGAATATCCCGACCAGGTTCCGTGCCTCCTCTATCAGGCCATCGCCTGCGCGAGTTTTTGCGTGACGTTTTCGACCTGGCTGATGAAATGCTCATGCAGACGTTGGTAGTCGTCTGCGTTTTCGGCATCTTTATTCTCGCGGAGAATGTTTGCCAACGCCTGCTCTGCTTTTAACCGCTGTTCCAGAACATCCCGGGTCTGATCGGCGGTGAACCAGGTGTGCAGCCGGTGAATCAATTGCTCACCAGCCTCCCGGTCAGCATCCGGTGCAGTCGGCAGGTCGCCGGTATCACGTATGGCCTGCGCCAGCTGCTGAGCCAGTTGGTCCCGTTCGCTCGCGATGTGGTTGAGTAGTTGCGCTGCAGCCTCATTGTCAACAAATTCCGCGGAGTCCCGGTAATGATCGGCCGATTCCTGGGCCAGGCGGTAGAGTTCCTGCAATGCCACTTGTTGCTGTGAACGTAAGATGCTCATTGATCAATCACTCCCTTGGTCTTTTATCTGATTGTGCTCGTCAATTGCCGGCGCCACAACCTCCAGCATTTTGGGCAGTATCCGAAACCGGGCCGGCGTCTGTGTCACCGGTTCCCCGTCAGCGTGAATTTCCATGCTGCGCGTGCCGGTACTGACTTCGATCTCTTCGGCTTGTGCGCAAAAAACGCGTCGATCCCGGTTTTGTTGACCACTACGCAACAGTGGCGCCAACGTCAGGAATTCCCAGCTTGTCAGCGGCCGCAGACTGTACAGCCAAAGTCTGCCGTCATCGATGCGGGCGTTTTCGTTGATCACGTTACCGCCGCCATAGTAGCGTCCGTTGCCTACCGTCAGATGCATTGAGCGATGGCGGTACTTGTCGCCATCAACAGTCAAGCGTGCGTGGAATTGATCGTGGCGCATGATGGCCGCGATCAGCGCCCTGACATAACTGAATACTCCCCAGCGTTTCTTTACTTCGCTGGTCAGCTCTTCGGTGACATGAACGCCCAGGCCCATATTGGCCACGTTGAAAAAATAGTGGCCGTTGACTTCACCTAAATCAATGCGTTGCCGGTGGTTGGCAGCAATTACTTCAATAGCCAGCTCGATTTCGTCAGGAATGCACAGGGAGCGCGCCAGATCGTTTGCAGTGCCAAGGGGCAGAATGGCCAGTGGCAGGCCGCACTCTAACAGAGTACCGGCCATGGAACTGATGGTGCCGTCGCCGCCGCCGACAATGACCAGGTCAATGTCGGCCTTGCGCGCTTTGACCGCCTCGCGACTTTCCTCGGCGCTATGCGACACAAGGTATTCTACGTCCATGCCTTTTGCTTCCAGTCGCTTTAACCCCTCGTCCAGTTCGGCCTCTGCGCCCTGGCGGCTTTTGGGGTTAACGATAAGCAAGGCGCGTGTGCGCCCGCGCCCGGAGATGGAGGTCAGGAGCGTCATGGGTGACGCTCTTGCAACATTTTTGAAAACTGAGCGATGGCTGCATCTCCTTGCGCCAGATCGTTCTGAAACAGGACCACCTGGCCGTCCACGGTTGCCAGAATCAATGCCGCCAGCGCTTCGCGATCGTGTTCGGGGTAATCCAGCATAGCGGACATCCAGGCTATCCAACCGCCGGTGAGTTGCGTGGCAATCGTGCGATACGGTTCGTTGCCCCGATTGGCCAGACTGGAGATATCGAGAAACAGCCGCAGGTGGTCGGCGAACTCACCCTGGCGCGCAGTGCGCCACAGCATTTCGAGGGCCTGTGCCGGCGACAGGGGGCCGGGGCCAGCCACGTCGTTCAGTGTTTGTGCCAGTTCGGCGCCAACGTGGGCAAGCACTGCGCTGACCAGTTCGTCTTTATTGTCAAAATAGTACAGCAACATGCGGTCGCTGGTACCGGTGAGTTCGGCGAGTCGGCGCAGGCCGGTATCGGCCAGGCCATTGCTTAAAAAATGACCAGCCAGGGTGGCGATGATCTCGGTCCGGCGGATGTCTTTCTTGCTCAATTCTGCTATCCCTGTATAAATTGTAGCGAGTGCTACAGTATCTTGCTATAGTGCTCATTGATGTAGCGACCGCTACGTAATTGAGAGGGCAATCATATGTTGACGCTCAACAGACAAAACTTCAATCGCCTCATGCTGACTATGATGATTATCTCGGTGCTGGGCTGGGTCGGCTTTCTGGTTTTCTTTCGCAGTTTCTGGCCAGGCGGCACTGAACCCGGCACCAGCCTGTACTTCTTCTGGCTATGGTTGCTGGCGGGCGGCACCGGGTTTGTGGGCGTCATGCTCGCTACTTTCAGGCTTTTCAGTATACCGCCTGCCTGGCGGGTTCATGCCGCCGTCGCCCTGGTCGGTCCGGCAACGCTCCAGGATGTACTGGCAACGGTGTTCATCGATACCTGGCTGGTGTCGGCAGGTTCTGTGGATGATCGCCTCTATCCGGCCATGATACTGGGCGGCGTCGGCATGATTTTGCTGGTTGGTCTCTTTATGACCGATCCCGACCCCCAGAGTACGCCATAACGCGCGCTAAAGGGGACGGAGGGAATAATTAAACAGCCTTGGGGGCTGACTAATTATTCCCTCCGTCCCCTTTTTCGGCCTGTTAAGAATTTGTCACAGTTTTGTAGCATAGTCGCATATCGTACTTTTACAGGCGGGCACGATGGAGTCTTTGCAAGCGATTACGATTGACAATATTTCCTGCGTCAAGTCGTACTATGGCGTATATCTGCGCACAAAATGGACCGATGCTACATTTCATTTCTGCTGTCTTGGGCGCTACGGAGATACTTTATCGGACTATCTGGACGGGTTGGAGACTGATTTTACCTTTATCGATATTGGTGCCAATCAGGGGCTGTACTCATTGATTGCTGCCCGCAATCCCCGGTGTCGCGATGTCATTGCGTTTGAACCGGTGGCCAGCAGCTATGAGTACTTGCAGGACAATCTGCGTATCAATCGGGTCAATGGCAAGGTCAGGACAGTGAACGCGGCCGTGTCGGATGTTGCCGGTGACACTGAGATTGCCGTTAAGCCCGGGCACAGTGGCGCTGCTTCATTGCGCAGCACAAAAGCGGTCTGGTTCAGCCGGCCGGAGACAATCAAAACAGTCAATGCTGAGCAGCTGCAGGCAATTTTTGCGAGCGCCAGAAATTGCGTTATCAAAGTCGACGTCGAGGGATACGAGTTGACGGTGATACGGGAACTGCTGAAATCCGGCGTGTTATCGCAATGTGAAGCAATATACTACGAGGTGGATGAGGACTGGGTGAATACGGATCAGGTGAAACAGATACTGATTTCATGCGGTTTCACGCATTTTGATGTCATCGGGACAGGTGGCCACTATGACATTCTGGCGACCCGCGGAGCGTAAAGGCGGCGGAGGCGTTAAAGAACCGCTGCAGCCTCGGCGGGGGTAAGGAATGGCACCGGCTCACCCATGCGGTAACCATATATGACCGAATAGGCCAGAACGTTCTGCACGTAGCCGCGAGTCTCCAGAAAAGGAATGGTTTCTATCCAGATGTCGAGGGGCACCGGGTTGTCGACACCGCGGCGCAGCCACTGCTTCACCCGGTTGGGTCCGGCGTTATACGCAGCCGCTGCCAGCGCGCGGTTACCATCGAACTCCTCAAGCAAGCCTGCCAGGTAACGACTGCCGAGGGTGATATTTATCTCGGGCAGATACAGGTCGGCGGTGTTGACTCGCAAGCCTGCACCCAGTGCGGTCTCCCGGGCCGTACCCGGCATCAGCTGCATCAGGCCGCGGGCACCGGCTGGTGACCTGACATCATGCATGAATGCGCTTTCCTGGCGCGCGATGGCGAACAGAAGTTGCGTTGGTATGTCCAGTTCAGCGGCGACGCGGGCAAACTGATCGCTGTACGCCAGGGGGAATCGCAGCTGCATGTCATCCCAGTAGCCGATCCGGATCATGGCCTGAATACTGTTTCGATGCCAGCCCCAGCTGTCGGCCAGTTTGCCACTGGCGGCGATCTGTTGTGGCTCCATGCGTTGTACCGCGTATTGCCATTCGTTGCGGGCGTTTATTTCATCACCTGTTAAATACAATTCCCGCGCGCGCACGATGGAGGGTATGTTGTAGAGCTCGGTCACCTGAAGAGGGTCAACCGCTACCGGCGTATCAGCCAGTTCATATTCTGTGTCCAGCAGATCAGCTGACAGGAACCCGTAGTAGCTGCGTGTAGCCGCCACAGACCGATACAGCGCCTGGGCCTGCGCGTTGGACTCTGCTGTGCCTTTCTGCTCCAGCATGCGTGCCTGCCAGTATCGCCAGCGCTCGGATTCGCGCGCGTCATCGGGTAGTCGGGCGATCCATTCTTCAATGCGCGGCCAATCCTGGCTGCGCAGTGCATCGCGCAGAATCCAGCTCACCAGGGTTTCGGTCACCAGTGACGGGGTATTGCGCAACAGGGTTTCGGTTTCCCTGACAAAACCTTGCAGCAACAGCCGCAGCGCAATCATGCGCTGATGCTCGATAATGACGTCTGGTGCGAATTCGTGAAAATCGTTATGGCTTTGCAGCAGAAGCATGGCCAGGGGTGCGTCAATGGTCATCATGCGGCGAATACCATGAAGGATGATTTCCCCGGTTTCGGCATTGCGCGCACTGAGAGATTCAAGGTCGCGTAAACGTTCAGGTTCCTGATCAATGCGCAGGTACAGCTCAGCCAGAGCACGCTCACGATCCGGCATCAGGGAACTTATGTAGCGCGCCAGGTTGCGGTGGCCTGCCTGCAGCGTTTTGCTGAAGCGTTGCCAGGCAATGTCGGGTGTCAGGAAACCCTCCTCAATCCAGGCCTCGAACACGGGATCGCAGTCGTTGGGCTGCGACACGGCAACATTCCATAACCGGTCTGCATCAGCCAGCGTGGTGTAATCGCCGAGTTCAAAATTGGCCTGCATGGCTCGGCAGGTGAGTTGGGTCGTGGTGTTGTCAGGGTTATGGTAACGCACTAGTTCGGCGCCGCGATTTTCCCGGGCCAGTGCGGAGACCCATTCACGCTCCAGGCGATCACCCAGGTAGGAGTTGCTGTTTTGTGCCAGGAACTGGTCGATCTCAAAGAACTGCCCGTCTGTGCGCTCTCCGTCACTGTCAGTCCGGGCCAGCACCGTCAAGCGTTCACTCAGCAGCGCGTAATCAAGGTAGGGCAACAAGGGGTAGTCCTGCAATTGAGCACGCAGCCTCTCAAGCTCGTCCTTGTTATTTTGCGCCGCAGCATCGCGGGCACGCTGATAAATGGCGCGCTGTTCTGTCAGATCCTGGGGCTGCGCGTTGTCGGCTGCACGAGCGGTACTTAACCACGGCATGGCGCCGACCATTGTCAGCAGGCCAAGGCATAAACTTTTAAGGACGTCATTGCGCCGACGGGTAACGGTCAACATCGCGCGAACCTGTGACTCTTGCTGAATGAAATAAACAGGAAATTATCATAACACGACAGCAGACCCGTAAAGTGTCCGGCGCATTGCACAAACGTCGTGCAGCAAGCGTTATGCAATTTGCGCTCTGGTGCTATTATGCTGGCAAGGCAACCGGGGCGGACCTGGTGTTTACAGAGAAAAGGAGTCGGACATGGCGGAGAAATTCAACGAATTATCACCCGGGCTTATCGATTTTATCGGCAAGCAGCACATCTATTTTGTTGGCACAGCCGGCGCTGAGGGGCATGTCAACGTCTCCCCCAAAGGCATGGACAGTCTGCGAATCCTGGGGCCAAATGAGGCGATCTGGCTGAACATGACCGGCAGTGGCAATGAAACTGCGGCCCATGTGCTGGAGAACAGGCGCATGACCATCATGTTCTGTTCCTTCGATAAACAGCCACTGATCCTCCGGCTGTACGGCCAGGCGGAGGTGATTCATCCGCGCGACGCGGACTGGGACCGGCTTATTGCCGAGTTTCCCGAATATCACGGTGCCCGTCAGATTTTCCGGTTAGCCATTGATCTGGTGCAGACCTCTTGTGGCTATGCCGTGCCGCACTGTGATTACAAAGGCGAACGCGTGACGCTGGAGAAATGGGCCGAGAAACGCGGCCGCGAGGGTGTGGAGGCATACTGGGCGGAAAGAAACACCGTGAGCCTGGATGGTCGAAACACCGGCATCCTGCCCTGAAAATGGGGACGGAGGGAATACTTTTTATTCCCTCCGTCCCCATTAAGCGGTCCCCATTAATCGTTGATCAGTTGCGCAGCCTGCAGGGTTAAACGGTCCCGGGGCGAATAAACTGAATACCCGCGGTGTATGATAATCGGACGCTGCAAAAGCGCAGGGTCACGGATACACGATGACGACGGAAGCGGGTGCCTGCCATGAGGGCCGACATACACATAGACAGTGATCTGTTGCAGCAATGCCGGAAAGGCAGCAGCAAGGCATTCAGGGAACTGGTTGAACAACTCAAGCGACCGGCCTATTACCACGCACTGTCGCTGACCGGGCACAGTGATGACGCCATGGACGTGTCGCAGGAAGCATTTGCCAGGGCCTGGCAAAACATGTCGAGCTACAACCCTTCGCAGCCGTTCTATCCCTGGTACTACACCATTTTGCGACGTGTCGCGCTAAATCATCTGCGCAGTCGGTCACGCCGGCGCGAAGATATTGATAACGGACAAATTGATACCATGCTGACAGAGGCGGGCGGCCCTGGTGAGGATTGCCAGTCTGTGCAATACAGCAATCTGGTGCAACAGGCGTTGATGCATCTGAGCATCGAAGACAGGGAGATTTTGTGCCTTAAAGATATGCACGACCATAGTTATCGTGAACTGGCCGACATCGTGGGGGTTCCGATCGGCACTGTGATGTCGCGGTTATATGCAGCCCGGCAACGTTTCCGGCAACTGATGAAGGAAAGTGGCTATGAACACGAATGATACCGACGCGCGAGCATTGATGATGGCGGTACTCGACGATGAAGCCGATGCCGAACAGCGCCGGCGCTTTGCGGAGTTGCTGACAGACAATGCCACATTGCAGCGAGAATTCGATGAACTGACGTCCTTAAAGGAGCTGACCATGAACAACAAACCCCGGGATCCCGATGACGAGCTTTGGCAGAGCTACTGGGGCGGCGTATACCGGCGCATCGAGCGGGGCACGGGCTGGCTGTTGATGTCTGCTGGCCTGATCATGCTGTTTCTGTACGGCGGCTGGGAATTCGCCCGTGAATGGCTGACCAGCCCCGACATACCACTGTGGGTGAAACTGGGTGGTGTATTCGCTGGCAGTGGTCTGGTCATTCTGTTTGTGTCCATTCTGCGCGAAACGCTTTTCCACCATAAACATGAACGTTATAAGGATATTGAACGATGATGATTGCAACTTCTCCGGCCATTGCAGGCCGCAAGATAGTCACAACGTTGGGCGTGGTCCGCGGCAATACCATCCGCGCCCGTCACGTAGGCCGCGATATCCTAGCCGGTCTGCGTATGCTGGTTGGCGGTGAGATCAGTGACTACACCAAAATGATGGCCGAAGCGCGCGAGCAGTCGCTGGACCGCATGACGGCAGAGGCCGGACAGCTTGGGGCCAATGCGATCGTCGATGTGCGTTTCTCCACCAGCTACATCATGACCGGCGCCGCCGAGATCCTGGTCTACGGTACCGCGGTGGTCATCGAAGAAGCCTGACGCTTTTATGGGGACGGAGGGAATACTTTTTGAGCGAACAAAAAGTATTCCCTCCGTCCCCATAAACGCGTCTCCATAAACGCGTTGACTTGCTGTGCAGGTGTTAATATATTAGCATTATGCTAAATAATTAGCATTTCAGGCAGTTTGCCGGCGTGGTGGGATTAATGGTCAGGTCAATGCTGTTGTTGCTGCTACTGGCGGGCTGCACAACCCATAAAATTCATGTGTTCAACAACAGCTTGAGCGATGCCGAGCTTGCCGATCTGAGCCGGGCTATTGCCGAACTTGGTCTGAGGCCTCAACTGCGTGACCTCGATGTGCCCGTTGGCATTACGGGCCCCACTATTGTCATGCCGCGTGTGGTTCGCGACCAGGCCTCGATTGATGAGCTGGAAGCTGTACTCAATCGTCACGGGTTGAGCAACGTGCGCGTGGAGTCGCATTCTGTGCACAATCACTCCTACACCGACGGCAATATCGGGCTGTATCTGACCAATCGGGAAATTGCCAGACAGCGACAGGCGGAAGTCCGTCGCGTGGATCTGAATATCGAAAACCTCTCCCGTGTTTACATGAGCGAGTGCGAAAGCATCGATGCCGAGCTCAATTTGACCGCAGACGGGCTGGCGATACTCGAAATATACGAGTGGGACGAGGCGACCAGCAGCGACAAATCCGTATTCATCGCCGGTAGCTGGCACGCGGAGGACTCGCGGTTAACTCTGGCTCTGGAGCAAACAGACACGCTGACATTCACCGTCGCCGAGTCCCAGACCCGGACGAGCTCCGGTGATACACGTGGCATAGACCTTTTGCGTACCTCGCCCGCCACTGAACAAACCCACAGCCGCTGCAATTTTCGTTATATCGAACAAGTACCTGGACCCTGAAATGGTCTCGAAGGGCCGAAGAAAAAGCTTCTGGAACGGGTCCTGTGTTATGTTGTCCAAGCAAAAACAAACAAAAGGAAAAAAAACAACAAACAACCCGCAAGCTGATATCTGAGGAGAATGCCAATGAGTGCGCGAACCGATGTATCTGCAGACGCCCGAGGTAGTGAGACGCCTGTCATTAATATAATCCGGCCCGCCGAGCTGAGCTCGGTGCTGAAACAGGGGCTGGCTGACTTCGAAGCCAAACCCACCCACGGGGTCTTTCTGACCCTGATCTACGCCCTGATTGCCCTGTTTGCCGCCTTGATTGGCCTGGGCGAGAATTTCCTGCCCTTATTGTTCCCGCTAGTGGGTGGGCTGGCCCTGATAGGCCCGCTGGCCGCCTGCGGCCTCTATGAGCTCAGCCGTCGCCGTGAACAAGGCCTGAATTACGCCTGGTATCACGTTTTTGATGTGGCCAGGGCGCCTTCACGCTGGGGGATTGCGGCAATGGGGTGCGTTCTGGCAGCTCTGTTCGTCGCCTGGCTGATGACAGCCGAACTGCTCTATGGCGTGTTTTTTGCTGAACCCGCCCCAACAGAGCTGGCTTCTTTGATGCAGCAGATATTCATGTCCCCGGCTGGCTGGCAGTTGCTGGCCGTTGGCTCAGGCATCGGTTTTATCTACAGTGTAGTGGTTTATATGGCCACGGTAGTCTCGCTGCCGATGATGCTGCACCACAAAGTTGGCGTTGGCCGCGCAGTGATGACTTCGCTGAAAGCTGTGCAGGCCAATTGGCAGGCGATGGCTATGTGGTATCTGCTGGTAATTGGATTGATGTTGCTGGGTGCCCTGCCGCTGTTCGTAGGCCTTGGCATCGTCGTACCTGTGCTGGGTCACGCCACCTGGCATCTATACCGCCGCGCGGTGACCTACCGTGATTGATCCTGCGCCCGGTTCTCCCGGGCCCGGGCGGGCGCGATATTCCTGACTGAGTGGATGAAGATAGTCGCGGTACAACGATCCGGTCCGGCACCCGTCATTTGACGGCTATGCCCACAACGCTATCCGTGTTTATAATCGGGTATCGCACACCCGGTCACTTTTTTGCCTGTGCCGTGACGTTCAACTATTCAGGAGCCTGTTTTGAAAACAATCGCCGCGCTACCATTCATGAAATCTACATTGACCAGGGCGCTATTCCCCGCGCTCGGCCTGAGTCTGTTGCTGGGCGCTTGCAGTGACAATTCGCCAGAGCCCGGCACCACTGGCATGCAGGAAACGCAGGATGAGGCACCAGCGGCCACCGAAGCGGGCACCAATCCATTGCTGGTAGCAAGCAGTCTGCCCTACGGCATGCCGCCTTTCGATGAGATCCGAAACGAACACTATCTGCCCGCCTACGAGCAAGCCATGGCGCTGGAAAGCGAAGAGATCGAAGCGATTGCGAACAACCCTGAGCCCGCGAGCTTTGACAATACCATCATCGCACTGGAACGCTCCGGACAGGCGCTGACGCGTGTGGCACGTATCTTTGGCAACGTGAGCGGTGCCCACACTAACCCTGATTTGCAGGCAGTGCAGCGCGAAATGGCGCCAAGACTATCCGCACACAATGATTCAATTTCACTGAACCCGGATCTGTTCGCCCGGGTCAACACCCTGTATGAGCAGCGCGAAGAACTGGCACTGGATCCAGAGTCCGATCGACTGCTTGAGCGCTACCACACCAGTTTTGTACGGGCCGGTGCGCAATTGAATGAAGAGCAAAAGGAACGTCTGCGCGAAATCAACAGCGAGTTGGCGAGCCTGAGCACACAGTTTACGCAAAACGTGCTGGCCGAGGTAAATGCGTCTGCTGTGGTGGTTGATACGCGTGAAGAGCTTGCAGGTTTGTCCGATGCACAGATCCAGGCTGCCGCAGATGAGGCCGCGGAACGCGGTGAAGAAGGCAAGTATGTGATCACGCTGCGCAACACCAGTGGTCAGCCACCACTGGCTTCGCTTGAAAATCGCGCACTGCGTGAACGCATCCAGCGCGCATCGGTTGCGCGTGGCAGTCGAGGCAACGAATTCGATACCACCGGTATTGTCTCCGACACAGTGAAGCTGCGAGCCGAGCGTGCACAGATGCTCGGCTATGATACGCATGCTGACTTCATTCTGTCTGAGCAGACAGCGGGTAGCAAAGTAGTTGTCAATCAGATGTTGGGAGGCCTGGCGCCTGTCGCCGTTGCCAATGCGCGCATAGAAGGCGAAGAAATCAAGCGGGTGATTGATGAGACTGAGGCAGAGCCCTTTGAGCTTGAAGCCTGGGATTGGGCATTTTACGCCGAAAAAGTCCGTCAGGCTCGTTACTCGTTTGATGAGTCAGAGGTAAGGCCCTATTTCGAACTGAACAACGTACTCGACAACGGTGTGTTCTACGCTGCTGAACAGGTGTACGGGCTAAGCTTTGAACGTCGTGATGACCTGCCCACCTACCACCCCGATGTGCAGGTGTGGGAGGTGTTTGATGTTGATGGCTCCGGGCTGGGTCTGATGCTGGGTGACTTCTACGCGCGCGGTAGCAAACGTGGCGGTGCCTGGATGAACAGCTACAACACGCAAAGCGGTCTGCTCGGAGGCAGCAAGGTCATCGGCAACCATTTGAACATTACCAAACCACCGGCCGGCGAGCCGACGTTGATGACCTTCGATGAAGTCACCACCTTGTTCCATGAGTTCGGACATGTGTTGCACGGGTTGTTTTCTGACGTTGAATACCCGCGCTTTGCCGGCACATCTGTGCCACGTGATTTTGTTGAATTTCCGTCACAGGTAAATGAAATGTGGGCGACATGGCCCGAAGTTCTTGAAAATTATGCGTTGCACTATGAAACGGGAGAGCGAATTCCGCAGGATCTGCTGGACCGTGTACTGGAGGCGGCACAGTTCAATGAAGGCTTTGGTACCACGGAATATCTTGCAGCGTCGGTGATAGATCAGGCTTTGCACCAATTGCCGCCGGAGGAGATTCCCGACGCTGACGGCATCATGGCGTTCGAGGCTCAGGCCCTGGCCGACGCCGGTCTGAATTACGACCCGGTACCACCGCGCTACCGCACACCGTACTTCTCCCACATCATGGGCGGCTACTCTGCAGGGTACTACTCCTATATCTGGAGTGAAGTGCTGGACGCCGATGCGGTGCAATGGTTTATCGAAAACGGTGGCATGTTGCGCGAGAACGGTGATCGCTTCCGTAACACCCTGCTGTCGCAAGGTGGCAGCAAAGACGCCATGGAACTGTATCAGGACTTTGCCGGTCGTTTGCCTGACATTGAACACATGCTGCGTCGCCGGGGCCTGCAACCACAGTGAGAACATTCAAGGTTCCCAATACACTGGTTCTGCTGTTTGCCATGCAGGTGTTGGCACTGGTCATCACCTGGGTGCTGCCGGCCGGTGAGTTTGAAACCACCTTGAATGAGGCGGGCCGGGAACTGGTGGTTCCCGGCACCTTTGCCCTGCTTGAGGACAGCCCGTCGCTCAGCGTCGTCGATTTGCTGACGGCGGTGCCGCGCGGCATGGCCGATTCCCAGGGAATCATTTTCTTTGTCCTGATCGTTGGTGGGGTGCTGGCGGTGATTCGCCACACCGGTGCCATCGAAGCGCTGCTGGGGCGCATCCTGCAGCGTTTCAGCACGCGCACCGGGCTGCTGATATTTTTCCCCATGTTCGCTTTTGCGGTGGGTGCCAGCACCTTTGGCATGGCGGTCGAGTTCATTACCCTGGTGGCGCTGTTGATGACGTTTTGCCTGGCGATGCGACTGGATGCGATGACGGCGGTCGGTATTCTGGTAGTGGGCTACGGTATCGGATATGGCGCCGCGGCGATGAATCCGTTTACCGTCATGGTGGCGCAGGATGTGGCCGATCTGCCACCGGGCTCAGGCATTGGCTTGCGGCTGGCGATATTTCTGCCGTTGTTGCTGCTTGGTTTCCATCATGTTTACCGGTACGCGCAGCGTGTGAAGGCCGATCCCAGTGCCAGCCTGGTGTATGATTTGCGCCACCAGCATGAGGCGGCGTCGGTAGAGGAATATCCGCCGCTGACCACCACGCGCAAACTGGTGTTGCTGGTAATGATGCTCGGTATCATGACGTTAGTGTCAGGTGTCATATTGTACGGCTGGTACTTGACTGAGCTCAGTGCGTTGTTTGTGGCGCTGGGTATCATCACCGCGATTGTCGCTCGTATCACGCCCGATGATACGGCCGTGGCGTTCTCCAAAGGTGTCACCGACCTGGCGGCTACAGCGCTGTTGATTGGTATGGCACGTGGAATCGCTTTGATTCTGGAAGACGGACAGGTGCTGTATACCATCGTGCACGGATTGTCAGTGCCGTTAACCATGGTGGGTGCAGAGTTGGCCGTGGTGGGCATGTTGCTGATGCAGAGCCTGCTCAACTTCTTCATTCCGTCGGGCAGTGGTCAGGCCTACGTCACCATGCCGTTGATGGCGCCGATGTCTGACCTGTTGGGTATTTCCCGGCAGACCGCCGTGCTCGCGTATCAGTTCGGTGACGGTTTCACTAATATGATCATTCCTACCAACGGTATATTGATGGGTATTCTGGGCATTGCCGGCATTCCGTACGATCGCTGGTTCCGCTTTCTGATGCCGTTAATGCTGAAGCTGTTCCTGGCCAGTTCGGCGATCCTGATCGGGGCTGTCTGGTTCGGTTACTGAGGCGGGTACAGCAGCACCGGCTCCAGTTCTACGGACGTATTATCGTCGCTGAATGACACCAGCCCGTCCTGCACCAGGCAATGCAGATTCATATTGCGCTGTGCCAGCAGCGCCAGTGACTGTGTCTGCTCCAGTGTCAGATTGACGATGCGCAGGTTGTTTTGACGGGCAAATTGCACGCTGTTCTGCTCTACCCACATCTCTGCGATACGTCCTCCGTAACAATACACCGTCACTTGCTGTGAGCGCCCGCAGGCTTTGCGCACCAGGCGCTCATCCGGCATGCCGACATCAATCCAGTGTTCAATGGCGCCGGTCAGATCTTTCTGCCACAGATCAGCCTCGTCCTCGGTGCTCAGGCCGCGGCCGAACTCCAGACGCTCATGGGCATTCAACGCAAATGCCAGCACGCGCACCATCATGCGCTCATCTGTTTCGGAAGGGTGTCGGGCCAGCGTCAGGTTATGTTCCTGATAATAGTGCCGCTCCAAATCCGTGATTTGCAGGGACGCTTTGAAGATAGTGGATTTGGCTGCCATGGATCACGTTTGCCTGTGTTGTGAGCGGAGGCGGGCATGATACCGCAAATTCGCGCAATAAATTTGCATGCCCGCACCTGCATTACTTGCAAATAGGAATACATATCATTAATATTTACCGCGATATCTTCCGTGCTCCCTTGCGTTTTATTCCACAGCCAGTCAGGTTCCGTCATGCCACATAAAAACCCGCTTAGTTTGTCCATCGCTTTTGCTTTGTCTGCCTTTTCTGCCTTTTCTGCCTTGTCGCTGCCGCATGCTGCGCTGGCCCAGAGCGACGCTATCTCCGAGATTGTTGTGATCTCCGATGGGTCGCAGGTACTGCTGCCTGATGCCTACGCCGGTGGTCAGGTCGCGCGCGGTGGTCGTGTTGGCATGTTCGGCAACCTGGATATGATGGATTCACCTTTCTCGGGAACCGCTTTTACCCAGGACCTGATGCTTGACCAGCAGGCCGTCAGTGTCGCCGATGTGCTGCAGAACGATCCGGTGGTGCGCGTTGCCAAGGGCTTTGGCAATTTCCAGGAACTGTACATGATCCGGGGTTTTCCGGTGTTCTCCGATGATATGACCTACAACGGTGTGTATGGCATTTTGCCGCGGCAGTTCGTTGCCAGCGAATTTCTGGAGCGGGTTGAAGTATTCCGCGGTGCCAGTACCTTTCTGAATGGCGCGGCGCCTGGCGGCAGCAGCGTCGGCGGATCGGTGAATCTCGTGCCCAAGCGTGCGCCCGACGAACCCCTGACACGAATCACGGCCGGTTACGAGGGTGGCGAACACGGTTACCTGGCGCTGGATGGTGCGCGACGTTTTGGTACCGATGACAATGTCGGCGTGCGCATCAACATCGCCCGGCGTGATGGTGAAACCGCGGTAGACGAGCAGGCACGTGAACTCACTGTGCTGGCCTTTGGCATGGATTACCGTGGCGACAGGCTGCGCCTGTCAGCCGACGTGGGATTGCAGGATCATCGCATTGACGCGCCACGACCCAGCGTCACGCCATCGGGTGACATCCCGCCGCCGCCGGCCGCCGACGATAATTTTGCCCAGCCCTGGACCCACACCGACGAAGATCAGTTGTTTGGCGTGGTGCGTGGTGAGTACGACCTGAGCGATGCGGTGTCGGTCTGGGCCGCCGCCGGCTTGCGGGATGGTGAGGAAAACAATGTCCTGGCCAATCCGAACGCGGATGCGCAGGGCAACACGTCAGCCTATCGCTTTGACAATGCTCGCGCCGATAAAATCCACTCTGGCGAACTGGGCATCCGGACAACGTTTGACACCGCAGCGCTGGGACACAATCTCAGTCTCACTGCCTCTGCCTTTTCTCTGGAGTCGCGCAATGCTTATGCGTTCTCAAGCTTCGCGGGTTTTCCCGGCAACCTGTATGATCCGGTGACGGTGTCGGCACCACAGGCGGATTTTTTTGTTGGCGGTTCCCTGTCGTCGCCGCGGGTGACAGAGGAGGTAGAGACCTCAAGTGTCGCAATCGCCGACATGATCTCATTGCTGGATGAACGCATGCTGGTCACTGTCGGTGCGCGCTATCAGAATATCGAAACACGCTCGTTCGATTACAACACGGGTTCTGCTCTGTCATCCTATGACGAGGGACGTCTGACCCCTGTGTTTGGTATCGTGTACAAAACCAGCGAGCAGGTGTCTCTTTACGGTAACTACATCGAAGGTCTGGTGCCGGGTGAAGTGGCGCCAACGAACAGCGGTGGCAGCCCGGTGCTTAACGCAGGTGAGGTATTCGAGCCCTACCAGTCCGAGCAGTTTGAACTGGGTGTCAAATACGACGGAGGGGATCTGGGCGGCAGCGTCAGTGCTTTCACCACCAGCCGCCCGAGCAGTTATGTGGAAAACGCTGTTTTTGCTCCGCAGGGCGAGCAACGCAACCGCGGTGTTGAACTCAGCCTGTTCGGTACATTGACACAGAATGTGCGCCTGCTGGGCGGTGCCACCTGGCTGGAGGCTGAAATGGTTGACACCCAGGGCGGCCAGTTTGATGGCAATGACGCGGTCGGTGCGCCAGACACGCAACTGAATGTAAACCTTGAATGGGATGTGCCGGCATTGCCGGGGCTGACACTGGACGCCCGCCACATCTTTACCTCGTCACAGTATGCCAATGCCGCCAATACTATCGAAGTTGCGGCCTGGAACAGGACAGATCTGGGTGCACGCTACCGGACCCGGATCGCCGAGCGCGACGTTACCCTGCGAGCCCGTTTGCAGAATCTGAGTGACAGCAATGACTGGGTGTCCGTGGGTGGGTTCCCGGGCTCCAACTATCTTGTGCTGGGTACGCCGCGTACCTTGATGCTGTCGGGCACGGTTAATTTCTGATGGCGTCTGCTGAGTTAATGGCTCCCGCGACGCTAATGGCTTCCTCCGCGCTAATGGCTTTTCTTGCACTGGCGCTGAACGTTGCCGGTGTCGGTCTGCTGTACTGGTCCTGGCGTCATCAATCCGGGGTTGGTGTGGTGCATGCACCGACAGGCTGGGGTTTCCTGCTGTTGTCTGCCTGGGCGTGGATGCTTGCCAGCGGCGCTGAGTTTGGTGTGGTTCAGGTATTTCTGTTTAGCGGTGTCATAGCGTGGCTACTGGTGCTGCTGAATTACCGCTTGCAGGCGCAGTCCCGGCAGCTTCGGGGCAAAGGGACGGGTCGCTCGCGTGACAGCGACCTGCCGACGACGGCTGGTACCGCGACCTTGCACTTGCCGCACGCAAAAGCCTTTGCCCGCCAGCTTTGGCTGTTTATCGTCGTGGTGCCGCTGGCCGGTGCTGCCTCCGCATTGTTCACCACGGTGCTGGTGCAATTGTTGCCATGGCAGCAGGGCGACAAACTGGTTTTCACCCTCTATGCTGTGCCCGTGGTCTGGGGTATCGCCAGTTGGTGGGCATGTGCCGCGCCGCGTTCGTACTGGCCACCCTTGTCTTTTATGCTGGCATTGATAGTCAGTTTCCTGTTTTTATACGGATAATCCATAATGAAGCCATCGTTGCCAACATCACTGGTGAAAAGTTCCGTCAATAGCCATTCCTGGCTGGGCCTGCTGACCGGGGCGCTGATGTATCTGGTCTGTGTGTCCGGGACCGTGGTGGTGTTTACCGACTACCTGGAGCGCTGGGAGCAACCGGACGTCGCCGAGTTTCAGCAGATGACACCGGCACTGGCAGGTCAGGTCTACAGTCAGTTACACGAAGTCGTGCCGGACATTGGCGGTGATATCCTGCTGATGTTGCCGCAGAGCGGTGCGCCGCGCGCGTCTCTGATCTCGGCAGAAGGCGCATGGTACCTCAACGAAGATGGCAGTCGGGGCGACGATATCAGTCACGACTGGACCACGATGATGGCAGACATGCATGTCTATCTGCATTTGCCCAGCAGCTTCGGCATGATCGTGGTCAGTATTCTGGGTGCCATGTTATGTGGTCTTATCATCTCCGGTCTGTTTGCCCATCCCAATATTATCCGTGACGCCTTCAACCTGCGCCTGCGTGGTTCGCGGCGCCTGCAGCAAACCGACATACACAACCGGCTCAGTGTCTGGGGTGCACCCTTCCATCTGGTGATTGCCGTCACCGGCGCCTACTTTGGTCTTGCCGTACTGATGAACATGATTTTTGCCAGCGCTTTTTTTGACGGCGACAATGAGCGCGTTATCGGCGAAATTTTTGGTGCACCGCCAGCTTTGCAACAGGACGTTGCGGTGATGGATGTCGAGGCCGCGTTAAATGAGCTCGCCGTGGTGGCCCCTGAGGCAAACCCGTTTTATGTCACGGTGGAAGACGCCAATACCCCGCAGCAGTATATGATTATCGGTGCCGAGCATGAAGGACGGCTGATCTATGCCGAACAGTATCGTTTTGACCAGGCGGGTCAGTACCTGGGCAAAGCCGGTTACACGGACGGTGCGCTGGGACGTCAGGCAATATTCTCAGTGTTCCGTTTGCACTTTGGTCATTTTGGCGGACTGTCCGTGTTGTTCCTGTACGGGGTGTTTGGTCTGGCGCTATGCGTGGTCTGTGTCAGCGGCATCAATATCTGGTTGTCGCGGCGTAAGACCCGCGATGCCCTGAACAATATCTGGACCGGCCTGGTGTGGGGTACACCGGCTGCCATTGCTGGCAGTGCGCTGCTGGTACTGCTGGCTGGTCTGCCCGCTGTCGCCTCGCTGTGGCTGGTGCTGGTGGCCTGCATCGCGCTGGCTCAGGTTCTCAACAATGACGCAGGTGGCAAGTCCATGCTGCAACTGTTGAGTGGCGGCCTGGTGCTGGGGCTGGTTGTGTTGCATGTTCTCAAGTATCAGCAACTGGCGCTGCGCGATGCCGCGCTGGCAGTTAACGTGTGTTTTGCTGCAAGCGGTCTGATACTGCTTTGGCTGGGCTTGCGTTCGAAACGGAAGACAAATGCCGTCGCGGCGCCCGCCAACGCTTAAACCGACTTGGTCTGAGCCGGGATGATCGGCTCGGCCAATCTGGACAGATTCGCCTGATTATTGTGGTTTTCGCCACACCCACCAAATCCACCCAACTTAAGTAGCTGATAAAAAGGGTTTTATTTTCTGGCCCGGGACTTGCTATGTCTGCTCCAACGACGCTTTGCGGCCTGCCGCGAATCAGCTGAAAATAATTCGTTGCTGATTTAAACGCAATTGGATCTGCTGGCGTCTAACCTAGCAAACACGGATTAAAGTCTGGTCATGTCAGCAGAAGAAATCACGAACGCCGTACAGTTGGCACAGGGAGGCGATCGCAAGGCCTTTCATCTGCTGTATCAGCAACACGTCGGCCGGGTGTATGCCATATGCTGGCGATTAATGGGCGACCGGCAAAAAGCCGAGGATGTCAGCCAGGAAGTTTTCGTCAAAGTCTGGCAATGCCTGCCCGACTTCAAAGGTGACAGTAGTTTCGCCACCTGGCTGCACAGCATCGCCACGCGTACCGCCATCGACTGCTGGCGCCGGGATAAGCGCTTGAGCTTTGTCGACCCGGATCAGATCGATGGCATGTTTGACCAGGATCAGTCGGCTGCTGTAACGGACAATGGCGATGCGGGTGATCTGGAGCAGGCAATACAGCGTCTGCCGGCGCAGGCCAAAGCGGTATTTGTGTTGTTTGCGCTGGAAGGCTATCAGCACAAAGAGATTGCTGAACTACTGAGCATAGCAGAAGGTTCGAGCAAGGCGCAGTACCATCGGGCCAGACAGTTATTAAGGGGTTTTTTGCGTGAAGAGTGAACAGGAACTGGATCAGGCGATAGCAGCGCTGCCACGGGAAATGCAGCCGCAGCGTGACCTGTGGCGTGATCTGGAGAAACAGTTGCCAGAGCGCAGACATGTCAGAAAGCGCCAGATGTCGTTGGTAAACCAGGCGCTGGCGCTGGCTGCCGTGCTGGCGCTTGTTGTGGTGGTGAGCTGGCGGGTTCTGGTAGTGCCGGACAATGCCGATATGCCCGTGGCGACAACGGATGTTCCTGACCCTGTTGACGATCAACTGCCGCCCCAGTACGCCATCGTACAGCAGTATGAAACATTAGTGGCCGAACAGCAGGGCATGCTCTCACGCAGTACTGGTTTTGTCGGCGACTGGCAGTATCAACTGGCGACCTGGGATAGCGCAATCGGTCAGCTCAGAACCGCGCTTGACTACTACCCCGACGACCCGCAGTTGCTGGCGCAGATGCAGGGTCTGTATGCACAACAATTGGACTATCTACATTTGATAAGCAGTGTGGAACCGAACGGCTACTACTATTCAGGAGAAGAATTATGAACTCGAAAGCATCATGGACAAGTTTGGCAACGCTGGTGTTGCTGATGGCACTGGGACAAATGGTCCACGCCGCAGAAAATCCGGTCACGATTGACGAAACCCGGCAAGTCAGTGCCAACGAACGCATCGAAATCGAAGTCATGCGAGGACAGGTTGTCATACGCACCGGCACGGACAATACGTTCCGTGTTTCCGGCACGCTGGATGAACTGGCGGAAGGTTATGAGTTGCGATCCGGGAACGGCTTCACCTTCTTTGAAGTGCAGATGCCAAGAAATATCAGGAACAATGGATCCCGTCGGGAGCAGGAATCAGACCTCGTGTTTGTAGTGCCGGCAAACAGCAATGTCAGCTATTCCGGGGTCAATGCCGACGTCAACATTGATGGCATCACAGGTGGCAGCGATGTGACGACAGTGAATGGTGATATCACGGCGGCCAACCTGTCTGAATATATTGAGCTGCGCACCGTGAACGGTGCCATCGACAGCAGAAACAATCGCGGCCGCATTGACCTCCACACGGTCAATGGTGAAGTCCGCGACGCAGGTTCCGATGGCCGCATAAGTTATGGTGCGGTCAATGGCGATCTGGATATCGACAGCGCCGCACAGGAAGTGGAAATATCTGTGGTTAATGGTTCGGTACGGGCAGATCTGCGTGGTACCGACGAGTTGGATCTGAACAGTGTCAATGGCGATATCGACGTGATTCTGGTTGATGTGTCATCGCCGCGAATCAGCGGCAGTACAGTCAGTGGCGATATCAACCTGACTCTGCCATCTGATGTGAATGCCCGTTTCAGTATGCAGAGTATTGCCGGTGGCAGCATCATCAACAACATCACTGACGATGAAGTGGTCCGGGCCAGATTTGGCCCGGCCAGGAACCTGGACTTCTCCACCGGCGAGGGTGTCGGCACGGTCGAGCTGAGTTCAGTCAGTGGTCGCCTGGAGTTGAACGCTAACTGATATGAAAATATTAACACTTTTGGTTCTATTGCTCACCGCTACGTTGTCCGCTCCACCTGCCGCACAGGCGCAGGATAGCAGCCGAGACACGGTGCTGGTATACCAGCCGGATTTTTTCGCCGCATCCAGTCCATCCACTGCAGAAGACATGGTGGATCGGCTGCCGGGATTTCAGCTTGACGACGGTGACGACGTTCGTGGTTTTGCCGGCGCCGGTGGCAATGTGCTGATTAACGGCGCCCGGCCGGCCTCAAAGTCAGATGATGTGTCTTCAGTGCTGAGTCGTATTCAAGCGGGTCGTGTATCACACATTGAAATCATTCGGGGTGGTGCACCCGGAATTGATATGCAAGGCCACAGCGTGGTAGCCAATGTGATTCTGAGCAGCGATGCGACCACCCAGCAATCACTGCTGGCGCGCAGCTATTTTTTTGAAGGAGGCCCCAACCTGCCCGGTGGGCGCTACGAATACAGTAGCAATGAAGACGGGCGAAGCTGGGGTTTCAATATCGGTCGCACCATCTCCATGAATGACTCCACTGGCACCGGCACGCTTATTCGTCGTAATGGTACTGGTGTGATAACGGACACGGAGACAAGAGAAGACAAGTTTGATGGTGGTGGGTGGAGCGGCCGAGTTGACTGGGCAGCACCGGTGGCGGCAGGCAGGCTGGAGCTGACGGGCGGTGCCAACATAAATGACTTTGAGGAATGGACACAGTATGTGGGGGCGTCATCGTCGCGGCGATTCGAGTTTGAGCAGGATAACCGCAACGCGGACGTTGGTGTCAGAGCTGAGCAGACCCTGTCGTCGGCCACAACGCTGGAGGCGCGACTGATCCAGAATCTGCGTCGCAGCGAGAGTGTCAGTACGGCACTGGTGGGCACCAGCCTGCAGCAGTTCGATACCAAGCGTGATACCGGTGAGTCAATCCTGCGCAGCGTCCTGCGATGGCAGCGCTCCGACCGTCTGAAAATTGAGAGCAGTGCTGAGCTGGCCTATAACATGATGGACACAACGCAGAGTTTCACGCTGAATGGTCAGCCAGTGCCTTTGCCATTGTCGACAACACAGGTCAATGAGCTACGGGCAGAAATCTCATCGATTGCCACCTGGCAGCGCAGTGATACCCTGACGCTGGAAGCCGGCGCCCGTCTTGAGCGTTCCCGTATTCGACAGAGCGGCGGTGGTTCGGCTGAACGCAGTTTCTTCTACCCCAAACCGCGCCTGGCGATGACCTGGGATTTTGCCGATAACCATCAGCTCCGCCTGCGACTGGAACGTGAGCTGGGACAGCTCAACTTTAACGACTTCGCGGCCTCGTCATCACTGACCAACAACGAAGTGCTGGGTGGTAACCTGGATCTGCGGCCGGAGCAGCGCTGGGTGTCGGAAGCTGTCTTCGAACGTCGCTTCAGTGACGAGGCTGTGTTGTCGCTGACCCT
Organism: Pseudohongiella sp.; assembly: GCF_040877505.1. Classification (NCBI taxonomy): domain Bacteria; kingdom Pseudomonadati; phylum Pseudomonadota; class Gammaproteobacteria; order Pseudomonadales; family Pseudohongiellaceae; genus Pseudohongiella; species Pseudohongiella sp. The sequence continues at coordinate 156,198 of NZ_JBBDNQ010000046.1, forward strand.
GCGGCACGACGAAATCAGCCACGTGGTTGATGTGTTGCCACTGGATGATGGCCTGACCGCAATCGGCAACATCGGTGATGGTACACTGGATCGCGCCGCCATTGATGTGCGCCTGCCATTGGATCGGGTGGGTGTGCGCGGTGGCAGACTGACCTTGAATGCCCGCTATGATCACGCTCGGGTCACTGATCCGACCACCGGACATGAGCGCCAGATCTCCGAAGTACGTCCCTTCACCGGCTCGGTGAACGTTGAACAGGACCTGCCAACTTTGAACCTGGTGTGGGGCGTGAATTATACGCCGTATTTCCGGGATACCAATTTCAACCCGGATCAGCGTCGCAGCTTCGAGCTGCATGACTACGTGACTGTGTTCGGTGAATACAGCATCAGTGACAGTTTTACGGCCCGACTGGAGTACACCGTTTGGGATGACTTCCGGCTCACTCGCCAAAGCTGGTCGGACCGGGTATTGCAAAGCGTGGTATACACCGAAGAGGAGCGGGTGAATCCGCGCAATTTCCTGCAGCTACGCGTGCGTAAAACGTTTTGAATGCCCTCTGAAAGCGCCGAATGTTAGCGTATTTTGCGCATGGACAGCCTGGCGGATGCGGTGTACGCTTCAGAGCAAACCGTATAGCGGTTGTCTCCGGAGGAAGCGCCACGTGAGCGTATTCAAGCGATTGACCATGGCCGCCAGTGCCGTGCTGATAGGGTTTGTGCCAGTTTCTGGGTTTAGCCAGGACTGGGCACAGGTGGACGAAGAGGTGCTGGAACACTTCCGCACCATGGTGCGCATGGATACCACCGATCCGCCCGGGCGCGAAATCGAACTGACCGAGTACCTGGTATCCGTGCTGGAGAGTGAAGGCATTGAGGTCGCGGTTTATGCATTGGAAGCGGACCGGCCCAATGTCGTGGCCAGGTTGCGTGGCAATGGCAGCAAACGTCCCCTGCTGTTAATGGCACATCAGGATACCGTCAATGTTGATCCTGACAAATGGGTGTTTCCACCGTTCAGCGCGCAGCGTGACGGCGGCTGGATTTACGGTCGAGGCACTGTTGACGACAAGGACAACATCGCTGCCGCCCTGATGACTATGTTGTTGCTCAAGCGACACAACGTCGAGCTGGATCGCGATGTGATTTTTCTGGCCGAATCCGGTGAAGAAGGCGCCACCCGCATCGGTATCGAATTCATGGTCAATGAGCATTTTGATGCCATCGATGCCGAGCACTGCATCGCCGAAGGCGGCAGCGTTGTGCGCCAGGGCGGGCAGGTACAGTATGCCGGTGTGCAAACCGGCGAGAAACTGCCGCGCGCCATTGAACTGAGCAGCACTGGAGTTGCCGGCCATGGCTCAGTGCCACTGCAAAGCAATGCTATCGTGCATTTGTCCAAAGCGATTGCGGCTGCGGCGGACTGGCAGCCCCCGGTCCGTTTCAGCGACACCATCTCCACATACTTCTCACGTCTGGCCTCGATTTCGGAACCCGAGGCGGCCGCTCGTTATCAGGCGTTATTGAGCCCGGGCACGGATGGGTTTGATCGCGCGCTGGCGTATCTCAAGGAAAATGAACCGCGCAACGCAGCCGTCTTGTTCAGTACGATTTCCCCCACCATCGTTGACGGTGGCTACCGCGTCAATGTTATTCCATCAAATGCGACGGCAACGCTCGATGTGCGTTTGCTGCCGCAGGAGGAGCCGGAAGAGTTCCTGGCGGCGCTGCGGCAGGTGGTTAACGATGTCAGTGTCAATGTGAACTGGGCGCAACGTGATGTGCGTCCTGGCGCTTCCAGCCGGTTGGATACCGAAGCCTTTCGCGTGATAGAAGAAGTGATGCAGGCAAGCTACGACACCACGGTGATCCCGACCATGAGTACCGGTGCTACCGATATGGCGTACCTGCGGGCGCGTGGTATCCAGTGTTATGGTATTGGCCCAGCAATTGATGCCGAAGACGGTCCGCTGGGGTTTGGTGCGCACAGTGATCAGGAACGTATTATTGAAAGCGAACTGTATCGTTTTGTTCGCGCACACTATGACATAGTCGAGCGACTGGCGGCGGCACAATAAATTGTGGTCAAACCAATTGTGGTCAAACCCTAAAGACACAAAAGGCGATTGATATGAAAGTGGTAGTTCTATTGTTATTGTCATTGCTGGCCGCGTGCAGCGAGCCCGTCACCGATGCGTCCAACGACATGGTGACAGAGGCAGACGAATCTGCGGCCCTGACCGTCTGGCTGGACGAGCAGTTTGCGCAGCAGCTCGACTTCAGTCCGCAGTGGAAAACCCGACTGGGTGACAAAAGCGACTATGGTCAGCTTGACGATGCCTCAGAAGCAGCTGACGAACGTGAGCTGGAGTGGCGCCGCAACAGCGTGGCGGAGATGCAGTCAACATTCTCCTATGATCTGCTGAGCGAAGATGCCAAAACGTCCTGGGACACCTGGGTCTATGCGCTGGAACGTGCCGAGATGAGTGCTGAATTCAATCGTCATGGTTATATTTTTGGCCGTGGCGGTCCGCACGCATCGCTGCCCAATTTCATGATCAACTTTCATCGGGTTGACGAACCGGGCGACATGGAGGCCTATATTTCGCGCCTGTCACAGATCGACGATGTGCTGGCGCAATATCAGCATCGCGCCGTGCGTGCCATTGAAGATGGCATTCGCCAGCCGCGTTTCAACTATGATTATGCCATCGCCGAAATAGGGCGTGTCACCGGCGGTGAGCCTTTCACGGACGAGGGCATTTCTCCATTATGGAATGATGTAGAGAATAAAATAACCGCGCTCTTCGAGAACAACCTGATTGATCAGGATACGGCAGACAATATGCTGGAACAGGCGCGCGCTATATTCGTTGACGAGCTGCAGCCTGCGTATGCCCGGCTGCTGGCCTGGCTGCAGCAGGATCGCGCCAACGCCAGTGAAGAAGCGATGGGCGTGTGGGCACTGCCCAATGGCGAAGATTACTACAATACGCGCCTGTCACTGATGACAACGCTTGATATGACGGCCGACGAGATTCACCAGATCGGTTTGTCGGAAGTGGCGCGCCTGCGCGCAGAAATGGAAGTCATCAAGGACACAGTAGAATTCGATGGCACACTGGCCGAGTTCTTTGTTTTTATTCGCGAGGATGACCAGTTCTATTTCCCTGATACCGACGAAGGCCGAGAAGCTTACCTGCAGCTGGCCCGTGACTACCTTGAAGGCATGGACGAGGTGTTGCCCGAGTATTTTGGCATCCTGCCCAAGGCGGGTCTGGAAGTGCGCCGCGTAGAGTCCTTCCGTGAGCAGGATGGCGCGGCGCAGCATTACATGTCAGGTACGCCGGATGGTTCACGTCCGGGTGTGTTCTATGCACATCTGTCAGATATGCGCGCGATGCCGCGTTACCAGCTGGAGAATATTTCCTATCACGAAGGCAGTCCCGGCCACCATATGCAGATCTCCATTCAACAGGAGCTGACTGACATTCCCCGCTTTCGTACCCAGTACGGCTACACCGCCTTCTCTGAAGGCTGGGGGCTTTACTCCGAGGCGCTGGGTAAAGACATGGGGTTCTACGAGGATCCGTATTCAGATTTTGGTCGCCTGGCCGGTGAAATCTGGCGCGCTATCCGTCTGGTGGTGGATACCGGCATTCACTCAAAACAATGGACACAGGAACAGGCGGTGCAGTATTTCCTGGAGAATTCGCCGCAACCGGAGTCCGCAGTTCGCTCCGAGATCCAGCGTTACATTCACAATCCCGGACAGGCAACGGCATATAAAATCGGCATGTTGAAAATTCAGGAATTGCGCGCGAGCGCGATGCAGACGCTGGGTGACGATTTTGACTACCGGGGATTCCACGATACCGTGCTGGGCGGCGGCGCGGTGCCGTTGCCGATACTCGAGGCGCGGGTGATGCGCTGGGTAGATACTGTCAGGCAGAAGACTGCTGGCGAGTAACCAGTGACTTGCTCATTCTGATATGGGGGATGGTGACTTCGACAAAGGGGTCACCCTCTGTTTGATATCCCAGTTTCTGATAAAACCCGATCGCACTGTTCCTGGCGTGCATATAGAGCCGATGGAAACCCTGAGCCGCCAATAATATTTCGACATTGGCGAGCAGTGTTCTGCCCAGGCCGATTCCTTGCATCCTGGGATTGACAGACATTTGGCGCAGTTTTGCAGTGCCGTCCGGCATTGGTACGACACTGATGCAGCCGGCCAGCTCAAGATCGTCAGTAAACAAGCCGAAATGACGCTGCTCAGCTTCGCTGGCACGCTCGCCGGGCTCCAGCGTCAAACCCAGTGGCTCACGCAGCACTGTCTGGCGCAGTTGCCAGGCACGTTCGTAAGCCTCGGACTCAAATGTCAATTCGATGAATTTCATCAACAAAGCGTATAGGCAATTAAAGCGCTTTACAATACTGGTGTGTTTGCTTTTTTGTCGGACTTAAAAAACCAGGTATCGCCCGGCGCGCTGTGCTAGTCTCATGGCAAAACACCATAATAACAAACAATGAAGGTGGTTAACGATGACAACGCTGCATGTTCTGATGACCTCAAAAGCCTTGCGAAATTTGCGGGCGAAGACGGTCCGGCTGACGTCTCTGGCAGGCATGATAGGCATGGCGCTGGTGTTCTCAACGCAGACAGCCAGGACGGTAGCTCAGGACCTTGAGCCGGTCGGACCCATGCCGTATGACATCCCCGTCAACTGGATAGAACCCTTTGCCAGCCCCGGCTACTCCTGGGGTGGTAATTCCGGTATTCACGTCGAATCTCAGGACCGCATCATCGTCCTGCAGCGTGGCGAAACCGAACTGCCCGATCCCATTCCGCCGTCCTACACCAATTTCCCCGGCTCCATGGGCTGGAATGTCATTCAGGGTCAGGGGCGCACCTGGCAGAACGTCATGTACGTCATCAACAGTGAAGGTGACGTACTGGAGGTCTGGGACCACTGGGACTATCTGTTCGCCGGCACCGATGGTCCTGGCCCGCACCGCTTGCGGGTCAGCCCTTATGATCCTGAGCGTCGAATCTGGGTGGTCGATGAAACCAACCATGTCATCTACGTGTTCTCTCAGGACGGGCAGCAATTGCTGATGACGCTGGGCGAAAAGGGTGTGGCGGGCAGCGACGAAACTCATTTTGGTTTGCCGCAGGATGTGGCGTTTTTGCCCGACGGTAAAGTGCTGGTGGCCGATGGCCTGCAGAATACCCGCGTGGTGATCCTGAGCCCGGAAGGTGAATACCTGTCTGAATTCGGCAGTGCCGGGTCAGAGCCGGGGCAGTTTGCCAGTGTGCACGGCATTGCCATGGGGCCGGATCATGACGTTTATGTCGTGGATCGCAACAACATGAATGTGCAGGTGTTTCGACAGACCAACCGTGGCAGTGACGATCCCTACCCGACCTACGAGCTGAAAATGCGGGTTACCGGACCCAACTTCCCTCTGGATATTATCGTCAGTGAGGATTATTTCTGGGTCACCGATATTCGTCCGCCCAAAATCATGCAGTTCGATCTGGCAGGCAATCATGTCTACACCTGGTTGCTGCCGGGTGAAGGGCCAACTGCCTGGCTGGAAATGCACTCGTTTTCAGTGGATGCCGAGGGTAATGTTTACGGTACAGATAATCAGTATGCCCGTCCGCAGAAACTGGTACCCAGGTCAGATGCCGATCCGCGGCACCTGATTCAGCGCCAATACGTGCCAGGTCAATAATTGCCAGGCCAATACGTGCAAAGCCAATACGTACAAAGACAGCGCGGCGCTATTCCTGTCGCAGGCCTTTGGCAACGTACATGGCATTGTCCGCGTGTTTCAGCAAGGTGAACTCATCTTCGCCGTCAAAAGGGAACACGGCGACGCCGATGCTGGGCGTGATCAGCAATTCGGCGCCGTCGATCAGGAAGGGTTTCCTGAAAGCAGTGTGCAATTTGTTGGCAACATCCTGAGCGCTGCGGCGCTCGTTGATGCGCTCTGCCAGAATGACAAATTCATCACCACCCAATCGCGCAGCGGTATCGGATTCGCGTACCGACTGACTCAACCGGTGGGCAACACGTTGCAGCAGTTGATCACCCGCCGCATGACCAAGCGAATCGTTCACCCGTTTAAAACCGTTCAGGTCGATGAACAGCAGCGCGAACGAGGTTTGCTGGCGTCGGGCCCGCGACAGCGAGGTGCGAATACGATCGGATAACAATTCACGGTTGGGCAAACCGGTCAGCGGGTCATATTGGGCAACGTATTTGAGGCGATCAAGCATCTCCCGACGCGAAATCGCTTCGGAAACCTGTGTCGCAATCAATTGCCAGTGTGCTTTGTCAGCATCACTCTGGCTGACCTGGTCATGATAGTTAGGGATATCCAGTGTGTTAACGATGCCATGCAACTCTGCGTGCAGGCTCTTGAGATCCTTTGCGGTATGAGACGCTTCGGATATGGCGTAAAGTGCGACCTGCGCCGCCTCATTGCGTCGGCGCTGGGTTATGTCGCGGGCAACACCAACGCGAAGCTTTTCCCCGGGCAACCAGCGCGCCGTCCACATGATATGAGCAATGGCACCGTCTTTGCGTATGTAGCGATTTTCAACCTGACTAATTGAGCCTGCGTTCATCACATGCTCCGCTGTGCCGCGGGTGTATGCAAGGTCGTCGGGATGCACAAAGTCAAAAATCAGATGCCCGACCATTTCATCAGGGCGGTAGCCAAAAACCTGTTCGCTGGCTGCCGAGACAAAAACCAGCCTGCCGTCCGGTTCAACAACACAAACGGCGTCCAGCAGAAGATCGAGAAAATCAACAGGCAGATTGAACATTGAAATATCGGGCAGTTTTGTCATGATCAGAGCCGAAACGCCTCTGGTACCGTACTCAGGTCAAGGCCCCAGATGATGGGTACCAGGAAGTAAACTGAAAGAACAATCAGTAAGGACGCAATCAGGTTCATGGCAAAACCGGTTTTCACCATATCAAGAATGGTCAATTTGTTGGTGGCAAATATGATGGCGTTTGGCGGCGTGCCCACGGGCAGCATGAACGCGCAGTTGGCAGCCATTGCGCAGGGGATCATCAGCGCAAAGGGATGAATATCCAGTGCCAGCGCCAGCGCAGCAACCACCGGCAGGATCATGGTAGCGGTCGCAGTATTGGAAGTGATTTCTGTCAGGAAGAGAATCAGCAAAGTGGCGCTGGCAATAATAATGATCAGATGGAAGCTGTCGAGCACCGTCAATTGAGTGCCCATCCATTCGGACAGACCGGTAGCGCGGAACCCCGCAGCGATTGCCAGGCCGCCACCAAACAGCAGCAGAATACCCCAGGGGATATTGACCGAATCTTTCCAGTCCAGTACACGGGAGTTCTTTTCCGCTGAGGCAGGTATCACAAAAAGTATGACCGTCGCGAGCACCGCAATCATGCCATCGGTAATCTGTGGTAGCAGATCAGTCCAGATAAATCCGCGAGTGATCCACATGAAGGCGGCAAACGAGAACACCGCAGCTACCGCCTTTTCCTCAAAAGAAATAACACCCAGGGCATGACGCTCCTGCTGAATCACGGCCCTGCCGCCGGGCAGACCTTTAATTTTCATTCTGAATGCAATACGGCCCAGGTAAAGCCAGGCCAGGGCGAGCAGCACAACGACAACCGGCACCCCGATCATCATCCAGCTGGCGAAGGTGATGTCGAAGTCAAACAGCTGCCGCGCCTGCGCGGCAAGAATGATATTGGGTGGCGTGCCGATCAGCGTGCCCAGGCCACCGACGGTGCCGGCATAACCGACACCAAAAATCAGAGCCTTTTCGAAGATGGGTATGTCGCTGGCTTCCGGTTTCCCTTTCAGCGAGGTGGCCACCTGTGCTGTGATCGCCAGCGCCATTGGCACCATCATCATCACCGATGCGGTATTGGAAACCCACATTGACAGAAACGCGGTGGCGATCATGAAACCAAGCAGAATACGTTGGGTGCTGGTGCCGACAAATGCAATGATGGCCAGGGCAATGCGTTTGTGCAGGTTCCATTTTTCCATGGCGGTAGCAATAAAAAACCCGCCCAGAAACAGGAAAATAATATCGTCACCGTAAGCCGACGTGACCGTGCCGGTGTCCAGGGCGCCTGTCACCGGCAGCAATACAATCGGCAACAGTGATGTGGCCGGAATCGGAATGGCTTCCGTGATCCACCAGGCAGCCACCCACAACGTGGTCGCGAGGACAGCGCGGGCTTCGAAACTCAATCCTTCCGGGGAAAAAAACAACAAGGTCAGCGCAAACAGGAACGGGCCAAGTGCAAGCCCTATAGCCTGGGATCTGGAATAGGAGGAGGTCTGAGCGGATTCGTCATGAGCGTCTTGCGTATGCATGTTGTTGTTATATCCTTCTTGTGCGCTTTTTTGTTCCCGGCGGCCCCGCAAGCATACCGCAGTCGGAATGGAGCGTCACGTCTCGGGATAAAACAACCATGTCTGTCAACCGGCAGGTGGCCGGGGGATCAGGCGCGGAGTCTTGCGCTTGTAAGTCTGATAGGCGGGATCATCGCCCCAGCGTTTTTCGGCGCGGGCTTCCAGCATGGGCACGCCACTGATACGGGTAATCAATAGTATGATGAATAGCGGTGATATCAAGGCCACAAACTGCCAGCCGCTGAGAGCCGGCAGGGCAATAACCGCAATGCCGATCCACAACAGGATCTCACCGAAGTAATTCGGGTGTCGGGTCCAGGTCCACAGGCCCGAGCTGATAAATCGTCCTTTGTTGGCCGGGTTGGCGCGAAACGCGCGTTTCTGGGCGTCTGCAATCACTTCGATGGTAAAGCCGGCAAGCCACATGACCAGGCCGATGATGGCAACCGTGTCCAGCTCAACGCGATTGGTGTTGGTGATGGCTGCCAGTGCAGCGGCACTGCTGACGAATACCCAGACCGCCTGCAGCGTCCAGGTCAGCAGGAAGCGCACAAAATGCGGTTTGATGGTGTCAAAGCGGCCGTCGGAGCCATCCTTGCGTACGCGCAGGAACAGGAAACCGCCCAGCCGGGTGGCCCAGATGCACACCAGTACCGCCAATACCGCAGCGCGCCAATCCTGTTCGGGTGACAGGGCCAATGCAGTGAGGATGACGGTAACAAAGGTCAGGCTGCCGGTCAGATCGAAGTAGTGTTCGGTCTGCGCCAGGTAGGATGGCAGGAAAATCAGCCAGTTCAGGCCAAAGGCAATGATGGCGCACAGAGCGAACACGGGGATATCTATGCCTGCGACGTCGGTTCGGGCGCCGTTTTGGCTGCCGGCCATCGCGATCAGCGTTGCGAACACCACAGCGATTAAAATGAACAGCAACAGTTTGCCGTTGCTGGCCGGTCTGTTGGTCTTTTTGCTATCTGACTCTGTCATGATATCTCCGGCTGAGCGGGAAGCTGTCCGTTTGTACGGACTGGCGATCAAAACAGTTCTATCTTATGCCGCTTTTTGCGTCAGGCACCGCCCTCCAGCTCGGCCCAGCGTTCAAACAGCTGGTCCAGTTCGGCTTGAAGCGCGGACAGCTGTTGCAGTTTCTTCTGCACATCGGCCGGTGCCTGGTCGTAGAAGCCTGGATCTTCCATTTGCCGGGTCATGTTGGCGATATCGGTTTCGGTCTTTTCGATACTTTTGGTGACCTGTTCCAGTTCCCGCTGTTCCTTATGGGATAGCTTTTTTGCCGCCGCTGGCGCTTTGCTCGCCGCGGGCGCTTTTTCAGCCACAGGCGCTTTACCCGCCGCTGACTCTTTGCCCGCCGCAGGCGCTGCCGCCTTTTCGGCGGCGGCCTTGGCTTCGGATGGCGCGTCTTCGAAGGACATCATCTTGCCGCCCTGATTCAGCCAGTCCTGGTAACCACCGACATATTCCTTGACCACGCCAGGGGCCTCAAACACGATGCAGTTGGTGATGACGTTGTCGATGAACTTTCGATCGTGGCTCACTACCAGCAGGGTGCCGGTAAACTCCAGCAGCAACTCTTCCAGCAGCTCCAGGGTTTCCATGTCCAGGTCGTTGGTCGGTTCGTCAAGCACGATCAGGTTGGCCGGTTTGCTGAACAGCTTGGCCAGGATCAACCGGTTCTGCTCTCCACCGGACAGCGATTTGACCGGCTGACGGGTGCGCTTGGGCGGGAACAGGAAGTCCTGCAGGTAGCTGATCACGTGCCGGTTCTTGCCGTTGATTTCGATGAACTCACGGCCTTCGGCGAGGTTGTCGATCACCGTTGCCTCCGGATCAAGCTTGTTGCGCAACTGGTCGAAGTACAGGATCTCCAGGTTGGTGCCCAGTTTGATGTCGCCCTCGTCTGGCTGAATCTCGCCCAGCAGAATGCGCAGCAGTGTGGTTTTGCCGCTGCCATTGGCGCCGATAAAGCCGACGCGGTCGCCACGCAGAATCTTGGTGGAGAAGTTCTTCAGAATGGGTTTGTCATAACCGTGGGTCAGATTGTTGGCTTCGATCACAATCTTGCCGGAGCTGGCACCCTGCTCCAGGCCAAACTTGGCTTTGCCGGTCAGTTCGCGGCGCTGGCTGCGTTCTTCGCGCATCTTCTCCAACGCCCGCACGCGACCCTCATTGCGCGTGCGGCGAGCTTTGACGCCCTGGCGAATCCAGCGCTCTTCATCGGCCAGTTTTTTGTCAAACTCGGCATTGGCTTTGTCTTCGGCGTCCAGCTGCTGGTCGCGAAACGCCAGGAAACTCTCGTAACCGTAGTCCCAGCTACGCACATGACCACGATCGAGCTCGATGATGCGATTGCTTATCTGTTGCAAAAAGTGCCTATCGTGCGTGATTACCAGCACTGCGCCGCGAAAATCCTTGATTGCCTTTTCCAGCCATTCGATTGTCGGAATGTCCAGGTGGTTGGTAGGCTCGTCCAGCATCAGCAGATCGGGATCGCTGATCAGGGCCCGGCCCAATGCCGCGCGACGGCGACTGCCACCGGACAGGGTTTTCATGCGTGCGTCGGCGGGCAGATTCAGGATATCCAGCATGCCTTCGATTTTGTGCTCAAATGCCCAGCCATCACGCTCTTCAATCTTTTTTTGCAACGATCCCAGTTCGTGCATGTTCTTCTCGTCGCCCCAGTCCAGATTCTCATCGTGGGTCAGCGCATGATAACGGGCCAGCACGCTGCCCAGGCCTTCCAGGCCGTTAGCGATGTAGTCGTAAATAGTCTGTTCGTCCTGCGCCGGCAGGCTCTGGTCCAGGTAGGCCACCTTGATGCTCTCGGCGCGCCACAGTTCGCCGCTATCGGGCACAATCTGGCCCATCAGCACTTTCATAAAGGTGGATTTGCCGGCACCGTTCTGCCCTAGAATACCGATGCGTTCGCCCTTGTGAATGGTCAGGTTGACCTGATCCAGCAGGGGCTGGTCACCAAAAGCGAGGGAGAGGTTGTTGAGTCGGAACAGCAGCATAACAAAGCGAGTCCTGAATGCGCCGCGCACGGGCGTCTGCGGCTTGTATTTGAGGCGCTGCAGTATAAACTTATCGGGCTCAGTATGACAGTGAGCCTGCAACCCCTCGTCGATACCAGCTCAAGGAACCAATGCCAGAACACACCGTACTCAATTGTGACCACTTGCCCGCCGCGCTTAAACCCATCGTTGATCGCTATTGGCAGCGTTTGCTGGAGCGTGAGCAGGCATCACCCTCAGGCCTCCCCGGTTTACTGGCAAAACAGGGGCGTCTGGCTGAGCAGATGGCTCTGGTATGGGCGGCCAGCGACTACGCTGCCAATGTTTGTATCGAGAAACCGGGGCTGCTGGTGCAACTGGTCGACAGCGGTGAGTTGCTGCATCTGATCAGGGACGACTATGTGCATCAGTTGCAAGATGCAATTGCGGACGTGGTTGATGAGCCTGATGAAGCACAATTGAAGTCGGTGTTGCGCCAGTTTCAGCAGCGTCAGATGTTGCGCCTGATCTGGCGTGATGTCTGCAAATTGTCATCGGTGCGTGAAACCGCTGCCGAAGTGTCGGCACTTGCCGAGGCCTGCCTGGATGTTACGTTGAACTGCCTGCATCGCTGGGCGGTGCAAACCCATGGCGAACCTGTTGGTGAGCGTTCGGGCAAGGCCATGGGCATGGTTGTGCTGGGCATGGGCAAGCTGGGTGCATCTGAGCTCAATTTGTCCTCAGATATTGATCTGATTTTTGCCTACCCCGAAACCGGCGAAACTGATAAAGGCGTCAGTTGCCAGCAATTCTTTTTGCGCCTTGGGCAGCAACTGGTGGATGCGCTGGATGCTGTCACCGCCGACGGATTTGTGTTCCGCGTTGACATGCGCTTGCGCCCTTACGGTAGCGAAGGTGTGCTGGTGTGCAGCTTTGATGCCATGGAAAACTATTATCAGTCGCAAGGCCGTGACTGGGAACGTTATGCCATGATCAAGGCGCGAACGGTGGCCGGTGACATGGCAGCAGGCGCTGAGCTGATGCAACGGCTGCGCCCGTTCAGCTACCGGCGTTATCTGGACTTCTCGGCCTTCGAGTCGCTGCGCAGCATGAAGCAGCAGATCAATAAACAGGTACGCAAAAAAGGCATGAGCCAGGATATCAAGCTGGGTGCCGGTGGCATTCGTGAAGTGGAGTTCGTCGTGCAGGCCCTGCAGATGGTGCACGGAGGGCGCGACAAACGCCTGCAACAGACGTCGCTGTATGATGCCATGGATGTACTGCAGGAAGGGGAGTATCTGCCCGCTGAAACGGTGCACGCCTTGCGCAACTCCTACAGTTTTTTGCGCGACCTTGAACATAAGCTGCAGGGTTTCGCCAACAAACAGACCCAGTCCTTGCCCACCTGTGAGCAGGAGCAGTTGCGCGTGGCACTGGCCATGGCGGTGCCTGATGTGAAGAACGCTGACTGGGCGACACTGGTGTCGGTACTGGAACAGCATCGGGAAATTGTGCGTCAACATTTTACTGATGTCATTCACAGTGACGAGGCAGATGATGACGCCAGCCGCCATGATGTCAACGATGACGAATTGCAGGCACTGTGGCAACAGGAGCTGAGCGAAAAGGCTGCGGTCAGGCAGTTGGCAGATCTTGGTTATGAAGCCCCGGAACAGACCTGGCAGCAGCTTTTGGATTTCAGAAAGGAACGGGTGTTCCAGACGTTGCCGGCAGAAAGCCGTGTCCGTTTCTCACGCTTTATGCCGTTGCTGCTGGCGACGCTGGCGACAGAAAAGACGCCCAGCCTGGGTTTCCCCCGGGTCATGAAGATGGTTGAAGCGGTTGCGCGAAGAACTGCGTACATCGTGTTACTGTCCGAGAATCCCGGCGCCATGAGACAGTTTGTGCGCCTGTGTACTGCCAGTCCGTTTGTGGCCGAATTCCTCAGCAAACACCCGGTGCTGCTGGACGAATTGCTGACGGTGATGGAAAAGCCACCGGAAAAATCCGAGTTACAGGCAGAGCTCGCACAGGGATTGCTGCGCCTGGGCGAAGACAGCTTTGAAGAGCAGATGGAATATCTGCGTTATTTTAAATTGTCACACACCCTGCAGGTGGCTGCGGCACAGATCACGGGTGCCATGACAGTGATGAAAGTCAGTGATTATCTGACCTTCACCGCCGAGGTTATTCTGGAGCAGGTACTGGCATTGTGCTGGCAGCATCTGGTTCGCAAACATGGCTATCCCGTCAACCAAAATGGTGACCACGGGGCCATGGATTTTGTGGCGGTTGCCTATGGCAAGCTGGGTGGTATTGAGCTGAGTTACATTTCAGACCTGGATCTTGTCTTCCTGCATGACGGGACGCTGGACGAAGATACAGTGGCGGCTGAAGGGCAGAAAAGCATCAACAGTCGCGAATTCTACACGCGCATGGCACAGCGGGTGATTACCATGCTGGGTACGCATACCATGTCCGGGAAACTGTACGAAGTTGATATGCGGCTGCGGCCGTCCGGTGAGTCCGGTCTGTTGGTCAGTACTCTGTCTGCGTTTGAGCAATACCAGCGCAAGGAGGCGTGGACCTGGGAGCAGCAGGCTCTGGTGCGCTCGCGAGCGGTTGCCGGTTCTGCGGCGATGATCGCCGAGTACGAATCACTGCGGGCGCGGATACTCGCTCAGGACAGAGATATCTCAGCATTGGCGTCCGATGTCCTCAAGATGCGGCAACGCATGCGCGAAGAGCTGACACGGAAAGCCGGACGCGGGGCTTCGCAGCCACCGTTTGTCATCAAGCAAGGTCAGGGTGGTATTGTTGATATTGAATTTATGGTTCAGTTTTTTGTTCTGTCGCAGTCGGCACAGTGCAAGTCCTTGCTGACTTACTCCGATAATGTTCGTATTCTGGAGGCCGCAGCCGGTTGTGGTGTACTGACAGAGGCGGAGATCGACAGGCTGACCCGCGCGTATCTGGCGCTGCGGGCAACGCTGCACGAATTTGCGTTGCAATACACCGAGTCAGGGCCCGATTCCCGGGCCAACGACAAGGCCATCGAAGAGGCATTGACGCCGCTGGAGTCTGTCCGCGCGGATGTCGCGCAATTGTGGCAAAAGGTATTTGCAAGCTATGAACAATAGGCGCAATCGACCCTCCGCACCACGCCGCATTCTTGTGGTCGGGCCATCCTGGGTAGGCGACATGGTCATGGCCCAATCGCTTTTCATGGCCCTGAAGTCGGCAACTCCCGGCGTGGAAATTGATGTATTGGCGCCCTCGTGGAGCCGTCCGCTGCTGGATCGTATGCCTGAGGTAGCACGGGCAATTGATCTGCCGTTTGCTCATGGCGAGCTGGGCCTGCGTCGCCGTTTTGAGCTCGGACGCGAACTGCGGTCCGGTCAATACGATCAGGCTATTCTGCTACCCAACTCATTCAAGTCGGCGCTGGTGCCCTGGTTCGCCGGTATTCCAGTGCGCACGGGCTGGCGCGGGGAAAAGCGAGGATGGATTCTGAATGACTGTCGGGTACTTGACCCGGAGCAACTGCCGCTGATGGTACAGCGTTTCCTGGCCCTCGCCTTGCCGGCAGGCGCCGACTTGCCGCAGGCTTTGCCCGACCCTCTGCCAGTGCCGCAACTGCAAGCGGAACCGGCACAGGTCAATGCTGCGATGGCGGAATTCATGCTGACAAAGTCACCGGCGATTCTGGCGCTGTGCCCCGGCGCCGAATTTGGTGACGCCAAGCAATGGCCGGCGGAACACTATGCCGCCGTGGCCAGCGCGCACCTGAACGCGGGCGGTCAGGTCTGGTTGTTTGGCTCCGGTAAAGATCGCCCGGTAACGGATGCGATTGTCGCGCAGGTAGCTGCTGCGGATCGCGAGCATTGTCACAATCTTGCCGGTCGTACATCACTGGCGCAGGCGATTGACCTGTTGTCGGTGGCCGGTGCTGTGGTCAGCAATGATTCCGGTCTGATGCATATTGCCGCCGCGCTGCATCGCCCGTTGGTAGCCGTGTACGGCTCCACTTCCGCTGAATTTACGCCACCGCTGACAGATCGGGTAGAATTGCTGTCCACGGACATTGAATGCCGCCCGTGTTTCCAGCGTAACTGCCCTTACGGGCATAAACGCTGCCTGACCGAGTTGTCGCCGACGCGGGTGATCGAAGCGTTGAAGCGACTGTCCATGCCGTTGCTGGCCGATTCCACGCACAACAACATGATTTTGTGATTCTCTATACGGACACGCCGCTTTGCATATACTGATAGTAAAAACATCGTCGCTGGGCGACGTCATCCATACGCTGCCGGCTGTCAGCGATGCGGCTCGCGCCATCCCGGGAATACGGATCGACTGGGTGGTAGAGGAAGCCTTTGCCGAGATACCAGCGTGGCACCCGGCCGTCGACCGGGTCATACCGGTAGCAATCCGGCGCTGGCGAAAAAACTGGTGGCACAATCTGTTCGGCGGCGAAGTGCAACATTTTCGTCAATTGCTGAAACAGTCACGTTATGACCTGATCATTGATGCCCAGGGTCTGCTGAAAAGTGCTCTTGTCAGTCGCCAGGCGCGCGGACCGGTTTCGGGCCTGGACAAGGACAGTATCAAAGAGCCGGTGGCCAGCCGTTTCTATCATCAACGACATGCCGTGCCCAAAGCCGAACATGCCGTACAGAGGGTTCGTCAACTGTTCGCCCGATCGCTGGGCTACGCCTTTGATGCCAGTGCGTTGGACTACGGAATCGTACTGCCGTCTACCCGGCTAAACGCGGAGACGGCAGACGAGCGGCCGAACCTGATGTTTTTGCATGGGACGACATGGGATAGCAAACACTGGCCGGAAGTCTACTGGCGTGAACTGGCGCGAATGGCCAGTGACATGGGATATCAGGTGAAGTTGCCATGGGGCAGCGCGGACGAGCAGGAGCGAGCGCTCCGGCTGGCGCAGGGCCTGGCAGGTGTGCAGGTGTTGCCACGAATGTCCCTGAGCGCTCTGGCGCGGGAACTGTCTGCCAGTGCAGGTGTGGTTGCCGTGGATACCGGCCTGGGCCACCTTGCGGCTGCCTTGAACTGCCCCACGGTATCCATATATGGCGCCACGAATCCTTTTTTATCTGGTACCTTTGGTTATCATCAACTGCAGCTTAAGTCCGATCTGCCTTGCTCTCCGTGTATGCGCAGGCAATGCCACTATCAGGGGCAACCGCTCACCGATACAACGGACTCTGGCGAGAGTTTCGTCGTCACTCCTGCCTGCTATCGTTCGGCGCCACCCGCGGCGGTGCTGGCGCATTTGCAGCGAATGATGGAACAGGCAACCACACCCGAACCCGGAGTCACGCAATGACACTGGCGTTTCTGATTTACCAGTACTTCCCCTACGGGGGGCAGCAGCGCGACTTTATGCGTATTGCTCAGCGTTGTCTGGCGGCGGGTTATCAGATCAGAGTGTATTGTCTTGGATGGCAGGGTGAAACTCCCGAGGGTGTGACAGTGGTCAGGGTTCCGGTCAGTGCGCTGTCGCGCCATGTCATGTATCAGCGCTATTCGGAGTGGGTAGGCGTTGCTTTGAAACAGAATCCGGTAGACGCCGTGGTCGGTTTCAGCAAGATGCCGGGACTGGATGTGTATTTTGCTGCAGACCCGTGTTTTGCCGAACGAATGCGCCGTGAGCATCGTTTTGTCAGCGCAATACTGCCACGCTACCGGCATTTCATGCGCAATGAGCAGGCTGTATTCGGTGTCGACAGCAATACCACGGTCATGTTGCTGTCACCTAAGCAGGAAAGGGATTTTCTGCATCACTATCCTGGTTGCGAAAGTCGTTTACACCGATTGCCACCGGGCCTGGATAAAGACCGCCTGCCGGGCACGGATGCTCTGGATATGCGGCGGCAATTCCGACAACAGTTTGCTATTCAGGACGACGATCATGCTGTGCTGCAGATCGGGTCGGGTTTTCGCATCAAAGGCCTGGATCGCTCGCTGATAGCGTTGGCGTCTTTGCCACCAGCATTGCGCAGAAAGACCCGTTTCTTTATTGTTGGCCAGGACAGACCGGCGAAGTATAAACGTCTCGCTCGCCACCTGGGTATTCACAAACAGTGCCATTTCACAGGCGGGCGCGATGATGTGCCCCGGTTCCTGCAGGGCTGTGATCTGCTGCTGCATCCGGCTCTGAGTGAAAGCGCCGGATACACCCTGCTGGAGGCCGTGATAAATGGTCTGCCGGTGTTGACCACAGACACCTGTGGTTATGCCTTTCACGTCACCGATGCCGGCGCCGGACAGGTCTGCCCATCACCCTTTGTGCAAAAGGACCTGAATGCACGGTTGCATGAAATGCTGATCTCATCCGATCGGCCCCGTTGGCAGCGCAATGGTCTGGCCTACGCCAACAACGTTGATCTGTTTGGTCTGGCTGACAGTGCGCTGGGCATCATTGAACAGGTGTTGCAGGATAAAGCCAATGCCACACACGGAGGCGCATATGGCAGTGCACCTGCGTGAAGATATCGCTGACCTGTGGGCGGGTCGCGATCCGTTTGAGGCAGCGGAACAACTGCAAGGTGAAATTTTCAGAGAGGTGAAGACACGCCGTACGCTGCGTTTCGTAGCCGGGGATAAACCCTATTTCATTAAAATACATCATGGTGCGGGTTGGCCGGAGATCCTGAAAAATCTGATCAGTGGTCGGTTGCCGATTGTCAGCGCGCGGCAGGAATGGCGCGCAATCAAGCGGCTGACAGAACTGGGTGTGCCCACCATGCGCGTTGCCGGCTTCGGCGAACGCGGACTGAACCCTGCGCAGCGCGAGTCGTTTCTGGTCACCGATGAGCTGACCGACACGGTCAGCCTGGAAACCTTGTGTGCGACCTGGCCGCAGCGCAGGCCCGACTTCGGATTCAAGATCCGGCTAATCAAGCGGGTCGCTGAAATCAGTCGTCGCATGCATCAGAACGGTGTTTGCCACCGGGATTTCTATCTGTGTCATTTCCTGTTGCATTGTCCGCCCGGTCGCGATCCCGATCAGATTGACGAACCGCAGTTGTCAGTTATTGATCTGCACCGCGCGATGATCAAGGACAATCTCAGCCGACGCTGGATCGAAAAAGACATCGCCGGGCTCTATTTTTCCAGTCTGGATATCGGACTGACACAAACCGATCTGCTTCGTTTTCTGCGTGTATACACCGGGCAGTCACTGCGAGAAGCCTTGCGGTCGCATGCGGGTTTCCTGAGCCGGATTCAGAACAAGGCAGACAAGGTCTGGCGGCGCAATCAGCGCAAGCTGGGCCTGGACAAACCTCTGGCGCCGACAGCCGGTGAAACCGGTCGCAGCGAGCACGAAGCTCGTGCCAGGCAAACGTGGTGGGCACTGAAACCAACGCTTTTCCGGAACAGCGCGGAACATCTGTGTTACCGGGACTGGGGACGCTTTGCCGTGTATCAGCGCTCGCGGGGGCTCGCCGAGATGGAAGCCTTTATCCGGGATCCGGACAGCTTTTTTTACCGGGGAGAAATGCTCAAGGATGGCGACTCCACCACGGTCATGAGAATCACTCTGGACGGGACCACTTACGTGGTCAAGCGCTATAATTTACGCAATTTCTGGTATGGCATACGGCGCCTGTTTCGACCCACGCGCGCCTGGCGATGCTGGGCCAGCGCACATATGCTGCAGACCTTTGGTGTTGCCACGCCTGCGCCGGTGTTGATGCTGGAGCGCCGGTGGGGGCCGTTGCGACGTCAGGCTTACTATGTAACGGAACTGGTTAAGGGGCCTGACGTATTGCAATTTCTGGGCGATGAGCCTATAAACAGCGCCCCGTGGCAACAAACACTGGTTCAGTTCAGTACCCTGTTGCAGGCCATGAAGCGTTATCGTTTTGTGCACGGTGATATGAAAGCCACCAATTTTATTGCCTTGCCTGACGCGCTGGTGGTGCTGGACCTGGATGCCATGCGTGAATTATCGTACAAGTGGGCGTTCAACAGATATTTCAAACGGGATCTCGAACGCTGGCTGGCCAATTGGCGCGACCGCCCGGATGTGTTGTCCGTGTTGCGCAATACGGTAGCCGAGATTGAGGCGACCGAATCTTGATCGCAGTCAGGATTGATGAGTCGGGATAGAAGGGTCAGGATAGCAAGGTCAAGATAGAAAGGTCAGGAAAACAAATGTCATTAATTACACTCGGGCTCTCCGGCGCACTTGGCTACGATGCCGCTGCCGCTCTTTTTATTGACGGTGAACTTATCGCTGCCGTTGAAGAAGAGCGGCTTGTCCGCAGCAAACATGCCAAAGGCATGATGCCGGTAGAAGCGGTTCGTTATTGCCTGCGCTCAGCAAAATTGAAGCCGCGACAAATCGAACAGGTAGCAATCGCCTATGCCCCGATATCATTGTTCAGTCCCGCGCGATGGCATTATGCCAGCCGTTTGTGGTACGCGCCCGAGCGCAGTCTGGACGCGCTACTGAATGGCAATCGCCGGTACCGGCGCTACGTGCGCGAGGTCCGCGCCATGCTCAGTGAGCTGGCGATACCCTGGGACAAAATCCGGTTGGTACCGGTTGAACACCAGCTGGCGCATGCTTCAAGTGCCTATCACCTGAGCGGCTTCAAGGAAAAAACGGCGATTCTTGGCATCGACCTGAAAGGCGAATACGCAACCACGTTCTTTGGTTACGGCGAAAACGGCAAGATACACAAAATTAAAGAACTGTATGAGCCCGATTCTCTAAGCGGCATGTATGCCGCCATCTGTGATTACCTCGGCTTCAATATGCTGGACGGCGAAGCCAAGGTCATGGGAATAGCTACCCACGGCGACCCGGATAAATACGATCTTTCTTGCCTGGCCGATTTCAGTGGCAAAAATTTCCGCATGAATACAAAACTGATTGGTACAGTTGGGCTGCGTCGATACAAGCATCGCAACGTCGGGCATTATTTCAGCCCCAAGCTCATCGAAAAACTGGGGCCGCGCCGTGCCGGTGACATGTTTCAGGACCCGTACGTGCACTACGCTGCCTCCATTCAAAGACTGTATGAAGAAATTGCTACCGGCATGACCGCGCACTATCTGTCTGATGTAATCAAAGACAATGGCCGTCTGGTGTTTGCCGGCACCGGTGCGTTCAATGTGAAATTGAATCAGCGTTTGCAGGCATTACCCTGGGTCAAGGAACTGTTTGTGCAGCCTGCTGCAGGTGACGCAGGCACTGCGATCGGAGCAGGTGCCTACGCGGTAGCGAAACGCAATGTGCCGGTCAGTAAACTGCGGCATACGTTTTTGGGCCCACGATACACCAGTGATCGTTGTGTACGCGCCTGTCAGGGGCACCGTGACAAGCCGGTATGGGAAGTGATCGAGAGCCCTGCCGAAAAGGCTGCTGAGCTTCTGGCCGAGGGGCACCTGGTGGGATGGTTTCAGGGACGAATGGAGTTTGGCCCGCGCGCGCTCGGGAATCGCAGTATTCTGGGCAATCCTCGCTCCAGTGACAGTGTTGAGATGATCAACAAAAAAGTGAAGTTCCGGGAGGCCTGGCGCTGTTTTTCACCGAGCATGCTGGAAAATGTGGCCGCTGAAATGCTGGAAATTGACCACCCGGCCGATTTCATGACCATGACCTTTGATGTGAAAGACAAGTGGCGGGACATGTTTCCGGCGGTGGTTTACAAGGACGGCACCACCCGTGCCCATGTGGTCCGTAAAGCAGCCAACCCGCGTTTTCATGCCCTGCTGAAGGCAATGGAAAAACAAACGGGGCACGGCATTGTGCTGAACACCTCGCTTAACCGACCCGGTGAAGCCATGATCTGTTCGCCGGAGGATGCACTGGAAATGTTCTTCGGCTCGGATCTGGACTATCTGATTATGCAGGATGTTCTGGTGACCAAACCGCCGGAACGGTGAAAAACTATTCTGCGTCTGCTAAAAATCTTTTTCCATAATCAGGAAGTCGCCACCGCGCTCAGCGGGGATGCGCTGCAGCAGCCGCAGTTGTCCGCTGGCCAGCTGTTCTTCGACCAGTTCAGCAAAACTGCGCCTGACAGTGACTGCGATGATGCTGCCGGGGGGCGCGTTGCGTATCATGGCAGGACCCATTTCGCGTTCCACCAGGTCAAATTCAGCGATGCGTTTGCTGTCGTATGCGACGCCTATTTCATTGGTCACCAGCGTTGATTCGGCGCGCGTGTTCTGTAACAACCATGCAGTCGCTTCATCCAGATGGGCCTTTGAAGCACCGAATGAAATATGTGCATCGACAGCGGAAAACAGCGCCAGGAAACCCATCAGTCGACCAAATCCCCTTAAATGATTGTTGGCCGCCGCCCGGCTCCAGATGCGGTCGATAATGAATGGCAGCCACAGAAGCAAGGTAAGGCAGAATAACAGGGCATAACGCGCGGTGGTAAACCGGGTCAGCAGAATGAAACCGATAAGAATGGCAAAGGCTGTCAACAGCCAGGCAGTAAAAACCGCAGTGGCTGCCGGCGGAAGCCGGTGCAATCCTTTCAGTGCGCCGTAGCATAGCAACGGTGCCGCCACCAGACCCAGGCTGTCAACAATACAGACCAGCAGAATGCCCAACAGGCCGGCGAGCAGAAAGAACGGGGTGTAATGGTCAACAAACTGGGCCGCGTAATCGCCAAACACTGCCCGGCTCAGCTCATACGTGTTGTCACCCAGTAGTTGTGCGATGTTGCTGGCGAATGGCTGATAGATACCGGCAAACGTGCGCAGCAATTGCGTCAGTTCTATCTGGCCCAGGGCGGCGAATATCGCGACCACAAAAACGGCACCCATGATACCAATACCGGTAATCAGCACAAAGGCTGTACGTCGGGCAGCGGGTGAGTGTTCCCGGCTAAAGAACAGCGCCAGCGGCGTCAACAACCAGAAAGCAATCGCCTCGGGCCGGAACAGCGCAGCCACCAGGCAGGCCAGGACAAAAAAGATGCCATGACGCAGCCGCAGCGTCAGCCAGTAGCGCAGCAACTGCAGCATGGCCAGCAGACT
Source organism: Pseudohongiella sp. (assembly GCF_040877505.1). Lineage (NCBI taxonomy): Bacteria > Pseudomonadati > Pseudomonadota > Gammaproteobacteria > Pseudomonadales > Pseudohongiellaceae > Pseudohongiella > Pseudohongiella sp. Next base: position 178,664 of record NZ_JBBDNQ010000046.1, read on the forward strand.
GAAGGCCAGGAAACCGGTGTCACGAATAATGACAGGCCTGAATTCATTGAGGTGGGGGTAAAGCAGAATGACCAGCGCGGCGAGCCAGACCACACGACGTGAAGGCGTTGCTGTGGCAACCAGATTGACAAAGCAGACACTGAGCAGGGCAAACAACGCCGCGTTGAGCAAGTGTGCCGCCTGAAACATGCCCAGGCCGGTCAGGGCATGGATGCCTGCCAGAATCAGTGAATAGTGGGCCCACTGGTAGTGCGCATAGGCGTCAGCTATCCCGCTTTCCAGCGCAATCTCTGCGGCCCGCACGTATTGATAGGCATCATGGTTGGGTTGATCGTTCAGCGCGATTGCCAGTACGGACAGTAGCAGGCTGGCGATGACTGTCAGCCAGCGAATCCGGTTCAGGCCACTGATGGCGGGTATCGCGTGACTATTCATCAGGGTGCCTCGTTGTTTGACGAATCGACAGCCTTTTGTTGGTACAGGTCGGGCATGCCCGGCGGCCTGGATTTGAAACGGCGGTGCAGCCAGATATACTGCGTCGGCTCCTTGCGGATCGCTTCTTCAATCAGTTCATTGATGCGGCGGGCGTCGATATGTTCGTCGCCGCTTGGATAGTCCGCCAGCGGTTCGCTGAAATACAGGTGGTAACTGGCATTGTCCGGGTTACGGTAGTGGGATAAAAAAATCACTGGTGAATTGTTAAAGCTGGCAAATTTTTGCGTTGCCGTAATGGTGGCGGCCTTGGTACCAAAAAAATCGACAAACACTGAGTATTTGGCGCCGTAGTCCTGGTCGGCGGCGTACCACACCACATGCCCTTCTTTGAGTCTGCGCAGAGCGTACCTGACTTCCCTGCGCTCAATCACCGCGCCGTAGAATCGCTGCCGGCCCCGTTTCATCAGTGTATCGAACAGGGGGTTCTTGTGGTAACGGTAGGTGACATCAAACGGATGTAGCAGGGACATCAGGCAGCCGACAAACTCGATGGTGGAGAAATGTGCACTGACAAGCAGCACGCCGCGCCCCTGTGCCTGCGCCGCTACCAGGTTCTCCAGGCCGGTGGCGGAGACGCGGTCACGAAAATCTTCCGGGTTCCGACACCAGGCCAGGCCGATTTCCATGACGCCAATGCCGTTGGATATGAAGGTGTCGCGCACCAGTTTTTGCTGCTCTGCGGCGGCAAGCTCGGGAAAACACAGGGCAATATTGACTTCACAGATATGACGGCGACTACGCGCGAATTTGTAGCTGAGCAGGCCCAGACCACGGCCGATGGCCATTTGCCAGGCGAAAGGCAGGCGGGCGATACACCAGATAAAGCCGTAGCCCAGCCAGGTGGGCCAGTAGCGGGGACCGAGGAAATCGCTCAGTTTTGCGTCTTGTTGTCTTGATCGTCCCACGCATTGTCCTGTTTGTTATCAACGGGTCTGACAGGATGGCATTGTATCAGACTCGTGATAGCCGTGGTGCCCGTGGTTTATGGCACCTTCGGCGGGTGATATCATAAGGGTAATCAGGCAATGATGCCGGTCATGCAGAATTTCTCAGGGGAAAGCAATGAAGCTGGAGATGCCGCCATTTCAGCAGGCAACCGTTCTGGTTGTGGGTGATGTCATGCTCGACCGCTATTGGCACGGCAAGGCAACCAGAATTTCGCCTGAAGCCCCGGTGCCAGTGGTCAGGGTCAGCAGCAATGACGACCGGCCGGGGGGCGCCGCCAACGTGGCGCTCAATATCGCTGCACTTGGCGCGGCGACGACGCTGACCGGCATTACCGGCCGGGACGAAGCTGGCGACGAGTTGGCCAGGCGTCTGGCGGCGGCCGGCGTGTTGTGTCATTTCCAGGCATCGGTCAGTGCGCCAACCATCACCAAGCTTCGGGTCACCAGCCAGCACCAACAGCTGTTACGTGTTGATTTTGAAGAGCCGTTTGCTGACACCGACGTTGCCAGTCTGCAACAACAGGCGATTGAGGCCATGACCGCATCCCAGGTGTTGATCCTGTCCGACTATGGCAAAGGCACGCTGGGCCAGCCCCAGATTCTGATTCAGGCCGCTCGCGAGCGCGCCATCCCGGTGGTGGTAGACCCCAAGGGCCATGATTTCAGCAAATATCGCGGTGCTACCGTCATCACCCCCAATCTCAGTGAATTTGAAGCCGTTGTCGGTCCCTGCCACAGTGAAGAAGAGTTGATCAGCAAAGGCCAGGCTTTGCGCGAAGACCTTGAACTTGACGCCCTGTTGATTACCCGTGGCGAGCATGGCATGACCTTGCTGCAGGCGGCCCGACCCGTGTTGCATCTGCCGGCTCAGGCGCGCGAAGTGTTTGATGTCACCGGCGCGGGCGACACCGTGGTGTCGGTGCTGGCCGCGACGCTGGCGGCGGGTGAATCCATGGAAACCGGTATGGCGCTGGCAAATCTGGCGGCCGGGCTGGTTGTTGGCAAGCTGGGGACGGCCGCGATCAGCGGTCCCGAGCTGCGACGGGCCATTCAGTTACAGGAAGGCACCGGACGCGGCGTGATGACGGCAGAGCAACTGGCAACCGTGGTCGAAGATGCCCGCGCCCATGGCGAAAGAATTGTGTTCACCAACGGCTGCTTCGACATTATTCATGCCGGCCACGTCGGTTATCTGGAAGAGGCTCGCAAGCAGGGCGATCGCTTGATTGTTGCCATCAATGATGATGATTCGGTACGTCGCCTCAAGGGCAGCGGCCGCCCCATTAATCCGGTGGAACGGCGCATGGCTGTGCTGGCTGGATTGTCCTCGGTGGACTGGGTGGTGAGCTTCCCCGAGGATACGCCTGAAACGCTGTTGCAACTGCTGCGCCCGGACGTGCTGGTCAAGGGGGGCGACTATTCGGTTGACACCGTGGTGGGCGGTGAATTCGTCAGCAGTTATGGCGGCGAGGTCCGGGTGCTGGCCTTTCTCGACAACTGTTCGACCTCGGCGATTGTGGAAAAAATGCGGCAGAACTGAGAGCCCGCGCCTCTTGGCTGGCTGGCTGGTTGGTTGGTTGGTTGATTGTTTGATTGTTTGACTGGTTGATAGGCTGACTGGTATCGAAGAGCATTCCTCTATATTCTTTCAGCGTAGGTAAATCGGACTTAATCGGAAATATAAAAAATTGGAGTAGACCGTATGTTAAAGAAATTACTCAGTGTGGGCGCCCTGGCGCTGACCTCTGCCCTTGTGGTCTCGGCCAATGCACAGGATGACGAGCCGCCTACCCCGGCAGAACTGGCAACGGGCGCCACCGAAACGCGCCAGGCCGTGTTCAAATTGTTAGGTTTTAATATGGCCCCCATCGGCGCAATGGCGCGCGGTGCCGAATTCGACGCCGCGGTGGCTGAACGCAATGCGCTGCGCATCGCGGCCCTGGCACCGATGATTCCGGATGTGTTCAGTTTCTATGACACCCGTGAATTTGACGTTGAAACCGAGGCGTTGCCCGTGATCTGGGATAACACTGACGATTTCCGACAAAAAGCCATGGAGCTGCAGGACGCTGCAACCACCTTTGCTGCAGTTGCTTCCGGCGGTGATCGCAACACCACCATCGCGGCCATCCGCGCCTTCGGCGCCACCTGCGGTAATTGCCATCGCGAATACCGGGTTGACGATTGACGCGGGACTCTGGGGTTTAAAAAGCCGGAATAACAATAACGAGGCAATTAGCCATGATTCGCACACTCCACAAAGTCGCCATACTGGGGCTACTGATGAGTCCCCTCAATGCCCTGGCGGACACCAGTGTCCTGTTTATCGGCAACAGCTTTACCTTCGGTTATGGCTCCGCCGCCCGTTTCTACCGGGCTGATACTGTGACCGACCTGAACAACGAAGGTATCGGTGGCGTGCCAGCGCTGTTCAAGTCTTTCGCTGACCAGGCGGGTCTGGACTACGACGTCTACCTGGAAACCCGCGGCGGCAGCAATATTGATTTCCATCTGGAAAACAAGCTCGGTGTCATTGGCCGCCGGCCGTGGGATCAGGTGGTGATGCACGGTTATAGCACTCTGGACGCAGAAGAACCGGGTAATCCTGACAAACTGGTAGCCAGCACGGCGGCGATGACAGAGTTCCTGCGCAGCAAGAATCCCGATGTTGATGTCTACCTGACCGCCACCTGGTCCCGCGCTGACCAGACCTACCCACCGGAGCGCCCATGGAGTGGCCAGCCCATCGAGCAGATGGCATTGGATGTGCGCGCCGGCTACGATCTGGCCGCAGCCGCACCAGGCGTGGCCGCCGTCAATCCTGTCGGCGAGGCCTGGACCCGTGCCATGGCGCTGGGCATCGCCGACCCGAATCCCTATGACGGCATTGAGACGGACAAGATCAACCTGTGGACCTGGGACCACTACCATGCCAGCACCTACGGCTACTACCTGGAAGCGCTGGTGGTGTTCGGCAACCTCACCGGACGCGATCCGCGCTCACTCGGCGAGAATGAATGCTCGGGCTACGAACTGGGCATGGCCCGCAATGAAGTGAGGATGTTGCAGCAGGCGGCATTCGAGCAACTGCACAGCGAAGGCAAGGTGATGGCGGATCCGTTGGAGTTGTCGCAGGCGGTGAATCCTGAACGGTGTGTTGCCGGACGGTAAAAAACAGGGGTTGAAAACTGAACATTTCAGGCTGGCAACTTTGACGCTAAGTTACGCAAGAACACCGGGCAACACCCCTGCTCTGGTGATGTCAGGGCTATCGTTGTCCCCATCTAACACACTGATACACTGAGGTTTTCATGCGTGGCGCGTTGATTATTGTTTTGCCCTTCATTCTTGTCGCCTGCGAGCGGGCAGCAACACCGATGACGGACGGATCCGGTGAACAACTGACCATCGAGCGACTTTACGGCTCGCCAGATCTGACCGGCCCGACTGCCCGCGATGTGCAGTTCTCACCCGATGGCAGCCGCATCAGCTTCCTGCGCG
>NZ_JBBDNQ010000047.1:0-9064 GCF_040877505.1 Pseudohongiella sp.
TCTCTGGTGGCCTCAGTCAGATCAATGTCAGCAGACAGGATAAAGTGCGCGCTTGGGTTATTGCGGATTTCATTCAGCCCCGCCGGCGTGGCTATTTGCCAGGCCGTTTCTTTACTAAGGCCGTCACCTCCTGTAAAGAACGTGGTGGTAAAACTGCTCGTCGGAGTCCAGTCGCTCTCGCCTGCGCCATTCACAGAGCGTACACGCCAGTATATTGTGGCATCCAGCGCCAGGTCTGTGTTGATCGCGTATTGGGTGTCGGTGATACCGGTCTGATTGACGATAAACGAGGAGAACGCCGCATTCGCCGACACCTGCAGATCATAAGTGTCGGTCATGTCAGCCGCCGCTGCTGAGGCAGCCTCCCAATCCAGCACAGGCTGACGGACCACACGCGTAGCCAGGTTGGCCGGGCTGCTGATCACGGGAACATCCGGCGCATCAAAGCCGGGCGCCGGGCTCTGAACCAGGTTCTTTAGGACCGGGAAGGAAAGCCCCGGCTGTATCTGCCAGGTATTCGTAAAGTCCCAGGTATCCGCACACTCAAGGTCGCCAAACGAACACTGTAAACGCATTTGCGCGCTGGTCAGGCCAAACGAATCGTCCGAGCCGGCCGAGCTGCCCTGGCCTGTGGTCTCGGTGTTCCAGTAACTGTTGGTAATAGTTGCGCCACCTGAACTAGGCCCGCCCACCAGACCGCCAATCTCGGTGCCAGCACCCCCGTCGCTGACGCTGACACTGCCAATTGCATAGCTGTTGTTGACAGTACCGGCGGCAGCCAAACCCACCAGGCCACCGACTCTGCTGTTGCCGACGACATCTCCGGTGGCATAACTGTTCGCAATTGAGGTTGGAGACTGACTGGCCAGCCCCACCAGACCACCAACACTCCCGTCTCCACTCACGTTACCAGTGGCATAACTGCGGGCGATCGTGCCGCGGCTTAAAATTCCGACCAAACCTCCGATATCTACACCACCGCCGCTGACATTGCCACTAGCATAACTGTTGGTAATATCACCCGAACCTACTCTACCTGCCAAACCACCAACACTATCAAGACCGCTTACTGCAACAGAGGTGTAACTGTTACCGATATCGCCATTTTCCAGGTGCCCCACCAGGCCACCTGCAAACGCTCCAGTGCCAGTCACACTGCCCGTCACGTAGCTATTTTCAATCCTGTTGTTGATACCCGTCGCCCGGCTCACCAAACCACCAACATTTTGACCACCGGTAATGTTCACCGCTTCCAGCGCCAAGCCGGTCAGTGTCGCCGACCCACTGATGACGCCAACGAGTCCGACACTGTTTGGGGCTTCACCGTTTTCGGTGCGATTGATAAACAACCCTGTGATCTTGCGATCGTTGCCATTCAGGCTGCCTGTGAAAGGTGGAGAGAATGCGCTGTAGTAGACTCCGATTGGCTCCCAACCCAGTCCACCATGCCAGTAATCGCCCCCCTCTCTGGTGGCCTCAGTCAGATCAATATTGTCAACGAGAATATAATGCGCCGCGAGGTCATTGCGGATTGCATTCAGCCCCGCCGGCGTGGCGATTTGCCAGGCCGTTTCTTTACTGAGGCCGTCACCCCCTAAGAAAAACGTGGTGGTAAAACTGCTCTGGGTCCAGGCACTCTCGCCTGCCGCGTTCACCGAGCGTACACGCCAGTAGATCGTGGCTCCCAGAGCCAGGTCGGCGGTGATCGTATATTCGGTGCCGTTGCGGTCGGTCTCGTTCACGATAAACGAGGAAAAACCCTCGTTAGCCGATACCTGCAGATCGTAACTCGCGGTAATTGCAGCCGACTCATCGGAAGCTGCCGTCCACTGCAGCACTGGTTGACGTGATACCCCCGCCGCCAGATCGCTCGGGCTGCTGATCACCGGGGCTGCAACGCCGGGCGCCGGGCTCTGTAATAGGCCTTGCAGAACAGGGAAGGTAACGCTTTCCTGGATCTGCCAGGTATCATCAAAATCAAATTCGGCAAACGAGGTCTGCTGACGCATCTCCGCGCTGGTCAGGCCAGTGACGCCCTCGCCACCAGCAGAGCTGCTCTGGCCCGTGGTCTCAGTGTTCCAGTAGCTGTTGTTCACGCTCGCTGGGTTGCTAAGACTCCCCACCAGGCCACCAATCCCGGTGCCGGCAGCCCCGTCGTTGACACTGCCAATCGCGTAGCTGTTGCTCACAGTGCCTGACGAGGCATTACCCACCAGGCCACCGACGCTGGTATTGCCGGTGACATCCCCCATGGCATAACTGTCAGCAATGGAGTCATCAAGTGCTCCACCTAACTCCCCCGCGAGACCGCCAACATTTCCAATTCCACTCACGTTTCCAGTGGCATAACTACGGGTAATAATGCCATTGGTTGCACCTACCAAACCACCAACACGGGAAGAACCGCTCACGGCTGCTGTGGCATAACTGCTCTCTATGGCACCGTCGTAGTCGCCTGCCAGGCCACCGACCTTGTTCCCAGTGGCGGTCACACTGCCCGCCACGTAGCTATGCTCAATCCGGACATTGGACCCCATCTCTCCCACTAAACCACCAACAGATGAACCGCCCTTTACGCTGACCTCTTCCAGCGCCAGTCCTGCCAGTTTCACTGGACCAGTGCCGGAACCAGTGGCGATACCAAACAGTCCGATGTAGTCAGAACCGGGGCGGTCAATATGCAACCCTCTGATCTTGAAACCATTGCCATCCAGGCTGCCCCGGAATGCGATGGGTTCCCCATCTGAACTATAGTAGCCAATCGGCTCCCAACCCAATCCACCATGCCAGTATGCGCCGCCCTCTCTGGTGGCGGCTGTCAAATCAATGTCAGCAGTGAGGATATAGTTAGCACTTAGATTGTTACGAATCGCATTCAGCCCCGCCGGCGTGGCGATTTGATAAGGGGTGTCCGCACTACCGTTACCACCCTCAAACTGCGCCAGGGTGTGGACAGAGGGCAACAACAAAACAACTATACACAGGCTGCGCAACAGCCATGAACGAGGTGTGCCCGCAGCAGTCGGGTATCGACCGGGGAAGCGCTTGCTGGCGGCAATAACAGAACGGGCAAACTCGATCATGGAGGCGCGACCTTTTCAAAGATGTCTCAGACTTAATGTCTACTCTATCTTAAAGGCTGGCGAGCATGGATCGTAGCGTTGCCCGTAGGACTGACGCGTCAGTGACGATGATTAAACGATTTGGTAACGCGCGGGAGCGTGGCTGATCGATCTGTGCCCTCCCTGATCGATTTATGAGCCCTGCTCGGCATCCTGAGACGGCTCATCACCGGCCAGGGGCGAGACGTTAAACGCCTGCCGGTAAAGCCGGGCAAAATAGCTGGCCTGGTTGAAGCCCACGGCCGCCGCCAGTGCGCCCAGGTTGCGATACTGGCCGGTCGCGGCCAGCTGGCGGGCCTTCTCCAGGCGGCACTGGCGTATGAAGTCGGAGGGGGTGAACGATGCTGTTTCCGCCAGGCGGCGGCGCAACGTAGGCGTGCTCATGTACATATCGCGGGCCAGGTTTTCCACACCAAAGCCCTGCTCATGCAGCCTGGCTTCAACAATGCGGCGCATACGGCTGAGCAGGTCATGCCCAAGGGGTTCATGATCAGAGTGTTCATGATCAGGCCGTTCATGCCCAGATATTTGATGGTCAGACGGTTCAAGGCCAGACGGCCCCGTGTCAGGCGCTGCATCGCTGCCCTCAGCAACCGCAGGTTTTGTTGCCACACCGTAAAATGCCCGCATTTGTGCCTGTTTGCGCAGCAGCACATGGATACGCGCCAGCAGTTCTTTGGCATCGAAGGGTTTGATCAGGTAGTCATCGGCCAGCGACTGCAGGCCGGTCAGCTTGTCTTCCTGCCCGGCACGGGCGGTGAGCATGATCACCGGTATATGAGCAAACTGAGTATCGGCCCGCAGCAGCTCAATCAGGCCAAGACCATCCCGGCGCGGCATCATCATGTCGGTGATCACCAGCGCGACATCCTGCTGCCGCAATACTTCTTCTGCGTGCACGCCGTCTTTGGCAGTCACCACCTGGTAAAACGGTTGCAGCAGGGCACACAGGTACTCGCGCATATCGGCATTGTCATCGACCACCAGAAGACGGCCGACACCGCTGTTCGATTGCGGAACGCCAGCCATTGCTGGCTCTTCGTTGAGGGGTGCTGCCGATGCAGGCAGATCTGGCGCAAGCTCCGGGATATCGGTGGCCGGGGTCTCCACATCCCGCAGTTCTCCGGGTTTAAGATGCGCCTTGCCCAGCGGTATCTGCACCACAAAACGCGAACCAACACCTTCTATGCTGCTGGCGCGGATTTGCCCGACGTGCATATTGACCAGCTCTCTGGCCAGTGCCAGCCCGATGCCGGTGCCCTGCTGCAGGCCGGTGGTCTGCTTGGCCTGAAAGTAGCGGTCAAACACATACGGCAGGCTGGTTTCAGGGATACCCTGACCGGTATCCGTCACAGAGATCTGCACATAGGCATCGGTGCTCAGGTTGTCGGGGTCAAAATCCGCCTCATCAGTGGCATCAATACCCACCACACTGACATCGACATCAATGCGGCCGCCCTGATCGGTGAACTTCACCGCGTTACTGAGCAGGTTGTTGATGACGATCTGGAATTTTTCGCGATCCAGGTACACCGACAGTGTCTCGTGGGCGCAAGTGAAATTAAGCGCAATACCTTTTTGCTCGGCAAAGCTGGAAAACTGTGAACTCAGGTGACGCACAAAGCTGACCACATCCATTTTCGACGCTTCCAGCTGCAGGGCATCACTGTCGAACTTGCTCAAGGCCAGTAACTGATCAATCAGGTTCTGTAATTGCTGTGACTGCCGGATCACTGACTTGACCAGCGCCGAATCATCATCGTCGGCGCGCTCAAGCAGCGAGCCCAGTGGCCCCTGGATCAGCGTCAGTGGTGTGCGGAATTCATGGCTGATATTGGCAAAAAAATGTGATTTGGCGCTGTTCAGATCCTCAAGTTCCTGCGCCTTTTTTGCCAGCACGTCATTCTTCTGCCGAATCTCCGCCGTCGCCTCGCTGATGTCTTTTTCCAGCTTGCGGCTGTAGTTCTCGCGCAGCTCGTTGCTGATGCGCAACTGCTCCAGCGCCTGTTGTTGCGCTTTATCCTTGTCGTCGTTCAGGGTTTTGCCCACAGCATAGGCCAGCATGATCATGGTGCCGGCAAGTCCGGCTGAGGGACTGTAAAACACGTAGTATCTATCGGTTAAACCCAGGTTGAGCAAACTGCGATCCAACACCACCAGCACAAACAGACTTTGTGCGTACAAAAAGTAACGCGCCTCGGACACCCCGCGGGTGACCAGGTAAGTATTTACAATCAGGGCGTAATAAATGATAACGGCCACCACAAACACAGTGGCAGCGCGCACATAGGTCGCCGTGCCCATCAGATAGGCAACCAGCAAAACCAGGGTAAAAACACCAAGCAGGACAAAACCCAGTCTGTCCAGCAGCGGATAGCGCCCAAGTTTCAGATACGAGCGGTAGAACAGCCCCGCCACCAGGCTGGCCAGCCAGTAATTCAAGAGCGTCAACTGATAACTGAGCGCTGGCGCGTCCGGCAATAGATACTGATGGAACCAGCCATCAAAAAACGTCAGCAACGAGAATATGGTGGTGGCAAACACCACATACCACAAGGCTGAGGCCTGCCGAATGGTCAGATACAGCATCAGATTGTAGAGAATCAAGCCAAGGAAAATGCCCGCAAAAATGCCATAAGCGCCCTGATCCCTGTCCTTGATCACATGATAGTGACGCTCGTCATACACCGCGCCAATCAGAAACAGGTTACCGTTGGTGTACAGGCGCAGGAAAAATTCCTGCTGCTCACCGGCGTCGAGCTCTGCAGAAAAGTGGTAAGACGGATGATTCAGGTCACGTGTGGAAAAGGGTCGCGAATTGCCGGTCTGAAATGACTGTGCGCCAGGCGCCATGGGGTAAAAGTCAAACTGCTGAATCAGCGGCGGCTCAAAGGTCAGCACCAGGGAGCGCGGCACATCGGTACTGTTGTGCAAACAAAACCGGACCCAATAAGCACTGCCAGGATCGGCAAAAACGGCGGTGAGCCCGGAACCCTGAACCGGCCGAAACGTTTCAGCCGGAAGATTCCGCCAGGGGGCTTCCAGCGTGGTGGTGTCATCTTCGTAAAAGCTCAGATACGGCAACAGATTAACGGCTTCGCTGATATCCGCTGTATTCACACACGACTGCGAGAGCCCGGCGTTACTTTGCTGGATTGGCGATTGCGCCCGTGATTGTGCCGAAAACAGCAACAGTAAAACGGGCAGGAGAACAACCACAAACGCACGAAGTTTGATCACAATGGGAGTGTCAGTCACGCAGGCCCCATACAGTTCCGGAAAACAGATACAAAGAGCCAGCAACGCGCCGCAAACGCTCTTACAATATTTTGAGTTCCCTGATGGTAGCAGCGTTACCTATTGAGTTCAAAGACAAAATTACGAAACCCCGGATCCGGGACTACAGATCAAAACCATATTCGGGAGAAACCACCAACTCCATGGTCATGCACAAGCGGGCTGAGGAGCAGATGGCAACGAGCGATCAATCAGGCCGCGCTTTTCCGCAGCAAATCCGCCCGAAAAAGCGCGAGGATTGTCCGAGTCCCGAGCGTCAGCGAGGTCGAGTTCCGCAGCGCCGGGCGGATTTGCGGAGGAAGCGGTCGGTCGCGACTGCCACCTGCTCCTCAGCCCGCGCTGCCGATTCGCCAAACAGTGATCAGTCCGGCAGCTGCCCACACCGACGGACCGACCTACGAAGCACTAAAGACTCTAGAGGCTCAGCACCTTCTCCCCCCGAGAAATCCCCGTCACCCCCGTCCGCGCAACCTCCAGCACCGACGCATTACCAATCGCCGCCAGAAAACTGTCCAGTTTGTCCGACGCACCCGTCAACTGAATGCTGTACACCGTGCTGGTCACATCCACAATCTGACCCCGGAAGATATCCGTCGTCCGCTTGATCTCCGCCCGCTGCGCCCCCGTCGCCTTCACCTTCAGCAACATCAGCTCACGCTCGATATGCGAGCCCTCCGTCAGATCCACCAGCTTCACCACATCAATCAGCTTGTTCAGATGTTTGGTGATCTGCTCAATCTTGCGATCATCACCAATCGTCGTGATCGTCAGCCGCGACAGAGTATGATCCTCCGTCGGCGCCACCGTCAGCGACTCGATATTGTAATTGCGCTGAGAAAACAGACCCACCACACGAGACAAAGCGCCAGGTTCATTCTCCAGCAATATGGAAATAATGTGCCTCATCTTATGTCCGCTCCGTTTTGCTCAGATACATATCCTTCATCGAACCACCCTTGATCGCCATCGGATACACATGCTCCGAGGGGTCAACTGCCACATCAATGAATACCAGCCGGTCTTTCAGGGCAAACGCCTCCGCCATCTTTTCGTCCAGCTCCGACAACTTCTCGATGCGAACGCCAACATGACCATAGGCTTCCACCAGCTTGACAAAATCAGGCAAGGATTCTGAATAGGTGCTGTTGGAATAACGCCCACCGTACTGCATGTCCTGCCACTGCCGAACCATGCCCAGCGACTCATTGTTAAGGCACACAATCTTCACCGGCAAACCGTACTGCAGACAGGTCGCCAGCTCCTGTATGCACATCTGGATGCTGCCCTCACCGGTGATACACACCGAAATCGCATCCGGAAACGCCAGCTGCACCCCCATGGCCGCCGGAAAACCGAACCCCATGGTGCCCAGGCCGCCGGAATTGATCCAGCGCCGCGGCTTGTCAAAATGGTAATACTGCGCGGCAAACATCTGGTGCTGGCCGACATCCGATGACACATAGGCCTGGCCTTTGGTGATCCGGTAGACACTGTCCACTACCTGCTGCGGCTTGATGACATCGTTCTCCGCCGAGGTCACTTTCAGGCACTGTTTGGCGCGCCAGCCTTCAATCTGCTGCCACCACAAATCCAGTGATTTGCGATCCACTTTGGCATCGGCCTGATCCACCAGATCGAGCATTTCTTCCAGCACACTGGTGACCGAACCCACGATAGGCACGTCCGCCGCCACCGTTTTGGAGATTGACGCCGGATCGATATCCACATGCAGGATCTTGGCGCCCGGGCAGAACTTGGACACCGCATTGGTTACACGGTCATCAAAACGCACACCAATACCCAGCACCACGTCGCTGAAGTGCATGGCGTTGTTGGCTTCATAGGTGCCGTGCATACCCAGCATGCCCAGAAACTGCTTGTCCGGTGCCGGGAACGCGCCCAGGCCCATCAGCGTATTGGTCACCGGATACCCCAGCTTGCGCGCCAGTTGTGTCAGCAGCTCGGCCGCATTGCCCTGAATCACGCCGCCACCGGCGTAAATGATCGGGCGCTTGGCGGCCAGCAGAATTTCCACCGCTTTTTTGATCTGTCCGGTGTGGCCCTTGGCCGGTACCGAGTAGGAGCGCATTTTCACGGTAGCCGGATACTGATATTCAAACTTGCGCGCCGGGTCGGTGACATCTTTGGGCACATCGATGACCACCGGGCCGGGACGGCCGGTGGTGGCGATATGAAATGCCTTTTTCACGATCATGGGGATATCTTCGGCGCTCTGCACCATAAAGCTGTGCTTTACGATGGGCCGTGATACACCGACCATGTCGGTTTCCTGAAACGCATCGGAACCGATCAGGGAGCTGTCCACCTGACCGGAAATGACCACCATGGGAATGGAATCCATAAATGCCGTCGCAATACCGGTAATGGCATTGGTGGCGCCCGGGCCGGACGTTACCAGTACCACACCCGGCTTGCCGGTGGCCCTGGCATATCCGTCAGCGGCATGTGTTGCCGCCTGCTCGTGACGTACCAGAATATGTGCCACCTTGTCCTGGTTGAATATCGCATCGTAAATGTGCAGCGCGGCGCCGCCCGGATATCCGAACAACAGCTCAACGCCCTCGTCGTGCAGCGCACGAATCAGCATTTCACCACCAGAAAGCAATTCCACTTTTATAGCCTCT
>NZ_JBBDNQ010000048.1:0-9004 GCF_040877505.1 Pseudohongiella sp.
GCCAGTAATGACGCCAGATACACCAGCTGATGCAACTGCTTCCAGCGTCGTCCCAGACGACGCATCATGGCCTTGGTCGAGGTGACACCCATGGCGACGAGTATCAACAGCGCAGTAAAGCCGACGGTAATATAGGGTCTCTCAACAATATCGCTGCCGATCTCGGACCAGCGCAGCTCCAGAAGAAACACCATGTAGATGATAAAGTGAAGGACAGCGTAAAACAGCGAAAACAGCCCCAGAGTGCGCCGCAAGGGAAACAGCCCGGTCAAACCGGTCAATTCGCGCAGGGGTGTAATGGCCAGACTCATCAGCAGAAACCGCAATGCCCAGCGACCGGTCTCCAGCGCCAGCTCCCGTGCCGGATCAGCCCCCAGCGTGTTGAGCACTGCGCCCTGCAGCAGATAAACAAAAGGCAACAGCGCCAGAACGAAGATGACGGCACGCACAATCTGCCAGAGCCGCGGATTGCGCAGTGCCTTGATCTGTGACAACGACCTCAAAAGACGACCATCCAGAAAGAACCCGCCGCTTTAGTAATAACGCGCCAGATCCATACCTTCATACAGATGAGCGACCTGATCGGCGTAGCCGTTAAACAGTCGGGTTTCGATACGCCCGGAGCTGAACAACGTCGTCGGCAGGCGCGTTTCCATATCCTGGCGCCAGCGTGGGTGGTGCACTTCGGGATTCACATTGGCATAGAACCCATACTCACTGGGCTGCAGCATATTCCATGAAGTCGCGGGTTCAGTGTCCGTGAAATGGATGCGGACGATGGACTTGATGCTTTTGAAGCCGTATTTCCACGGAATCACCAGTCGGATCGGCGCGCCGTTCTGCGGCGGCATGTAATTGCCATACAAACCCACCGCCAGGAAACTCAGCGGGTTCATGGCTTCGTCCATGCGCAGGCCTTCACGATAGGGCCACTCAATCACACTGAAGCGCCCACGCTGACCCGGCATCTGCTCCGGATCCAGCAGCGTCTCGAAGGCGACATACTTTGCCTTGGATGTGGGTCCAACCCGCTTGATCAAATCCGCCAGCGGGAAGCCGATCCAGGGAATCACCATGGACCAGCGCTCGACACAGCGCAGACGATAAATGCGCTCTTCCAACTGGTGAGGCTTCATAAAATCTTCCAGGTCGTAGGCACCGGGATTATCGACCTCACCGGTTATCTCAATCGACCAGGGATCGGCATCAAAACTCTGTGCATTCTGGAAGGGATCCGACTTGTCAGTACCAAACTCGTAGAAGTTGTTGTACGTCACGACATCACGGTAAGGCGTCAGATCTTCATCGGTCCAGAATTGACCGCCACGCTCTGCGGCCTCGATGCTGGCAAACTTGTCCTGCCACCAGGCGGCCGGGGCCGAACGCTCCATGTCAGCAGGGGCACGGGCACGCAAGCCATCACCCGAGGCACCAAAAGCGACACCCGGCATGGCTACCAGGCCACCGGCCGCAGCACCAAACTTGAGGGCATCACCCATAAATTGTCTTCGATTGCGGTAAACCGACTCCGGCGTAATCTCCGACGACAGGATGTCCGGGGCTGACTTGATCAACATAGTTAAACCTCTCACGCCCTCAGGCGGGCATCGGATGCAGGGCCCTTTCGGCCCGGCGTTTCACGAGAATCTGGACCTTGTTACGTTTCCGGATCGCTCTCGGTTTTACGTTTGCGCACCGAGATTTTTCGGTACAGCGCAATAACCGGACCGGAAATAGCGTAAACAACACACATCAACAGTAAAACTTCATGCGGACGCTGAGCAATCACCACCAGCAGCACCACCGCCATCAGGAACACCACGTAGGGCACTGTACCCTTGAAATGGATCTCCTTAAAGCTGTAATAACGATAGTTCGATACCATCAGCAGGCCCACAAACGCTGTCAGCACGGCCGTTGCGCCGGAAAACCACACGCCCGGCTGGATATCATACTTATAGGCAACCCAGACCACGAAGGTGACCAGACCGGCCGCCACCGGGCTTTGCAGCCCCATAAAAAACCGCTTATCGACGGTGCCCAGTTGCACGTTAAAACGCGCCAGTCGCAGCGCTGCACACGACATGAAGATAAAGCTTGCCGCCCAGCCCGCATTCCCGATAGACGACAGCGTCCAACTGAACACGATCAACGCCGGCGCCACCCCAAATGACACCATATCGGCCAGGCTGTCGAACTGCGCGCCGAACGCGCTCTGGGTATTGGTCATGCGCGCCACCCGGCCGTCCAGGCCATCAAGGATTGCCGCGATCAGTATCGCCCAGCCGGCCGCATTAAAATTACCGTTCATGCCCGCAATGATGGCGTAAAAACCGGCGAACAGGGCGCCCAGCGTCAGTAGATTAGGTAACAGATAAATGCCTTTGCGACTGATTTTCTTGCCATCCTGCGAGACAAACTCTTCGTGTTCGTCTATTGGTATAAAGCTGTCGTCCTGATCCTTAGCATCGTCATTTTGCGGATTTTTTTCCGTCGTCATACCCTACCCCTGACAAATCTCAAGCTCTGATTATACACATCCGGCAGGCGCTTGCGAGACCTGCTCGCAGACATCGGTGACGCTATTGCTGACCTGCAGCGGCGACCTGCCACAACGCATTGACCAACGGATTGGCGAACTTGCGGCGCCGCGCGCACAGGCCCACCGTGAACGGTCGCAACTCATGCATCACCGGCAATATTTCGATGCGGTCACTGACCGGGCTGTTGTCGACAACGACTCTGGGCACCACGGCGACACCACAGCCCAGGCTGACCATACTGACCATGGCTTCATGACCACTGACCTGGGCATACACCCGCGGCTTCTGCCCGCGTTGCGCAAACCACTGCTCCAGGCGCGAGCGCGCCAGCCCTGTCTCCGGCATGATCACCGGTAGCGCTTGCCAGTCATACTCACCGCTGTGCCTGCCCTGCTCCAGCAGCTGTCGAACCGGGCATGGCAACACCGGCCCGATACAGACCAGCGGCGACTCGCCCAGCGGCAGGAAGGCCAGTGACTCCGGCAGCTGATCAGGCATCGCCGCAATGGCGATATCATCCTGCCCCGCCATGACCCGCTCCAGCGCCAGTGCCGAATCGCCAGTATGCAACTGCAATTCAACCTGCGGATAGACGGCGCGAAACTGCTGCAGCAACTCATGCAGGAAGCTGTAGCTGGCGGTCACCGAACAGAACAGACTGAGGGTCCCGCGCAGATCTTCACCGCCGCGCTGCAAAGCGGATTTCAGCTGTAACAACTGATCCAGGGTCGGCACCGCATAGTCGCGCAGTTGCAAACCTGCCGGGGTCAGGCGTACGGTGCGGTTATCACGCTCGAACAGAGCAACCCCGAACTCTTCCTCTAGACGCTGTATGGCCCGTGTCAGGCCCGACGCACTGATATGTAATTCTTTGCTGCTTCTGGCAAAATGCAGGGTCTTGCTTAGATGGAGAAACAACCGGAGATCTTTTAAATCCATGACAGCGCCTGCCTGACGGCTTCAGGGCCTGAAAGTTTGCGTGCTTGAGAGATTGGCATCACCGTTATTGCGATTAGTGAAATAGTTAATTGCAAATATATCATTTTACGCAACCGTGACAAACATTTATCATCCACCCCGAATTTTACAATTGCCGGATAAACAGCCCCGAGGAAAACCAACATGAACTACTTCAACACCCTGCCCCTGCGCCTGCAGCTGCAGCAACTGGGCAAATGCCGCTTTATGGATCGCACCGAGTTTGCTGACGGCGTTAATCGTCTGCTGGGCAAAAAAGTAGTGATCGTCGGATGTGGCGCCCAGGGCCTGAACCAGGGCCTGAACATGCGCGACAGCGGTCTGGACATCAGCTACGCCCTGCGTGCAGAAGCGATCGCCGAGAAGCGTCAGTCCTGGAAAAACGCCTCAGAGAACGGTTTTACTGTCAGCACCTACGAAGACCTGATCCCGCAGGCTGATCTGGTCCTGAACCTGACGCCGGACAAGCAGCACACGGCCGTTGTAAAACAGGTTATGCCGCTGATGAAAAAAGGTGCCTGTCTGGCCTATTCTCACGGTTTCAACATCGTGGAAGAGGGCATGCAGATTCGTGACGACCTGACCGTGGTCATGGTTGCTCCCAAGTGCCCGGGTACCGAAGTGCGTGAAGAGTACAAACGCGGTTTTGGTGTACCGACACTGATCGCCGTGCACGCCGAGAACGACCCCAATGGCGACGGTCTGGACATCGCCAAGGCGTACGCGGCTGCCACCGGCGGTCATCGTGCCGGCGTGCTGGAGTCGTCTTTCATCGCGGAAGTCAAATCCGACCTGATGGGTGAGCAGACCATTCTGTGCGGCATGCTGCAGGCCGGTTCCATCCTGTGCTACAACCGCATGATCGAAAAAGGCGTGGATGCCGGTTACGCCTCCAAACTGATCCAGCACGGCTGGGAAGTGGTTTCTGAAGGCCTGAAGCACGGCGGCATCACCAACATGATGGATCGCCTGTCCAACCCGGCCAAGCTGGTTGCCAATTCACTGGCCCAGGAGCTCAAGGACATCATGGCGCCGCTGTTCCAGAAGCACATGGACAACATCATCGCTGGCGAATTCTCCCGCGACATGATGGAAGACTGGGCCAATGACGACAAAAAACTGCTGACCTGGCGCGAGCAGACCGCAGAAACTGCCTTCGAGAAATCCACGGCTGGCAGCATGGATATTTCCGAACAGGAATACTATGACAACGGCATCCTGATGGTGGCCATGCTGAAAGCGGGCGTTGAGCTGGCGTTCGAGACCATGACCGCAGCCGGTATCATCGAGGAGTCTGCGTATTATGAGTCGCTGCACGAAACCCCGCTGATCGCCAACCTGATCGGACGCAAGAAGCTGTATGAGATGAACAAGGTGATTTCCGATACGGCTGAATACGGCTGTTACCTGTTCTCGCACGAATGTGTGCCGTTGTTGAAGGATTTCATGCAGAAAGTCGACACCGATGTCATCGGCAAAGGTCTCAGCGTCAAAGACAACAACGTCGACAACGCCGAGCTGATCGCCGTCAACCAAAGCCTGCGCAACCATCCGATCGAGATCGTTGGTCGTCGCTTGCGTTCTTACATGACGGCGATGAAGAAGGCGATATAGGACTTTCTCAAACGCTCATCGGAAAAGGGCCGGAGGTATCTGATAAACAGTTACTTCCGGCCCTTTTTTTTGTTCCATGCTCGGGGCTTCGCTTGACGGTGCGGGCTGAGGGGCAGGTGGCAGTCGCGACCGACCGCTTCCTCCGTGAATCTGCCCGGCGCTGCGGAACTCAACCTCGCGCTTTGCGCTCGGGATTCAGACAATCCTCGCGCTGTTTCGGGCAGATTCACTGCGGAAAAGCGCGGCCTGATTGGTCGCTCGTTGCCACCTGCCCCTCAGCCCGCACCTCCCTTCGTGATAACCTTTGGCTTACTGAGCATTGCTGAAAATCAGCAACAGCTGGCTGCTGCCATCGGCGTACAGCACCCGGAAATCATCGGTACCGTCACCGTTAACATCGCCCGCCGGTGTCAGTACAGAGCCCTCCGCAGGCACGTCGTCGGCATCCGGGTCACCGGCAATCACATCGTATTGCATCTGACCCCGTACCGTTTGCCCATCTACCGACACTGACAAGATGCCCTGGGTATCGATGCGCACATCACTGAGCCCCGGCGTTGATGCCAGATTGGATTTTAAGGCCGGCCAATCGGATGGCACCGGCACCAGATCCTGCTGCATCAGGTTACCGTCTTCATCTCTGAATACCATGATGGCAACAGAGGCGCCGTTGAGACCCGGCACCGGCCGGAAGTATAAACCCTCTTCCTCGGCAGCCGTCGCCGGGAATGACAGCACTTCCGGCCTGACTGACAGGAAGCCGAGGTTGTTGCCACCGGTGGCAGGGTTGGTCAGGCGCAGGTTTGCGCTGTCGCCAAACTGCGACTCAAGACCCAGTTCGCCCAGCACGTTGCTGAACACCGACCGGTTCGCCACCACCGGCTGGCTGGTCACCTCTTTGCCATCGGCGGTGATCCAGACGATATCGCCATCGTCAGAGATGAACACGCCCTCTTCCTGATCAGGCGAGGCCTGGCGTACCCGGCCGGGCAATACGGTGGCGCGTACATTTCCACTGATAATAACCAGCTCACCGGTGTCGCCGTCCTGCCTGGCCTGGCCCTGTTCAAAGCCTTCCGGCACACGGAATGAGTCTATGGTGCGTTCGGGTGTGAAACCGTCCACCGGCGTCAGCACATTGCCTGACAGATCGGGTACGTTACGGCCGTCACCGCCCGCCCAGCTCCTGAACGGCAATGCGTTGGTCAGATCGATACCGGGCGGAATCGCATCAGGTGAGGCAAAACGTACGTTTGGCCCCAACTGCACATCCGGGTCCAGCACCGTATCACTGCCAATGACCACATTGTTCAGGCGGGCACCGGAGGTAACCCTGGCGCCATTGATCTGAGCTGGTTGCTGCGGATTGCCACTGATATTGCCAGACACATTGCCGCCGTTGATCACAGTGTCAGCGCCAAGTGTCACATCACCCCGAATCTCGCCGCTGTTCTGCACGGTGCCCGTGATCTGGCCACCATTAAGCACACCGCCCGGGTTGATGCTGACGTTGCCGGTGAACACGCCGCCCTGGGTTTCGCCATTAACAACCGGAGGTGTCGAGGTTGCTGGCAGTGCAGGCGTCACTATCGTCTCTCCCGGCGGCGGGTTTTGTGTATTGCCTCGAAGTACCGGGAACGCCACCCCTTCCTGAATCTGCCAGGTCGAATCAAAACCGAACCCGGCAAACAAGGCCTTCTGACGCATCTCCTCGCTGGTCCGGCCAGTACCACCAGCCGAGATGTCCTGGCCCGTGGTGTCCGTGTTCCAGTAACTATTGGTGATTGTTTCTTCATTACCACCAGCCCCCACCAGACCACCAATCTCGGCTCCGGCAACCCCGTCGTTGACGCTGCCAATCGCGTAGCTGTTACTCACCGTCCCCGTATCGGAAAGACCAATCAGGCCGCCGACCCTGCTATTGCCAGTGACATCCCCGGTGGCATAACTATTGGTGATTGTACTTTGGTTGAGGGTTGAACCAACCAGACCGCCAACAGAGCTGGTTCCAGTCACGGTGACTGAGGCGTAACTGCTATCAATGGTGCCGGAGAATCTCCCTGCCAGGCCACCCGAGTTACCGAACGAAAATCCAAAGGCAGGGGGGGGGGAAGTCACACTGCCAGTCACGTAACTATTTTCAATCCTGTCATTGATGCTATCTGCCCGGCCCACCAAACCACCAACATAACTTCGGCCGGTGACGTCCACCGATTCTAGGGCCAAGCCGATCAGTGCCGCTCCAGAACTTACTCCAAATAGACCAACATTAAATGTTTGGGGACGATCAATATGCAAGCCGGTGATCTTGAACTCGTCACCATCAAGGCTTCCGGTAAATGCTGCAGAACTTGAGCCAATCGGCTCCCAGCCGTCTCCGCCATTCGCAAACTCACCTTCCCCTCTGGTGGCATCTGTCAGGTCAATATCCGCGGTGAGTACGAAGTGCGCGGACAGACTGTTGCGAATCGCATCCAGCTGCACCGGCGTGGCGACTTGAAAGGGATCAATCTCAGTACCTGCTCCAAGGAGGCGGGTGGTGAACCTGGTTTCGCTCCAGGCGCCCTCGCCTGCCGCATTGACCGCTCGCACACGCCAGTAGATCCTGGCGCCGGCCGGCAGATCAGCGGTTATCTCGTACTCGGTGTCGGTGAGGCCCGTCTGATTGACGATATAAGAGGAGAAAGTCTCGTTAGCCGACACCTGCAAATCATAAGTGTTAGTCATGGCCCCTTCTGAGGCGGCGTTCCAGTCCAGCACCGGCTGACGTGCCACGTCCACCGCCTGATTGGCCGGACTGCCTATAACCGGGGCGTCCGGCGCAACGAGCAACCCCGGCGCGGGACTCTGCAAAACGGATCGCAGCGCGGGGAAGGAAAGTCCCGGCTGGTTCTGCCAGGTAGTCGTGAAATCAAACTCGGCAAACGATGCCTGAACACGCATCTGAGCGGTCGTCAGGCCAAACGCGTCATCCGAGCCAGCCGAGCTGCCCTGCCCCGTGGTCTCGGTGTTCCAGTAACTGTTGGTGATTGTTGCGTTATCTAAATTAAGCCAGCCCACCAGACCACCAATCTCGGTACCCCCGTCGTTGACGCCGCCAATCGCGTAGCTGTTGTTCACGACTCCAATAATGAACCGACCCACCAGGCCACCGACTCTGCTGTTGCCGGTGACATCTCCGGTGGCATAACTGTTCGTAATCGAATCACTACTTGACCCACCGAATGCTCCCACCAGACCGCCAACATCACCGTCTCCGCTCACGGCTCCAGTGGCATAACTGCTGCTGATCGTGCCGAGGTTTAAGCGTCCGACCAAACCACCGATGAATGAATCGTTGCTGCTGACGTTGCCTGTAGCGTAACTGTTGGTAATCGCGCCCTCATTGACCGCACCTGCCAAACCACCAGCACCGCTCACAGCTGCTGAGGCATAACTGTTATCGATGGTACTATTGGCGCTTAATTGACCCACCAAGCCACCAACCGAACCTCCGGTGCCAGTCACACTGCCCGTCACATAACTTTGCTCGATCCTGGATTTTTGGAAGGTCAGAATACCCACCAAACCACCAACAAAATTGCGGCCGGTGATCTCCACCGCTTCCAGCGCCAAACCGGTCAGTGTCGCCGTTCCGCGGATCATGCCAAAGAGTCCGATGTTGTCTGAGGCTACACTGTCTGCAGTACGGTTAATGTACAACCCTATGATCTTAAAACCGTTGCCATTCAGGCTGCCGCTGAATATTGGAGCGAGTGGGCTAGCCTCTCCAATTGGCTCCCAACCCAGTCCACCATGCCAGTAATCGCCACCTTCTCTGGTGGCCTCAGTCAGATCAATGTCAGCAGACAGGATAAAGTGCGCGCTTG